>JBBION010000023.1:0-2270 GCA_037443345.1 Rubrivivax sp. | reverse complement strand
GTGCCGTAGCCGGTGGGCGTGAAGAAGCCGCCGATGCCGGCGCCGGCGGCGCGGATGCGTTCGGCCAGGTTGCCCTGCGGCACCAGCTCGAGTTCGACCTTGCCTTCGCGGTACAGCCGGTCGAAGTGCCACGAGTCGACCTGGCGCGGGAAGCTGCAGACGATCTTGCGCACCCGGCCCGCCGCGAGCAGCGCCGCCAGCCCGGCGTCGCCGTTGCCGGCGTTGTTGTTGACGATCGTCAGGTCCTTCGCGCCCTGCTCGATCAGCGCGTCGATCAGCTCGTTGGGCTGCCCGGCGGTGCCGAAGCCGCCGATCATCACGGTGGCGCCGTCGGGCACGTCGGCCAGCGCCTCGGCGCAGGTGGCGACGATCTTGTCGATCATGGTCGGGGCCTCGCGTGGGGTTCAGGGCGCCGGCGGCGCGCCGTCGAAGGCGCGCTGCAACAGCGCGCGCAGCGCGTCGCGCTCGAGCGGCCGCGGGTTGGGGTATTGATGGGTCACCGCCAGCTCCGCGGCGCGGTCGAGACCGTCGGCGCCCATGCCCAGCGCGGCGAGCGAGGTCGGCGCACCGTGGCGCGCGGCCAGCCGCTGCACGCCCAGAGCCGCCTCGGCGGCCACTGGCGCACACAGCGTCGCATCGGCGGCGTGAAGCGCACGTGCGATGCGCGCCATCGCGTCGGGCGCCGCGGCGGCGTTGTAGGCCAGCGCATGCGGCAGCACGACGGTGTGCGTCTGCGCGTGCGGCAGGTCGAAGCTGCCGCCCAGCGTGTGGCACAGCTTGTGGTGCAGCCCCATCGCGACGCTGTCGAGCACGATGCCGCACAGCCACGCGCCGTACAGCGCGTCGCTGCGTGCGTCGAGGCTTTGCGCATCGGCCGCGAGCGGCGCGAGCGCCGCCGCACTGGCACGGATGCCTTCCTCGGCCATCAGCGCGACGACCGGGTTGCCGTCGTGCGCGTAGAGGCCCTCGGCGGCGTGCGCGATCGCGTTGAGCGCGCTCGTCACCGTCAGCGCCAGCGGCAGCGTCAGCGTCAGCGCGGGGTCGTAGATCGCCGTCTTCGGGCGCACGCGCGCGTCGCGCCCCGTCTTCTTCACGCCGCCTTCCGTGATGCCGTAGATCGACGTCATCTCGCTGCCGGCATACGTCGTCGGGATCGCGACGATCGGCAGCGCCGACTCGAGCGCGATCGCCTTGCCCAGGCCCGTCGTCGAGCCGCCGCCGATGGCGACCGCGCAGTCGGCGCCGACGCGTTGCGCCTCGGCGCGCGCGGCGCGCGCCGTCTCGATCGGCACGTGCATCGCGGCCTGAGCGAACACGCCGGCGCAGCGTTCGCCGAGCAGCCGGGCCACGTGCTCGGCGCTGCCGACCTGCTCGGGCGTGCTCAGCACCAGTGCGCGCCGCGCGCCCAGCCGCTCGACCTCGGCGCCGAGTTGCTGCAGCGCACCGACGCCGAACACGACGCGCGTCGGGTTGGCCTGGAACGTGAAGGCGTGCATCTCGCGATTGCAGCAAAACCGGACCGCGCGCGTGAAGCGCCGGCGCGGAACACTGTTTTTCGCCGCCGCTTCGGCCACCCCTGCCGCGCCGCGCCCACCGCGGGAAGACCCGGAGGGCCGCCGTCCCGCGCCGCCGGTTCAATGCGGGCATCACCCGAGCGCGGAGGTCGCGATGCTGTTTCCCACCACGATCGTCGGCAGCTTCCCGCAGCCCGACTGGCTGATCGACCGCGCGAAGCTGGCCGGGCGCTTCCCGCCGCGCGTGCGCGCGAAGGAGCTGTGGCGCCTCCCCGAGCCGTGGCTGAAGCAGGCCCAGGACGACGCGACGCTGCTGGCGATCCGCGCGCAGGAAGACGCCGGGCTCGACATCGTGACCGACGGCGAGATCCGCCGCGAGAGCTACAGCAACCGCTTCGCCACCGCGCTCGAGGGCGTCGACATCGACAACCCCGGCACCGCGCTCGACCGCTCGGGCCACCCGAACCCGGTGCCGCGCATCGTCGGCCGCATCCGCCGCAAGCACGCCGTCGAGGTCGACGACCTGCTGTTCCTGAAGCAGCACACGACGCGCAGGACCAAGATCACGGTGCCCGGCCCGTTCACGATGAGCTGCCAGGCGCAGAACGACTTCTACAAGACCGACGAAGAGGCGGCGATGGACTATGCCGCCGCCGTCAACGAGGAGATCCGCGACCTGTTCGCCGCCGGCGCCGACATCGTGCAGATCGACGAGCCCTACATGCAGGCGCGGCCCGAGAAGGCGCGCCAGTACGG
>JBBION010000022.1:0-20048 GCA_037443345.1 Rubrivivax sp. | reverse complement strand
CCGGGGGCGCCGCAGCCGGGGCAGGCGCCGGGGCGGGCGCAGGCGCGGGCGCCGGGGCTGGTGCCGGTGCCGGTGCCGGTGCCGGGGGCGGGGGCGGCTTCAGCGCGCCGTCGCAAGCCGCGTTCGCGGTCGCCGGCGTCCAGCCCGAAGCGCGCCAGCAGTACTCGTTCGTGCCGTTCTTCCAGACGGTGCCGTCGGCCGCACGCCACTGTTGCGTCGAGTTCTGTGCCGAGACCGTCAGCGGTGCCACCAGAGCGGCCGACGCGAACAGCATCGCCACCTTGTTCAGTTTCTTCATCGATTCTCCTCTTGAGGAAGGCCGCAGTGCCACTGCGTGAGTTCAAACCGGAGCCAGATGACTGGCAGACGACCCCGGCAACGAGCGCTTACCAATGCAAAAAGATTGTGCCATAGCCCCCCGGGCGGCCTTGATTTTGGTGGGGCATCGCGGGCTGTCATGGCGGCCTGTTGCGCGAGTGCCACAACCCGGCCACCCTAGAATCCCTGCCTCCGCCCACCCTGTCTCGCGCGCCGCCTGCGGTGGGCGCGAGCCATCGCCTCGCCTGCAATGACCTCGTTCGCCAAGGAAACCCTCCCGATCTCGCTCGAAGAGGAGATGCGGCGCTCGTACCTCGACTACGCGATGAGCGTCATCGTCGGGCGTGCGCTGCCCGACGCGCGCGACGGCCTGAAGCCCGTGCACCGCCGCGTGCTGTACGCGATGCACGAGCTCAACAACGACTGGAACCGCCCGTACAAGAAGAGCGCGCGCATCGTCGGCGACGTCATCGGCAAGTACCACCCGCACGGCGACACGGCGGTGTACGACACCATCGTGCGCATGGCACAGGACTTCAGCCTGCGCCACATGCTCGTCGACGGCCAGGGCAACTTCGGCAGCGTCGACGGCGACAACGCCGCGGCGATGCGCTACACCGAGATCCGGCTGGCCAAGATCGCGCACGAGATGCTGGCCGACATCGACAAGGAGACGGTCGACTTCGGCCCGAACTACGACGGCTCCGAGACCGAGCCGCTCGTGCTGCCGACGAAGCTGCCGAACCTGCTCGTCAACGGCAGCGCCGGCATCGCGGTGGGCATGGCCACCAACATCCCGCCGCACAACCTCAACGAGGTCGTCGACGCCTGCCTGCACCTGCTGAAGAACCCCGAGGCGACGATCGACGAGCTGATGGAGATCGTGCCGGCGCCCGACTTCCCGACCGCCGGGATCATCTACGGGCTGGCTGGCGTGCGCGAGGGCTACCGCACCGGCCGCGGGAAGGTCGTGATGCGCGCCAAGTGCCACTTCGAGGACATCGACCGCGGCCAGCGCCAGGCGATCATCGTCGACGAGATCCCGTACCAGGTGAACAAGAAGACGCTGCTCGAGCGCATCGCCGAGCTCGTCAACGAGAAGAAGATCGAGGGCATCAACCACATCCAGGACGAGAGCGACAAGTCCGGCATGCGCGTGGTCATCGAGCTCAAGCGCGGCGAGGTGCCCGAGGTCGTGCTGAACAACCTGTACAAGCAGACGCAGCTGCAGGACTCGTTCGGCATCAACATGGTCGCGCTGATCGACGGCCAGCCGAAGCTGTGCAACCTCAGGGACCTGGTCGGGATCTTCCTCGAGCACCGGCGCGAGGTCGTCACGCGGCGCACCGTGTTCGAGCTGCGCAAGGCGCGCGAGCGCGGCCACGTGCTCGAGGGCCTGGCGGTCGCGCTGGCCAACATCGACGCCTTCATCGAGATCATCAAGAACTCGCCGACGCCCCCGGTGGCCAAGGCCGAGCTGATGGCGCGCGGCTGGGACAGTTCGCTGGTGCGCGAGATGCTCGCGCGCGCCGAGGCCGACACGCCGGGCGGCCGCGCCGCCTACCGCCCCGAGGGGCTGCCGCCGCAGTACGGGCTGCAGGCCGACCGCCTGTACCGGCTTTCCGACGAGCAGGCCGGCGAGATCCTGCAGATGCGGCTGCAGCGACTGACGGGCCTCGAGCAGGACAAGATCGTCGGCGAGTACAAGGACGTGATGGCGCAGATCGCCGACCTGCTCGACATCCTCGCCAAGCCGGCGCGCGTGACGGCCATCATCGCCGACGAACTCGCGGCGCTCAAGCAGGAGTTCGGCCAGACCAGGCTAGGCGCGCGGCGCAGCGTGATCGAGCACAACGTGCAGGAGCTCGGCACCGAGGACCTGATCGCGCCGACCGACATGGTCGTCACGCTCAGCCACGCCGGCTACGTCAAGAGCCAGCCGCTGGCCGAGTACCGCGCGCAGCGCCGCGGCGGGCGCGGCAAGCAGGCCGCGCAGACGAAGGAAGACGACTGGATCGACCAGCTCTTCATCGCCAACACGCACGACTGGATCCTGTGCTTCAGCGACCGCGGGCGGGTGTACTGGCTCAAGGTCTGGGAAGTGCCACAGGGCGGGCGCGCGAGCCGCGGCAAGCCCATCGTCAACATGTTCCCGCTGCAGCCGGGCGAGAAGATCACCGTGGTGCTGCCGCTGACCGGCGAGTTCCGCAGCTTCCCCGCCGACCACTACGTGTTCATGGCCACCGCGATGGGCACGGTCAAAAAGACGGCGCTCGACGAGTTCGCCAACCCGCGCAAGGCCGGCATCATCGCCGTGGACCTGGACGACGGCGACTACCTGATCGGCGCCGCGCTGACCGACGGGCATCACGACGTGATGCTGTTCTCCGACGGCGGCAAGGCGGTGCGCTTCGACGAGGACGACGTGCGTGCGATGGGCCGCGCCGCGCGCGGCGTGCGCGGCATGATGCTCGAGCCCGGCCAGCGCGTGATCGCGATGCTGGTCGCCGAGGACGAGACGCAGAGCGTGCTCACCGCCACCGAGAACGGCTACGGCAAGCGCACGTCGATCGTCGAGTACACGCGCCACGGCCGTGGCACCAAGGGCATGATCGCGATCCAGCAGAGCGAGCGCAACGGCAAGGTCGTGGCGGCCACGCTGGTGCGCCCCGACGACGAGATCATGCTGATCACCGACCGCGGCGTGCTCGTGCGCACGCGCGTGGCCGAGATCCGCGAGCTCGGCCGCGCGACGCAGGGCGTGACGCTGATCGCGCTCGACGACGGCGCGAAGCTCTCGGGGCTGCAGCGCATCGTGGAGAACGACGCGAACGATCCGGCCGGCGGCGAGTCCGAGCCCGACAGTGCCGGCGGTTCCGGCGCGGAGACACGATGATGAGCAAGTTCCCCGCCCCCTCCCGGGCCGCCATGCTGGGCCTTCTCTTCGCGCTCGGCGTGGCCGGCGGCGCACAGGCCCAGGGATCGAGCGCCGCGCAGGACAAGAAGCCGCTGGTGGCCAAGGTGCTGCAGTTGCAGCAGCCGGGTATCGAGAACGCGGCGCGCCTGGTGGCCGAGCAGCCGGCGCTGATGCTGCTGCAGCAGGCCGGCCTCGTGCTGCAGCGCTTGCCGGCCGAGCGCCGCGAGGCGGCAGCGCGCGAGATCCAGGCCGAGGCGAAGAGGTACGCCGACGAGGCGGTGCCGCTGCTGCGGCAGACGGCGGTCAAGGTCGCGCCGACGACGATCGGGCCGATCCTGGAGGAGAAGTTCACCGTCGACGAGCTCAAGCAGCTGATCGCGATCCTCGAGTCGCCGGTCAATCGCAAGTTCCAGCAGCTCGGCGGCGACATGCAGCGCGCGCTCAACGAGAAGCTGGTCGCCGAGACGCGCGCGACGATCGAACCCAAGTTGAACGCGCTGCAACAGACCGTCGGCGAGCGGCTGAAGACCGCCGCCGGTGCCGCGCCGGCCTCGGCGCCGACGTCGCGCTGAGCCGCGCCGGCGCAGCGGCGGCCGGGCGCGTGGGACAATCTCGACCGAGACGCCAGAAATGCCCGAGACCCCGTCCGCCGACCCCGCACTGGCCACGCTGCGCGCCAAGATCGACTCGCTCGACCGCGAGTTGCTGGCGCTGCTGAACCGCCGTGCACGCTTGGCGCAGGAGGTCGGCGAGCTCAAGAAGAAGGAAGGCTCGGTCGTGTTCCGGCCCGAGCGCGAGGCGCAGGTCATCGACGGGCTGAAGGCGGCCAACCCGGGCCCGCTGAAGACCGAGAGCATCGCGCCGATCTGGCGCGAGATCATGTCGGCGTGCCGCGCGCTCGAGACGCCCACGCGCGTGGCCTACCTCGGGCCGGCGGGCACGTTCAGCGAGCAGGCCGCGATCGGCTACTTCGGCAGCTCGATCGAGCTCGTGCCCTGCGCGAGCATCGACGAGGTGTTCCGCACCGCGACCGCCGGCGCGGCCGACTTCGGCGTCGTGCCGGTCGAGAACTCGACCGAGGGCGTCGTCGCGCGCTCGCTCGACGTGTTCCTGACGACACCGCTGTTCATCATCGGCGAGACCAGCCTCAACGTGCGGCACAACCTGCTGCGGCGGGTCAACGGGCTCGACGGCATCGCCGCCGTCTGTGCGCACCCGCAGGCGCTCGCGCAGTGCCACGGCTGGCTGTCGAACCACCTGCCGTCGGTCGAACGGCGTCCGGTGGCGAGCAACGCCGAAGGCGCGCGACTGGCCGCGCTCGACGCGTCGCTGGCGGCGATCGCGAGCGAGCGCGCGGCCGGCGAGTGGGGCCTGCACGTCGTCGCGCCGGCGATCCAGGACGACGCGCACAACCGCACCCGCTTCGCGATCGTGACCCACCCCGACCGCCACCCGGCGCCGCGCGCCTCGGGCCACGACTGCACGAGCCTCGTCGTCTCCGTGGCCAACCGTCCCGGCGCGGTGCACGACATGCTGGTGCCGCTGAAGGCGCACGGCGTGTCGATGACGCGCTTCGAGTCGCGCCCGGCGCGCTCGGGGCAGTGGGAGTACTACTTCTACATCGACCTGCAGGGCCACCCCGACGAGCCGCAGGTCGACGCCGCGCTGAAGGCGCTGCGCGCCGAGTGCGCGTTCTTCAAGCTGCTGGGCACGTACCCGGTCGACGTCCACTGAGCGACGTGCGAGACCCCATGTTCCAGCAACTCGGCGTCATCGGATGCGGCCTGATGGGCGGCTCGTTCGCACTCGCGCTCAAGCGCCAGGGGCTGGTCAAGCGCGTCGTCGGCTACAGCAAGTCGCCGTCGACGACGGAGCGCGCCAAGCGCATGGGCATCATCGACGTCGCGGCCGAGTCGGCGCTGCTGGCGGTGGCGGGTTCCGACCTCGTGCTGATCGCGGTGCCGGTGTCGGCCACCGAGACGACGCTGCGCGCGATCCGCAACCTCGTCGAGCCCGGCATGCTGGTGATGGACGTCGGCTCGACCAAGCGCGACGTCGTCGACGCCGCGCGCCGCGTGCTCAAGGAGCGAGTCGTGCACTTCGTGCCGGCGCACCCGATCGCAGGCAAGGAGGCCTCGGGCATCGACCACGCCGACGCCGGCCTGTACGCCGGCCGCCAGGTCATCCTGACGCCGCTCGCGCAAACGCCACCCGAATTGGTGCAGCGCGCCACCGACGCGTGGGCCGCGATCGGCGCGCAGGTGCTGAAGATGTCGGCCGAGAACCACGACGCCGCGTTCGCCGCCGTCAGCCACCTGCCGCACCTGCTGGCCTTCGCCTACTTCAGCGCGGTGGCGCGCCAGCCGGCCGGGCGCGACTTCCTCTCGCTCGCGGGCCCGGGCTTTCGCGACTTCACGCGCATCGCCGCCAGCGACCCCACCGTCTGGCGCGACATCCTGCTCGCCAACCGCGAGGAGGTCATCCGCCAGGCGCAGCGCTTCCGCCACACGCTCGACGCGTTCGAGCACGTGATGCGCTCGGGCAACGCCGAGGCGCTCGAGGACCTGATCCGCAGCGCGTCCGACGCCCGCGCGCAGTGGCAGATGAACGCCCGCCGCTGACGCCGGCGCCCCGGGCCGCGGCTCGCGCGCGGTCACCACGATGTATTCGATCCCCTTCCTCGACCTGCCCCCGCTGACCGGCGCCGCCGGCACGGTGACGCTGCCCGGCTCGAAGAGCATCTCCAACCGCGTGCTGCTGCTCGCCGGGCTGGCCGAGGGCGTCACCACTGTCCACGGCCTGCTCGACTCCGACGACACCGCGGTGATGCTCGAGGCGCTGCGCCGGCTGGGCTGCGGCATCGAGCGCGACGGCGGCGTCACCCGCGTGCGCGGCCTCGGCGGCCGGCTCGCGGTGCACGAGGCGACGCTGTTCCTCGGCAACGCCGGCACCGCGATGCGCCCGCTGACCGCGGCGCTGGCCGTGCTCGCGGCGACGCAGGGAGGGCGCTTCGAGCTCGCGGGCGTGCCGCGCATGCACGAGCGGCCGATCGGCGACCTCGTCGATGCGCTGCGCCCGCTGGGCTGCACCGTCGACGACCTCGGCACGCCGGGCTACCCGCCGCTGGCGGTGCGCGGTCACGCCGGCGGGCGGCTGCGCACCGACGCGCCAATCCGCGTGCGCGGCGACGTCTCAAGCCAGTTCCTGACGGCGCTGCTGCTGGCACTGCCGCTGGCCAGCGACGGCGGCGACGTCGTCGTCGAAGTCGTCGGCGAACTGATCTCGAAGCCCTACGTCGAGATCACGCTGAACCTGCTCGCGCGCTTCGGCATCGCCGTGCGGCGCGAGGGCTGGCAGCGCTTCACGATCCCCGCCGGCTGCCGCTACCGCACGCCGGGCGAGGTGTGGATCGAGGGCGACGCGTCGTCGGCGTCGTACTTCGTCGCGCTCGGCGCGATCGCGGCCACCGACGCACCCGTGGTGATCGAAGGGGTGGGCCGCGACTCGATCCAGGGCGACATGCGCTTCGTCGACGCCGCGCGCGCGATGGGTGCCGACGTGACGGCCGAGCCTTCGCGCGTCGTCGTGCGCCGCGGCGCGTGGCCGCTGAAGGCGATCACGCTCGACTGCAACCACATCCCCGACGCGGCGATGACGCTGGCCGCGATGGCGCTGTACGCCGATGGGCCGACGACGCTGACCGGCATCGCGAGCTGGCGCGTCAAGGAGACCGACCGCATCGCGGCGATGGCCACCGAACTGCGCAAGCTCGGCGCCGCCGTCGATGCCGGCGACGACTTCATCCGCGTCGCGCCGCCGCGCGCGTGGCGCGCCGCGGCGATCGACACCTACGACGACCACCGCATGGCGATGTGCCTGTCGCTGGCCGCGTTCAACCCGCTGGCCGGTGCCGCGCCGCCGGTGGCAGTGCGCATCCGCGACCCGAAGTGCGTCGGCAAGACGTTCCCCGACTACTTCGAGGCGCTGTTCGCGCTCGCGCATGCCGCACCGGCGCACGTGCCGGTGATCACGATCGACGGACCGACCGCGTCGGGCAAGGGCACGCTGGCCACCGAGGTCGCGCGCGCGCTCGGTTACCACAAGCTCGACTCGGGCTCGCTGTACCGCGCGCTGGCGCTGGCGGCCCTCGACGCGAACGTCGACACGTCGAGCGGGCCCGCGCTGGCCGCGCTGGCGCAGCGGCTGGCGCTGCGCTTCGACGGCGACGCGCTGTGGCTCGACGGCCGCGAGGTCAGCGCCGAACTGCGGCTCGAGGCGGTCGGCTCGACGGCGTCGCGCATC
Organism: Rubrivivax sp.; assembly: GCA_037443345.1. Taxonomy (GTDB): domain Bacteria; phylum Pseudomonadota; class Gammaproteobacteria; order Burkholderiales; family Burkholderiaceae_C; genus Calidifontimicrobium. The sequence continues at coordinate 12,511 of JBBION010000022.1, read as the reverse complement.
TCGGCGTTGCCCGAGGTGCGGCAGGCGCTGCACAACCTGCAGCTCGCGTGTCGCCGCGTGCCGGGGCTGGTGGCCGACGGACGCGACATGGGCACCGTCGTGTTCCCCGACGCGCGGCTGAAGGTGTTCCTCACGGCGAGCGCGGCGATGCGCGCCGAGCGCCGCCATAAGCAATTGATTTCCAAAGGGATTTCGGCTAACATCTCGGCCCTTCGTGCGGATTTGGAAGCGCGCGATGCGCGGGACCGCTCGCGCAGCGTGGCGCCGCTGAAACCGGCCGAAGACGCGTTGTTGCTCGACAACTCGGCTCTGAGCGTGGACCAGTCGGTCGCGCAGGTGCTGGCGTGGTGGGCGCAGCGCAACCCGTTCGACTGACGGCTGCGGCCGGCGCGAACGGCTGGTCCGGCGGCTCCCCCGCCGCGTCCGTGCCATCGGGCCGGGCGCACCGAGCCGCCGGGTTTGTCCGACCCAACCCGCAACCCCCGGTTGCAGCGACCGCCGGCGCTCCCCGCGAACGCCGGTTCCAGGAAACTCCTTCATGTCCCAGACCCAAACCGCCACCCCGGGCGGCGAATCGTTCGCCGCACTGTTCGAAGAAAGCCTGCGCAAGCGCGACATGCGCTCGGGCGAGGTCATCTCGGCCGAGGTGGTGCGCATCGAGCACAACTACGTCGTCGTCAACGCCGGCCTCAAGTCCGAGGCCTACGTGCCCGTCGACGAGTTCAAGAACGACCAGGGCGAGGTCGAGGTCCAGGTCGGCGACTTCGTCGCCGTCGCGATCGACGCCTTCGAGAACGGCTACGGCGACACGATCCTGTCGCGCGACAAGGCCAAGCGCCTCGCGTCGTGGATGGCGCTCGAGAACGCGCTCGACTCGGGCGACTTCGTCACCGGCACCGTCAACGGCAAGGTCAAGGGCGGCCTGACCGTCCTCGTCAACGGCATCCGCGCCTTCCTGCCGGGCAGCCTGATCGACACGCGGCCGGTCAAGGACCTGTCGCCGTTCGAAGGCAAGACGATGGAGTTCAAGGTCATCAAGCTCGACCGCAAGCGCAACAACGTCGTGCTGTCGCGCCGCGCGGTCGTCGAGGCCTCGATGGGCGAGGAGCGCGCCAAGCTGCTCGAGACGCTGCGCGAGGGCGCGATCGTGCACGGCGTGGTCAAGAACATCACCGAGTACGGCGCCTTCGTCGACCTCGGCGGCATCGACGGCCTGCTGCACATCACCGACATGGCCTGGCGCCGCGTGCGCCACCCGACCGAGGTGGTGCAGGTCGGCCAGGAACTCGACGCCAAGGTGCTCAAGTTCGACGCCGAGAAGAACCGCGTCAGCCTGGGCATCAAGCAGCTCGGCGACGACCCGTGGCTCGGCGTCGCGCGCCGCTACCCGCAGGGCACGCGCCTGTTCGGCAAGGTCACCAACATCGCCGACTACGGCGCGTTCGTCGAGATCGAGCCGGGCATCGAGGGCCTGGTGCACGTCTCGGAGATGGACTGGACCAACAAGAACGTGGCCCCGAGCAAGGTCGTCAGCCTCGGCGACGAGGTCGAGGTGATGGTGCTCGAGATCGACGAGGACAAGCGCCGCATCAGCCTGGGCATGAAGCAGTGCAGGGCCAACCCGTGGGAGGAGTTCGCGCAGAACGTCAAGCGCGGCGACCGCGTCAAGGGCCCGGTCAAGTCGATCACCGACTTCGGCATCTTCATCGGCCTGGCGCAGGGCATCGACGGCCTGGTGCACCTGTCCGACCTGTCGTGGCACGAGCCGGGCGAGAGCGCGGTGCGCAACTACAAGAAGGGCCAGGACGTCGACGCCGTCGTGCTGGGCGTGGACGTCGAGCGCGAGCGCATCAGCCTGGGCATCAAGCAGCTCGACGGCGACCCGTTCGCGACGTTCACGACGATGAACGACCGCGGCGCGTTGGTCACCGGCACGGTCAAGAGCGTCGACCCGCGCGGCGCCGAGATCCAGCTCACGCCCGACGTGACCGGCTACCTGCGTGCCAGCGAGATCAGCCGCGACCGTGTCGAGGACGCGCGCAACCTGCTCAAGGAAGGCGACGAAGTCAGCGCGATGATCATCAACGTCGACCGCAAGACGCGCTCGATCCAGTTGTCGATCAAGGCCAAGGACAACGCCGACCAGCAGGAGGCGATGCAGCGCCTGGCGCAGAGCAACGAGCGCGAGACCGCCGGCACGACGAGCCTGGGTGCGCTGCTGCGCGCCAAGCTCGACAACCGCAACGAGTGACGCGCCACCGGCGACGGCCCGGCGCACCCGCGCCGGTGCCGTCGCCGCGCCCGCTCCCCCGCCTGCCCCACATGACCCGCAGCGACCTCGTCGCGACGCTGGCCGACCGCTTCGGCCAGCTCACGCAGCGCGACACCGAACTCGCCGTCAAGATGATCCTCGACGCGATGAGCGACGCGCTCGCGCGCGGCCACCGCATCGAGATCCGCGGCTTCGGCAGCTTCTCGATCAGCCGTCGCCCGCCGCGCGTGGGCCGCAACCCGCGCAGCGGCGAGCAGGTGGTGATCCCCGAGAAGCTCGTGCCGCACTTCAAGCCGGGCAAGGCCTTGCGCGAAGCCGTCGACGCACGGCTGCCCGTCGACGTCGCGGCGCCCGCCGCCACGGTGGTCGACGCCGGCTGACGCCGCCCACGCGCCCTGCCCCACCCGGCGAGCCGTCTGGCGGCCTCTAGAATCCGCCGCGCATGCGCGCGCTCGTCTGGCTCCTTCGGGCCCTCGTCTTCTTCACGCTGTTCGCGTTCGCGCTCAACAACCAGCAGGACGCCGTCGTGCGCTGGTTCTTCGGCGTCGAATGGCGCGCGCCGATGGTGATCGTCGTGCTGGCGGCATTCGCGGCCGGCTGCGCGGTCGGCGTCGTCGCGATGATGCCGAACTGGTGGCGCCAGCGCCGCTGGGCGCGACGCGCGCCGGCGCCCGCCGGCGCCGACCCGCGAGCCGCCGGCGCCGAGACCGCGCCCGAGCACCCGCCCCGCGAGGGACTGTGATCGAGTTCGACCTGCAGTGGCTGCTGTTCGGGCTGCCGATCGCGTTCGCGCTCGGCTGGATCGGCGCGCGCCTCGAGTCGAGGCAGTGGAAGCGCGAACAGCGCGACGCCCCTCGCGCCTACTTCAAGGGCCTGAACCTGCTGCTCAACGAGCAGCAGGACAAGGCGATCGACGCCTTCATCGAGGCCGTCCAGAACGATCCCGACACCGCCGAGCTGCACTTCGCGCTCGGCAACCTGTTCCGTCGCCGCGGCGAGTTCGAGCGCGCCGTGCGCGTGCACCAGCACCTTCTGCAGCGCGGCGATCTGAGCGCCGCCGACCGCGACCGCGCGCAGTTCGCGCTGGCGCACGACTTCGCGAAGGCCGGACTGATCGACCGTGCCGAGCACGCATTCCGCGCCCTCGAGGGCACCGCGTTCGAGACCGAGGCCCGGCTGGCGCTGCTCGGCCTGCACGAGCGCTCTCGCGACTGGCGCGCCGCGGCGGACGTCGCGGCACGGCTGGAGGCAGCCGGCACCGGGTCGTTCGCCAGCCGCATCTCGCACTACTGGTGCGAGCTGGCGCTCGAGGCCGACGCGCGCGGGCGCGCCGACGAGTACGACGCCGCGCTGCAGCGCGCGAAGGCCGCGGCGCCACGCGCCCCGCGACCCTGGCTGATCGAGGCCCAGCGCCTCGCGCGCGCCGGGCAGCACGCAAAGGCCATCGACGTCTACACCGAACTGCGGGAACGCAGCCCGGCCGCGTTCCAGCTCATCGCGTCCGAGTTCGTCGACAGCGCGATCGCCAGCGGCCAGCGCGAGCGCGCGCGCACGCTGCTGGACGAACTCGCCGAGCACCACAGCGGTGTGGCGCTGCTGCGCGCGCTCGACGTGCTCGACGGCGTGCCCCCGGGCACGTCGCCACGGTGGGCCGAGCACCTGCGTCGCCAGCCGACGCTGTCGGCGGCACTCGAAGTGCTGTCGGCACCGCACGGGGTCGACGCCGAGTCGCTGCAGCTCGGCGTGCGCGACGCCGTCGCCCGCGCGGCACGGCCGCTGCAGCGCTACCGCTGCGCCGCCTGCGGCTTCGAGGCCCAGCAGTACTTCTGGCAGTGCCCGGGGTGCCTGAGCTGGGACAGCTTCCCGCCGCTGCGCATCGAAGAGCTCTGAGCGTCGACGGCCGGGTTGCGCCCGGCCTGCCGAGGCGGTCGACGACACCCGGGGCGCGACCCAGCGCTCGGTGCGACGCCGCGGAGCGCGCGTCACCCGCGCGGGGGCCTCGCAAGCGTGCCCCCGCCGGAGTGGCACTCCTGGAGGAGTGTCACGCAGGGCCTCGCTGCCCAGAATGGTTTCCAGGTCGAGCGCCCGAGCCACGCGCCGAAGGCCTCGGCCCCGCCCCTTCCCTGCCACCCGTCAAGGAGACCGCCATGTACCGCATGCTGATCGCCACCGTCCTCGCCGCGCTGACCTTCGCCGCGCAGGCCGCCGTCGACATCAACAAGGCTTCGCAGGCCGAGCTCGAGAGCGTCAAGGGCATCGGCCCCGCGATGTCCGAGCGCATCCTCGAGGAACGCAAGAGGGCCCCGTTCAAGGACTGGACCGACCTGATCGAGCGCGTCAAGGGCATCGGCGACGGCAACGCCGCGCGCTTCTCGTCGGCCGGCCTGACGGTCTCCGGCGCCGCCTACGCGGCCGCGGCCAAGGACAGGCCCGCCGCCGCGCCGAAGACCGACGCCAAGCGCTGACGCCAGCACCCGCCCGAAGCGCCGCCTGCTCAGTGCAGCAGTTCGGCCTCGGGCTCGTAGACCAGGCGCGCGCCGCCTTCGGTGCAGCGCCGCCAACGCTCCAGCGCCGCGTCGCTCGGAAAGAAGCGCGCCGCATCGCCGAGGTCCAGCTCGGCGACGGCGCGCTCGCGCTGCACCAGCAGCCGCACCGTCAGCCCCTGCACGAGTTCGCCATCGTCGGTCGTGACGCGGCGCGCCGGAAACTCCTTCAGCAGCGCGGCCACCGGCGGCGTGTGGCCGTTGACGGCCACGCGCAGGAAGCGCGCGAAACGGCAGCGCGCCGCCGCCAGGTCCCACATCTGCCCGACGTTGAGCCGCAGGCCGCCACCGAAGCGGTCGGGCTGCACGCGCCCCTGCACGACGACGAGTTCGTCGTCGCGCAGCACGTCGCGCAGTTCGTCGAGCAGTTCCTCGCTGGCCACCGTCTCGATCGTCGCGCTGCCGTCGTCGAGCTTGAAGATCGCGACGCGCCCGCGCTGACCGTTGACGATGCGCAGGTCGGCGACGATGCCGGCCACCAGCTGCGGCTCGCGCGCGTCGACGAGGTCGGCGATCCGGCGGCGCGCGAACTGGCGCACCTCGGCCTCGCAGGCTTCGAACAGGTGCCCCGACAGGTAGAAGCCCAGCGCGGTGCGCTCGAGCAGCAGCTTCTCGCGCACACCCCACGGCTCGGCGGCCACCAGCGGTGGCTCGCGCGTGCTCGCCGCGGCGTCGTCGGGGCCGAAGTCGAACAGCCCGGCCTGGTGCGCGTTGGCCTCCTGCGTCTCGGCCCACTCGAACGCGAGCCCGACGCTGGCCAGCGCCGACGCGCGGTCGGCGTGCAGCGCGTCGAAGGCGCCGCCCTTGATCAGCGCCTCGACGACGCGCTTGTTGACGCGCTGGCGGTCCACCCTCGCGGCGAAGTCGAACAGGCTGCGAAACGGGCCGGCCTCCGCGCCGCGCGGGCCGACGCCCTGGCCTTCGCGCGCCGCGACGATGGCCTCGATCGCGCCCTGCCCCGTGCCCTTGATGGCCCCCAGGCCGTAGCGGATGCGCTTGCGCCCCACCGGCTCGAAGCGGTACGTGCCGGCGTTGACGTCGGGCGCGTCGAACGCGACGCCGAACTGCCGCGCGTCGTTCCACAGCACGTGCAGCTTGTCGGTGTCGTCGAGCTCGATCGTCATGTTGGCCGCGTAGAACTCGGCCGGGTGGTGCACCTTGACCCACGCCGTGTGGTACGCGAGCAGGGAGTACGCCGCGGCATGGCTCTTGTTGAAGCCGTAGCCGGCGAACTTCTCCATCAGGTCGAAGATGTCGTCGGCCTTGGCCTGGTCGATGCCGTTGCGGGCCGCACCGGCGCGGAAGGTCTCGCGGTGCTTGGCCATCTCCTCGGGCTTCTTCTTGCCCATCGCGCGGCGCAGCAGGTCGGCGCCGCCGAGCGAGTAGCCGCCCAGGATCTGCGCGACCTGCATCACCTGCTCCTGGTAGACCATGATCCCGTAGGTCTCGGCCAGCACCGGCTCGACGAGCGGGTGCGGGTACTCCACCGGCTCGCGCCCGTGCTTGCGCGCGACGAAGCTCGGAATCAGGTCCATCGGCCCCGGGCGGTACAGCGCGTTGAGCGCGATCAGGTCCTCGAGCCGGCTGGGCCTGGCCTCGCGCAGCATGCGCTGCATGCCCGGTGATTCGAACTGGAACACCGCCTCGGTCAGGCCGTCGGAGAACAGCTTGTAGACCTGCGGGTCGTCGAGCGGGATGCGCTCGTAGGCGAAGTCGCGCTTCGCCGCGTCGCCGGCGACGATGAACTCCTTGGCCAGTTCGAGGATCGTCAGCGTCGCCAGCCCGAGGAAGTCGAACTTGACCAGCCCGATCGCCTCGACGTCGTCCTTGTCGAACTGGCTCACCGCGCTGTCGCTGCCCGGCTGCTGGTACAGCGGGCAGAAGTCGGTGATCTTGCCCGGCGCGATCAGCACGCCGCCGGCGTGCATGCCGATGTTGCGCACGATGCCCTCCACGCGCGTGGCCAGCGCCAGCAGCTCGGCGACCTCCTCGTCGGCGGCTTCGCGCCTGTCGATCTCGGGCTCTTCCTTGCGCGCGTAGATCAGACCCGGGTCGGGCTTGTCGGGCACTTTGGCCAGCGTCACCGTCTTGCCCGGCGGCGCCGGGATCAGCTTGGCGATGCTGTCGACGTGGCCGTAGCCCATGCCGAGCACGCGGCCGACGTCGCGCAGCGCGGCCTTGGCCGCCATCGTGCCGAAGGTCGCGATCTGGCTGACCGCGTCGCGCCCGTACTTGGCCTTCACGTAGTCGATCACGCGCTCGCGGTTGGCCTGGCAGAAGTCGATGTCGAAGTCGGGCATCGACACGCGCTCGGGGTTCAGGAAGCGCTCGAACAGCAGCTTGTAGCGCAGCGGGTCGAGGTCGGTGATCGCCAGCGCGTACGCCACCAGCGAGCCCGCCCCCGAGCCGCGCCCCGGCCCCACCGGGCACGCGTCGGCCTTGGCCCACGTGATGAAGTCGGAGACGATCAGGAAGTAGCCGGGAAAGCCCATCTTCACGATCGTCGCGATCTCGAACTCGAGCCGCTCGACGTAGCGCGGCCGCTCGCGCTCACGCTGCACGGCGTCGGGGTACAGCGCGGACAGCCGCTGCTCGAGCCCCTCGAAGGAACGCTGGCGGAAGTACGCGTCGATCGGCATGCGGTTGCCGTCGGGCAGCGGCGGCGTCGGGAAGTCGGGCAGCTGCGGCTTGCCGAGCACCAGCGTCAGGTTGCAGCGCCGCGCGATCTCGACCGTGTTCGCGAGCGCCGACGGCACGTCGGCGAACAGCGCACTCATCTCGGCGGCGCTCTTGAAGTGCTGCTCGCGCGAGAAGCGGCGCACGCGCCGCGGGTTGGCCAGCGTCTCGCCCTCGGCGATGCACACGCGCGCCTCGTGCGCGTCGAAGTCGTCGGGCTCGAGGAACTGCACCGGGTGCGTGGCCACCACCGGGAGCCCGAGCTCGGCGGCCAGCGGCACCGCGGCGCGCACGTGCGCCTCGTTCGTCGGCAGCCCGGCGCGCTGCAGCTCGACGTAGAAGCGCCGCGGGAACAGCGACGCGAGGTGGCGCGCGACGGCCGCGGCGCGGCGCGCGTCGCCGGCCAGCAGCGCGGCACCGACCGCGCCGCCGTCGGCACCCGACAGCGCGATCAGCCCGCCGCCGAGCTCGGCCAGCCACTCCCACCGCACCCAGGCCTGGTTGCGCTGCACGTTGACCGTCCACGCACGCGCGAGCAGTTCGCTCAGGTGCAGGTAGCCGCTGGGGTCCTGCACCAGCACGAGCAGGCGGCTGGGCTGCTTGTCGCCGCCGACACCGGGCACGAGGCCGTCAGGCAGCGGTTCCATCCACAGGTCGGCGCCGACGATCGGCTTGACGCCGGCCCCGCGGCACGCCTTGTAGAACTTGACGGCCCCGAACAGGTTGCCGAGGTCGGTCAGCGCCAGTGCCGGCTGTCCGTCGGCACGCGCCGCGGCGGCGGCGTCGTCGATGCGCAGCGCGCCGTCGACGACCGAGTATTCGCTGTGGACGCGCAGGTGGACGAACGACATCGCGGGCATTGTAGGCAGCCGTCCGCTGCCGACGCCGCCCGCTTGCCCCCGCGACGCAGCGCGTCAGAGCGCCATCGGTCCGGCGGAGCCGCTGCGCACCCACTCGCGCACGTCGTTGGCAGCCCGCTGCATCAGGTCGAGCATGACCTGGTGCGTCACCTTGCCGATCTCCTCGCCGGGCTCGCCACTGACCATGTAGGCCTTGCCCTCGACCTTGCCCGATTCGTAGCGCCGCTGCTGGACGGTCTTGCCCGCGCGGTCGAGCAGCGTCACGTCGAGCGACAGCACGACGGTCGGCGTGATCGCGAAGCCCAGGTTCTGCAGCTGGTAGTAGCCGTAGCTGAACGATGCCACCTTCGGTTGCAGGATCACGCGGTAGCCGCTGACGCCGTCGAGCGAGTTGGCCTTCTGCGCGCCTTGGGCGAACGCGTCGTCGAACACGGTGAACGCGATCTCGCGCGCGATGACCCCGAGCGGAATCGTCAGCTTCGTCGCACTGCCGGTGAAGCTCGTCGGCGCGCCGACGAAAGGCGTGTCGTCGTCGGCCTTGACCGTGTAGACCAGCGCCTTGCCGGGAATCTTCTCGGCGGCAGGCGTCCGCGGCGGCACGACGTACGCCGCGTTGTAGGTCGCCATCGGCGCACAGCCGACGAGCGCCCCCAGCGCCAGCGCGGCCATCCACCGCGAGGCCGACCGGACCGTGGAATCGAATGTCGTCGTCATCTACCTCTCCGTCGGGTTCGTCGGTCGGCCGTCGCCGCCGGACGCGGTCGTCGCGCCGACGGTCAGCGTCGTCGCCTGCTGGTCCCGCCGGACGGCGAACGTCCACGGCGCCGGCGTCTTCGGATCGGCGATCACCGCAGCAAGGGCCTGCGGGTCGCTCACGGCGATGCCGTTGACGCTGACGATGACGTCACCGACCTGCAGGCCCGCTGCCGCCCCGGGCAGTGCCGGCTCGACCGCGACGATGCGCACGCCCGCAGTCGGGTCGCGATCGACCTGCAGCCCGAGCCGCGTCGGTGGCGGCACGGCGCCGCTGGCTGTCGGCAGCGAGCAGTCCATCGACACGGAGATCATCTGCGGGTAGTCGTACGCGGCGCCCGTGCCGATGTCCACGCCGGCACCGACGATGCCCCCGACCAGGATGTTGCCGAAGGCCATCGCCTTCGTTGCCGACGCGACGCTGACCGGCGCGCTCGTCGTCGCGTCGCGGGTGCAGGTCACCTGCAGGTTGTTGTACGAGCGCATCAACGTCACCGTGCCGGGCGTCGACGCGACGTAGAAGCGACCCTTGTCGTTGACCAGCTCGCAGCGCGCTCCCGGGCACCCCGGTGTGTCGACGGATACGACCTGGTTCTGCCCGCTGACGATCGACGCGCACCCCGACAATGCACCCGCCGCAACGGCGACCCACAGGCCGCCCGCGCTCGAGCGATCGCGGTGTTCCCCCAAGCTGCCCTCCGACCCTTCAACGTCTCGGGCCGATGATGGAGCTGGCGCCGCGTCTGGACCTTGACGTCGCTCAACCGGCCGGCGGGCCGGACGGACGCTACAGCAGCACGATGTCGTACTGCTCCGGATTCATCGACGGCTCGGCCGACAGCGAGATCGGCTTGCCGATGAACTCGCTCAGGCCCGCCAGGTGCGGGCTCTCCTCGTCGAGCAGCATCTCGACGACCGCCGGGCTCGCGACGACGCGGAACTCCTTGGGGTCGAACTGGCGCGCCTCGCGCAGGATTTCGCGCAGGATGTCGTAGCACACGCTGCGCGCCGTCTTGACCTGGCCGCGCCCCTGGCAGGTCGGGCACGGCTCGCACAGCACGTGCGCCAGGCTCTCGCGCGTGCGCTTGCGCGTCATCTCGACCAGCCCGAGCTGCGTGAAGCCGCCCACCGTGACCTTGGTGCGGTCGCGCGCGAGCTGCTTGCGGAACTCGGCCAGCACCGCGGCCTGGTGCTCCTCGCGGCTCATGTCGATGAAGTCGACGATGATGATGCCGCCCAGGTTGCGCAGCCGCAGCTGGCGCGCGATCGCGCCAGCGGCCTCGAGGTTGGTCTTGAAGACGGTGTCGTCGAAGTTGCGCGCGCCGACGAAGCCGCCGGTGTTGACGTCGACCGTCGTCAGCGCCTCGGTCTGGTCGATGATCAGGTAGCCGCCGCTCTTGAGGTCGACGCGTCTCGCCAGTGCGCGCGCGATCTCGTCGTCGACGTTGAACAGGTCGAACACCGGCCGCTCGCCCTGGTAGTGCTGCAGCTTGCCCACCGCGCCGGGCGTGTAGGCGCGCCCGAACGCAAGCAGGTGCTCGTACTGCATCCTCGAGTCGATGCGGATCGTCTGCGTGTGCTCGTCGGTGAGGTCGCGCAGCACGCGCTCGGCCAGCGTGAGGTCCTGGTGCAGCAGCGTGCCCGGCGGCTGCGACAGCGCGCGCTGGCGGATCGTGGCCCACGTGCGGCGCAGGTACGCGATGTCGTCGGCGAGCTCGGCGTCGCTCGCCTCCTCGGCGTTGGTGCGCAGGATGAAGCCGCCGCCCGCGCTGCCGTCGGGCGTGGCGGCCAGCGCCTGCACGCGCGCGCGCAGCTGCTCGCGCAGCTCGTGCGAGCCGATGCGCTGCGAGATGCCGATGTGCTTGTCCTGCGGCAGGAACACGAGCAGCCGCCCGGCGATGCTGATCTGCGTCGACAGCCGCGCGCCCTTGGTGCCGATCGGGTCCTTGATGACCTGCACCGTCAGCGTCTGCCCCTCGAACACCTGCTTCTCGATCGGCAGCGGCACGCCGCCGCCGTTGCCGCCGGCGTCGCTGCGCGCGCCGAACAGGTCGGCCACGTGCAGGAACGCGGCGCGCTCGAGGCCGATGTCGACAAAGGCGCTTTGCATGCCCGGCAGCACGCGCGCGACCTTGCCGAGGTAGACGTTGCCCACCAGCCCGCGCTCCAGGGCGCGCTCGAGGTGCAGCTCCTGCACCGCGCCGTTCTCGACGATCGCGACGCGCGTTTCCTGCGGCGTCCAGTTGATCAGGATGTCTTGCATGGCGGCATGGTAGCCGCGCCGCCCTCAGCCCATCCAGCCGGCCTCGGCGAGCAGGCGGTCGACCTCGAACAGCGGCAGCCCCATGATGCCGCTGTAGCTGCCGTCGATGCGCTCGGTCCAGCGCGCCGCGCCGCTCTGGATCGCGTAGGCGCCGGCCTTGCCCATCGGTTCGCCGCCGGCGACGTAGGCGTCGATCTCGGCCGGCGCGAGCGCGCGCCAGCGCACGTGCGAGATGCTCAGCGCGGCGTGCACCCGCGGCACCGCGAGCAGGTCGGCGTCGGGCCACGCCAGCGCGACGGCCGTCAGCACGCGGTGCGTGCGCCCCGACAGGCGCGCGAGCATCGCCCGTGCGTCGTCGGCGTCGGCCGGCTTGCCCAGCAGCCGGCGGCCGATCGCCACCGTGGTGTCGGCCGCCAGCACCGGCGCCGGCGGTAACGCTCGGCGGCGCCAGCGCGCGAGTGCCGCGTCGAGCTTGGCGCGCGTGACGCGCACGACGTACTCCTCGGGCGACTCGCCGGCGCGCGTGGCCTCGAGCGCCTCGGCGTCCTCGTCGGCGTCGGGCAGCAGCAGTTCGTGCGCAACGCCGATCTGCGCCAGCAGCTGGCGCCGGCGCGGGCTCTGCGACGCGAGGTGGACGAAGCCGCTGCTCATTCGCGGTGGTACGGGTGGCCGGCGTCGAGCGACCAGGCGCGGTACAGCGCCTCGGCGAGCAGCACGCGCACGAAGGCGTGCGGCAGGGTCAGGTCCGACAGGCGCAGCGTCTCGTCGGCGCCGGAGACGATCGCGTCGTCGAGCCCGTCGGCGCCGCCGATCACGAACGCCACGTCGCGCCCGCCGCCTTTCCAGAACGCGAGCCGCTGCGCGAGCTGCGCCGTCGTCACGCGCTGGCCGCGCTCGTCGAGCACGACACGCCGCGCGCCCTTGGGCAGCGCGGCGTCGATGCGCTGCGCCTCGGCGGCCTTCAGCGCCGCCACCGGCTTGCCGCCCTGGCGCGGCTCGGCCTTCAGCGCCTTCAGCTCGAGGCGCATCTCGGGCGGGAAGCGCTTGGCGAAGTCGTCCCACGCCGCGTCGGCCCATGCGGGCTGGCGCTGGCCGATCGCGATCACGACGAGGCGCACCGGCGCCGGCCCTGCGGCGCGCGTCA
>JBBION010000021.1:0-20096 GCA_037443345.1 Rubrivivax sp. | reverse complement strand
CGCGACGACGCCGGCGACATCGGCCTCTCCGGCGCCGACCGCCGCGGCGCCGCGCCCCGACCCGGCGCCGCTGCGCGCCTTCGCCGACGTCGTGCGCGACGCGCAGCGCACCGACGGCTTCGTGCCGCTGTGGCGCAAGGACGAGCGCGTGTGGCTCGAGGTCGCGCCCGAGCGCCTGAACCAGCTGTTCCTGCTGTCGGTCAACGTCGCCAGCTCGGTCGGCGAGCGCGGCCTGTACGCGAGCCAGATGGGACCGGTGTGGCTGGTCGAGTTCCGCCGCGTGGGCAACACGCTGCAGATCGTCGCGCGCAACACGCGCTTTCGCGCCGACGGCGACCCGGCGCTGCAGCGCGCCGTCGCGCAGGGCTTTTCGGAGAGCCTGATCGCCTACGGCGTCGTCGCCAGCGCCGCGCACCCGCAGCGGCAGTCGTTCCTCGTCGACGCGGCGTTCCTGCTGTCGGACCTGGCCGGCTACGCGACGGCGCTCGAACGCGCGTTCCGCATCCCGTACGGCCTCGACCGCGGCAACTCGTCGTTCGAGTCGGTGCGCGCCGACGCGCGCGTCACGGTGCTGAACGCGCGGCTGCACTACGCGACGCCGCGCATCCCGCCGCCGCCCGCGTCACCGGCGCCGGGTGCGGTGCTGCCCACGCCGCCGTCGACGACGCCCGATGCGCGCAGCCTGTTCGTCGGCACCGTCGTCAGCCTGATGGCGCTGCCGGCGCAGCCGATGCGCCCGCGTGCCGCCGACCCGCGGCTGGGGCACTTCACGACGACGTACACCGACTTCGGCCAGGACCTGGCGGCCGATGCGCGCGTGCGCCTCGTCAACCGCTGGCGGCTCGAGAAGAAGGATCCCACCGCGGCGCTGAGCGAGCCGGTGCAGCCGATCGTGTTCTGGATCGACCGCAACGTGCCGCAGCGCTACCGCGGCGCCGTGGCCGACGGCGTGCTCGAGTGGAACAAGGCCTTCGAGCGCATCGGCTTTCGCGACGCGATCGTCGTGCGCCAGCAGGGCGACGACGCGGCGTTCGACACGATGGACAGCGCGCACGCGTCGGTGCGCTGGCTGCTCGGCGCCGACGCCGGCTTCGCGCGCGGGCCCAGCCACGCCGACCCGCGCACCGGCGAGATCCTCGACGCCGACATCACGATCACCGACGGCTTCGGCCGCGGCGCGCGCCGCATCTTCGTCGAGCAGGTCGGCACCGCGGCGCACGGCGGCAGCGACGAGCGCCTGGCCGCGTTGGCCACGCAGTGGCAGGGGGGCAGCGCGCCGCAGGCCTGCACCTACATGCTCGACGCGGCGGCCGACCTGCAGTTCGCACTCGACCTGCTCGAGGCGCGCGGCGACGTCGCGCCCGACGGCCCCGAGGCCGAGGCCTTCGCGCGCGCCGTGGTCAAGGACGTCGTCACGCACGAGGTCGGCCACGTGCTGGGGCTGACGCACAACTTCCGCGCCTCGAGCACCGTCGCGCGCGCGCTGCTGCGCGACGCCGGGCACACGCGCGAGCACGGCATCTCGGCGTCGGTGATGGACTACAACCCGATCAACCTGCCGCTGGCCGGCGAGCCACCGGCGGCGCTGGTGCAAGGCGGCCTCGGGCCGTACGACCACTGGGCGATCGAGTACGCCTACGCGCCGCTGCCCGAAGGCGACGAGAAGGCGGCGCTGGAGGCGATCGCGACGCGCGCGGCCGCCGACCCTGCGCTGGCCTTCGGCGACGACGTCGACGCCGGCGGGCTCGACCCGCGCGTCAACCGCTTCGACCTCGGCGACGACACGCTGGCCTTCGTCGAGCGTCGCATGGCGCTGACGCGCGAGCTGTGGCAGCGCACGCAGGAGCGCGGATGGCAATCCGGCGACGACCCGCTGCGGCTGCGCCGCAGCCTGCTCGCCGGGTTTCGCCAGATGCGCGAGCTGCCGGCGCTCGCGGCGCGGCACGTCGGCGGCATGTACGCCGAGCGCGACCGCCCGGGCGACGGCCGGCCGGCGTTCCGACCCGTCGAGCCCCAGCGCCAGCGCCAGGCGCTGGCGCTGCTCACCGACACGCTGTTTCGCGTCGACAGCTTCCGCTTCCGGCCCGAGTTCCTCGCCAGCCTGCCGCCCGACTACGCCGAGTTCGGCCCCGCCCGCGGCGGCCCGGTGAGCATCCCGCAGGCCGTGCTGCAGCTGCAGGCCTCGGCGCTGGACCGCCTGCTCGACCCCGGCACGGCGCAGCGCCTGCTCGAGCTGCCGCTGTACCTGAGCGAGGCCGAGCGCCGCACGGCGCTGTCGTTGCACGAGGTCTACGCGACGCTGCAGGAGGCGGTGTGGCGCGAGCTGGCCACCGGCGGCGAGATCGACCGCCTGCGCCGCGACCTGCAGCGTGAGCACCTGCGCCGGCTGCAGGCGGCGCTGACGCGCCCGGTCGGGCTGCCGTCGGACGCGCTGAGCCTGCAGCGGTGGCTGGCCACCGAGCTGCAGCGCGACCTGAAGCGCGCGTCGGCGCGCGCGGCGGGCTTGTCGATCGAGACGCGGGCGCACCTGGCCGACAGCCTCGCGCTGCTCGGCGAGGCGCTGCGCGCGTCGATCGTGCGCCAGTAGTCGGCGCGGCGGCGAGCCGTCAGCGCGCGCCGCCGCGCAGCGCGGTGAGCAGCTTGTCGTGGATGCCGCCGAAGCCGCCGTTGCTCATCACGAGCACGTGGTCGCCGGGCTTCGCGGCGCGGCGGACCTCGGCGACCAGCGCGTCGACGGTGTCGGCCACGACGGCCGGCGGCTCGACCGGCGCGAGCGCTTCGCGCGGGTCCCAGCCCAGCCCGCCGGCGTGGCAGAACACGAGGTCGGCCTCGTCGAGCGCCCACGGCAGCTGCGCCTTCATCGTGCCGAGCTTCATCGTGTTCGAGCGCGGCTCGAACACGGCGAGGATGCGCCCGTCGAACCCGATGCGCCGGCGCAGGCCGTCGATCGTCGTGCGCATCGCGGTCGGGTGGTGCGCGAAGTCGTCGTAGACCTTGACGCCGCCAGCCTCGCCACGCAACTCGAGCCGCCGGCGCACGTTCTCGAAGCGCGCCAGCGCCTCGGTGGCGACCTCGGGCGCGACGCCGGCATGCTCGGCCGCGGCGATCGCCGCCAGCGCGTTGAGCTGGTTGTGCTCGCCCAGCAGCGCCCAGTCGATGCGGCCCACCTTCAGGCTGCCGCGCAGCACGTCGAACGCGTGCGGCTCGCCGCGCGCGCGCCACACGCCGGGCTCCTCGCGCAGCGCGCCGAAGCGCTCGACGCCGCTCCAGCAGCCGCGCGCGAGCACGCGCTGCAGGGCCTCGTCGCGCGCGTTGACGACGAGCCGGCCGCTGCCGGGCACGGTGCGCACGAGGTGGTGGAACTGCGTCTCGATGGCCGCGAGGTCGGGGAAGATGTCGGCGTGGTCGTACTCGAGGTTGTTGAGGACCGCGGTGCGCGGGCCGTAGTGGACGAACTTGCTGCGCTTGTCGAAGAACGCGGTGTCGTACTCGTCGGCCTCGATGACGAACGGCGTGCCGGCGCCGAGCCGCGCCGAGACGCCGAAGTTCATCGGCACGCCGCCGATGAGGAATCCGGGCTGAAGCCCGGCTGCGTCGAGGATCCACGCCAGCATCGACGTCGTCGTCGTCTTGCCGTGCGTGCCGGCCACCGCGAGCACGTGGCGCCCCGGCAGCACGTGCTCGGCGAGCCACTGCGGGCCGCTCGTGTAGCGCGCACCGGCGTCGAGGATGGCCTCCATCAGCGGGTTGCCGCGGCTCACGACGTTGCCGACGACGAACAGGTCCGGCGCGAGCGCGAGCTGGTCGGCACCGTAGCCTTCGATCAGCTCGATGCCCAGCGTGCGCAGCTGGTCGCTCATCGGCGGGTAGACGTTGGCGTCGCAGCCCGTGACGCGGTGGCCCGCTTCTCGCGCCAGCGCCGCGACGCCGCCCATGAAGGTGCCGCAGATGCCGAGGATGTGGATGTGCATGCGGGCATTCTAGGGATCGCCCGTCGCGCAGACGACCGTCGCGCGCGGTGCCGGTTGACCGCATGCCGGCATGCACGGCGGGGCTGCGCTATGGTGCGGCGATGGACGCGCCGCGCGCCCCGCTCGCCTGGATCGCCGAGCACCCGTATGCGTTCCCGCTGCTCGAGGTCGTGCACATCGTCGGCATCGCACTGCTGCTCGGCAGCCTGGTGCTCGTCGAGTTGCGGGTGTGGGGTGCCGGCGCCGCGCTGCCGCTGATGCCGCTGGCCCGGCTGGCGCTGCCGGTGACGCTCGGCGGCTTCTCGCTGATCGCCGCGAGCGGGCTGCTGATGTTCGCGGCCAGCCCGGCGGAACTTCTGGCCAGCTCGACGTTCTTGGTGAAGATGGCGCTGATCGCGCTGGCCGGGGTCAACGCCGCCGTGTTCCATCTGCGCGGCGGCTTGGCCCGCGCCGACGCGGTGGCCCGGTGGCAGGCCGCCGCGTCGCTGCTGCTGTGGCTCGCGGTGATCGCCGCCGGCCGCTGGATCGCTTATGCCTGAACCGAAGGAGTGCCCTGCGATGAATCCCGACTTCCTGCGCCGCCGCACCGTGCTGGCGGCGACGACGGCCATGTTCGCGCCGGTCGCGTTCGCGCACCACGGCTGGAGCAGCTTCGACCAGAACCGACCGATCTACCTGAGCGGGCGCGCGGCGTCGGTGTCGTGGCGCAACCCGCACGTCGAGTTCGACCTCGAGCTCGACACCGACCTGAAGCTGCCGCCCGATCTCGCGTCGCGCGCGCTGCCGGCGCAGTCGGCGCCGGTCGACGGCCCGGCGCTGCTGAAGGCCGCCCAGCTGCCGACGCGGCGCGACCGCAAGTGGCACGTCGAGCTCGCGCCGCTGTTCCGGATGAACGCCTGGAGCGTGCCCGAGCTGAAGAACGGCGACGCCGTCGAGCTGCTGGGCTTCACGTTCGCCGGCGAGCGCGGCGACGCGGTGCTGCGCGCCGAGTACGTGTGGGTCGGTGGCAGGGCCTACGGCCTGCGCTCGTCGCCGGCGTGACGTGAGCCTCCCCGTACGCGCTTCGCGCGCCCCCTCCCGAGGAGGGGGCATCGCCGGCGGCCCGGCGAAGCCGGATCCGCGGCGATCGCTTGAACGCGCTGCATTCGTCGAGCGATGTCATGCCCTTCGCGGCGCCTAAACTGCGGGCCGGACGCGCTTGCCAACGGGGGGCCGCGATGCGAATCGGAGTGCTGACCGGGGGCGGCGACTGCCCGGGGCTCAACGCCGTGATCCGTGCGGTCACGAAGTCGCTGATCCGCCAGTGCGGCGCCGAGGTGGTCGGCATCGAGGAGGGGTTCCAGGGACTGATCGAGGGCCGCGCACGGCCACTCGACTGGCGCGCCGTCAGTGGCATCGTGGCCACCGGCGGCACGATCCTGGGCACGAGCAACCGTGCCGACCCGTTGGGCAGCGACGAGGCGCTCGCCGCGTCGTTGCGCCACGCGCGCGAGTGGAAGCTCGACGCGGTGGTCGCCATCGGCGGCGACGGCACGATGGCGATCGCGCACGGCATGACGCAGCACGGGCTGCGCATGGTCGGCGTGCCGAAGACGATCGACAACGACATCGAGGGCTGCGAGCGCAGCTTCGGCTTCGACACCGCGGTGGCCATCGTCACCGAGGCGCTCGAGCGCGTGCAGACCACCGGCCAGAGCCACGGCCGCGTGATGATCGTCGAGACGATGGGGCGCTACGCCGGCTGGATCGCGCTGGAGGCGGGCATTGCCGGCGCCGCCGACGCGATCCTCCTGCCCGAGGTCGATTACGACGTCGGCGTCGTGGCCGCGCTGTGCCGCGAGCGCGAGCAGCGCCAGCGCTACACCGTGATCTGCATCGCCGAAGGCGCGAAGGCGCGCGGGGGGGCGCTGACGGTGGGCGAGCGCATCGACTCGAGCCCTGACCCGATCCGTCTCGGCGGCGTCGCGCACGTGCTGCGCGCGCAATTGCAGCCGCACGTGAAGAGCGAAGTGCGCGCCACCGTGCTCGGTCACGTGCAGCGCGGCGGCGCGCCCACGCCGTTCGACCGCGTGCTGGCCACGCAGTTCGGCAACGAGGCGGCGCACCTGGTGCAGCGCGGCGAGTTCGACCGCATGGTCACGCTCGTCGGCGCCGACCTCACGAGCGTGCCGCTCGAGCGCGTGGCCGGGCGCAACCGGCGCGTGCCGCTGGACCATCCGCTGCTCGCGTGCGCGCGGCAGATCGGCGTGTCGCTCGGCGAGGCGTAGCCGGCGCGAGAGCGGTCGGCCATCGGCCCGTTGCGGCCGTTCGCGCCTGCCCTTTGCCCAGGTCGGGGCGTGGCACGCGGCGCGGGCATGCGTTCTCCGGCCCACCTCGCGCGGCAGCGTCGCCACGCCGCGACTGTCGTGCCGTTGGCAGCGCCGCGGCCTGCACGGCGCGGTGGCGAGCGCGAATGGGACCTGCGGGCGCAGCCCCATTCGCGCTCGCGCCGGCGTCGGCAGGGCGAAGTCGGTGCCGACCGTGCCGCCCGTGACGGGGCACGACGTTGAGGCGCGAGGTGGGCCCGAGAACGCAGGTACCGCCATCGCCCTGCCGCCACGACGTGCGCTGGTGGCCCCGCCCGCCAACCTCCAGTCGACTGATGCGGCCCTGCGCCGCACGCCGCAGGTCAGGGCTTCAGGTCCTCAGGCGCGCAAGGCTTCCCGTGCCGCGGCCAACGTGGCGGCGATGTCGGCGTCGCTGTGCGCCGCGCTGACGAAGCCGGCTTCGTACAGCGCCGGCGCCAGGTACACGCCGCGCTCGAGCATCGCGTGGAAGAAGCGGTTGAAGCGCTCCTTGTCGGTGGCCATCACGGCGCCGTAGTGCTGCGGCAGCTCGGGCGCGAAGAAGAAGCCGAACATGCCGCCCTCGCTGTCGCCGCACATCGGCACGCCGGCGTCGTGCGCCGCGGCGAGCAGGCCGTCGACGAGCGACCGGGTCTTCACCGCCAGGTCGTCGAAGAAGCCGGGCCGGGCGATCTCGCGCAGCGTGGCCAGCCCGCAGGCCGTGGCCACCGGGTTGCCGCTGAGCGTGCCGGCCTGGTACACCGGGCCCAGCGGCGCGAGCTGCTCCATGATGCGGCGCGGCCCGCCGAAGGCGCCCAGCGGCATGCCGCCGCCGATGACCTTTCCGAACACGCTCATGTCGGGCGCGAAGCCGGGGATGAGCTTCGCGTACAGGCTCTGGGCGCCGCCGAGCGCGACGCGGAACCCGGTCATCACCTCGTCGAATACCAGCAGCGCGCCGTGCTGCGTGCACAGCTCGCGCAGCCGCGTCATGTAGGGCACGCTCGCGCGCACGAAGTTCATGTTGCCGGCGATCGGCTCGACCATCACGCAGGCGATGCGCTCGCCGTGCGCGGCGAAGGCCGCGTCGATCTGCTCGACGTTGTTGTACTCGAGCACCAGCGTGTGCTGCACCACCTCGGCCGGCACGCCGGCGCTGGTGGGGAAGCCGAACGTCGCCAGTCCCGAGCCGGCTTTGACGAGCAGCGCGTCGGCGTGGCCGTGGTAGCAGCCCTCGAACTTGACGATCATCGGCCGGCTGGTGGCGCCGCGCGCCAGGCGCAGCGCGCTCATCGCCGCCTCGGTGCCGCTGGACACCAGCCGCACCTGCTCGACGCTGGGCACGTGGGCGACGATGACCTCGGCGAGTTCGATCTCGCGTTCGGTCGGGGCGCCGAAGCTGAAGCCGTCGGCCGCGGCCTTGAGCACCGCGTCGAGCACGGCCGGATGGCCGTGGCCGAGGATCATCGGCCCCCACGAGCCGATGTAGTCGACGTAGCGCTTGCCCTCGACGTCCCACAGGTACGAGCCCTGCGCGCGGGCGATGAAGCGCGGCGTGCCGCCGACGGCGCGGAACGCGCGCACCGGCGAATTGACGCCGCCGGGGATCGAGCGCTGCGCGCGGGCGAAGAGTTCGGCGTTGTTCATGCGGGTGTCGTCAGTGGATGCGGCGCGAGACGGTCTTCGGCTCCTCGGGCGCGGCTTCGGTCGTCGGCTCGCCGCCGTCGCCTTCGTCCTCGTCGGCCGGTGGCAGCGCCCAGAAGAAGCGGTCGGGCACGACGTTGCCCATCCCGGGGCGGAAGCCCGCGTCGAGGCTCTGGTCGAGGAACGACAGCGCCTCGCCGACGGCGGCGTGCAGGTCGGCACCCGAGGCCAGCAGCGCGGCCAGCGCCGCCGACAGCGTGTCGCCCGCGCCGACGAAGGTGGTCTCGAACAGTTCGAACTTCTCGCCCGTCAGGGCGCCCTGCGGCGACGCGAGCACGTTGTCGATGTGCTGCTGGCTGCCCTTGGACGACAGCATGATGCCCGTCACGAGCACGTGGCGTGCGCCGTGCTCGGCGGCGGCCACGGCCAGCTCGCGCGCCGAGGGCGGGCGCTCGTTGTCCCACTCGGGCAGCAGGAAGTCGGTCAGCGTCTTCTGGTTGCCCACCAGCACCTCGGTGGCGGGCAGCACCAGCTCGCGGAACGCGTCGAGGTAGGCCTGCTGTTCGTCGTCGCCCATCCACGACAGGCTGGGCATGTAGGCCACCAGCGGCACGTCGGGGTAGTCCGACAGGATCTCGGCCACCGCGCCGACGACCTCGGCGCTGCCGAGGAAGCCGACCTTGAAGGCCGCCGTCGTGACGTCCTCGAGGATGCTGCGCGCCTGCTCGACGACGACGTCGGGGTCGAGCACGTGCTGGTCGAACACTTCGGCGGTGTCGCGCATCAGCACGCCGGTGACCACGGGCAGCGGGTGCGCGCCCATCGCCGCGATCGTCGCGACGTCGCCGCCGGCGCCGCCGGCGCCGCTGGGGTCGCTGACGTTGAACGCGAGCACGCAGGCCGGCGCGGGGGCCTCGGCGGTCGTGTCAGGGGTGGTGCCAGACGGGGAGGGGTCAGGGGTCATGGCGTCGGTCCGGCAGGAGGTCGGTGGTGCGGCGACAGGCCGCGCCCGGGAGGGCTCGCGCCCCCGCCGCCGGCGGCGTCGACGCGGGCGGACCGGCGCGGACCCGTGCATACAATCGTTCGTCATTGTAGTGATTGGCTCCCACCGTGAACGAACTCAAGACCTGGATGTGCCTGATCTGCGGCTGGATCTACGACGAGGCCGTCGGCGATCCGGAGCACGGCATCGCGCCCGGGACGCGGTGGGCCGACGTGCCGATCAACTGGACCTGCCCGGAGTGCGGCGCGCGCAAGGAAGACTTCGAGATGGTCCAGGTCTGACGCGGCGGCGCGTTGCGCCGTGTAACCGCGTGTAGCCGGCTGCGATTGCGCGCCTTTTTTGGCGCAAATGCCGGGATCACGGCCCCACGTGCCGACCGAAGATCAAGTTTGTCGGCCCCGAGCCGATGCTGATCTGGATGTCGCCGAGGAGAACGCGTCGTGAGTAACGTTGTCGCAGACCGCCCGCCGGCCGGAACGAAGGTGCTCGTCATCGACGACAGCAACACGATCCGGCGCAGTGCGGAGATCTTCCTGCGCCAGGGCGGGTTCGACGTCGTGCTCGCCGAGGACGGCTTCGACGCGCTGGCCAAGGTCAGCGACCACGTGCCCGAACTGATCTTCTGCGACATCCTGATGCCGCGGCTGGACGGCTACCAGACCTGCGCCATCATCAAGCGCAACCCGCGCTTCGCCGACGTGCCGGTGATCATGCTGTCGTCCAAGGACGGCCTGTTCGACAAGGCGCGCGGCCGCATGGTCGGCTCGGAGGACTACCTGACCAAGCCGTTCACGAAGGAACAACTGCTGCGCGCCGTCGAGCAGTACCGCCGCGCCGCGGCCTGAGACCCCGCGCCGCGCGCCGCGCGGCGGAAATTTGCGCAAGAGGACCCGACATGACGATTCGCAAGATCCTGGTGGTCGACGACTCGAAGACCGAACTGCATCACCTGTCCGACCTGCTCGGGCGCGCCGGCTACGAGGTGCGCACGGCCGAGAACGGCGACGAGGCCAACCGCCGCCTGGCCGAGGAGACGCCCGACCTGATCCTGATGGACGTCGTGATGCCCGGCCAGAACGGGTTCCAGCTCACGCGCGCGATCACGCGCGATCCGCGCTACGCGCAGGTGCCGGTGATCATGTGCACGAGCAAGAACCAGGAGACGGACAAGCTGTGGGGCATGCGCCAGGGCGCGCGCGACTACGTCGTCAAGCCGGTCGACGAGAGCGAACTGCTGTCCAAGATCCGCGCCTTCGGCTGAGACGCAGACATGTCGAACAAGGGGTCGTTGCGCGAACTGCAGGCGCGGCTGGCCGAGCGCATGCAGGCCGCGCAGGCGCAGCCGCGCACCGACGCGCGGCTGGCCGTCGAATGCCGCGGCCATGGGCTGCTGTTTCCGCTGCACCAGGCCGGTGAGATCTTCCCCGTCGGCGCACTGTTGCCGGTGCCGCACACCAAGCCCTGGTTCGTCGGCGTGGCGAACCTGCGCGGCGGCCTGAATTCCGTCGTCGACCTGGCCCGCTTCCTGGACCTGGCCGACACCCCGTTGAGTGACCAGGCGCGCGAGCAGGCGCGCCTGGTCGCCTTGAACCCCCGCCTCGGCGTCAATGCCGCGCTGCTGGTCGACCGGCTGGCGGGATTGCGCGGCGTCGACCAGCTGACCGTGGAGCCGGCCGACGGGGACGTGCCCCGCCCGCGGTTCGCCGGGGAGCGTCGGCGCGATGCCGACGGGCGTGTCTGGCAGGAGATCCTGCTCGACGCGCTGGCCGAAGACATGCAGTTTCTGGGCATCGCGCGCTGACAGCGCGGCCCGACCAAAGCGAGGACGTCATGAGCATGCTGGAAACGATCAAGGGCTACGCACCGTGGGGCAAGCCGCCGCCGACCCGCCGCGCGTCGGCAGGCCGTGTCGACACGTCGGCCTACGCGCGGCCGCCCCAGCGCGACGACGCGCCGGCACCGGACGACTCGTCGATCATCTCCGAGGTCGTGCCGTCCGAGCTCGGCCCCGACCGGGGGGGCTCGTGGGCCTCCGACGAACCGGGTGCCAGCGTGTCCACGCCAGTGGCGCTGACCACGCTGCCGCTGCTGCAGCAGCAGCGCCTGTTCGTCGGCCTCGGCGTCGCCGGCGTCGTGACGCTGCTGATCGGCGCCGCGCTGACGATCTCGACGGCCGACCGCAGCACGACCCAATCGGGCGCCAGCGGCCAGGCACTGATGCAGTCGCAGCGGCTCGCCAAGTCGGCGTCGCAGGCGCTGTTGGGCGACCCGCAGGCGTTTGCCGAGGTGCGCGAGAGCTCCAAGGTGCTGGCGAGCAACGTGCGTGGCCTGAAGAACGGCAGCAACGACCTGCCCGTCGCGCCGGCCGTCGCGCAGGACACGCTCGACGCGGTGATGCCGCTGGTCGACCGCGCCGAGAGCAGCGCCAACGTGCTGCTCGCCCGCCAGCAGGCGCTGACGCAGGTCGGGCAGGCGCAGCGTGCGATCAACCGCCAGTCCGCAGACCTGCTCGACGGCGCCGAGAGCGTCGCGGCGGCCAAGGTGCAGCAGGGCGCGTCGTCGAACGAGGTCGTGGCCGCCAGCCGCCTGGTCATGCTGTCGCAGCGCATCGGCAAGAGTGCGAACGAGTTCCTGACCCTCGACGGCGCGAGCCCGGAGTCCGTCTTCCTGCTCGGCAAGGACGTCGCCACGTTCCGCGAGATCGGCGAGGGCCTGCTCAACGGCAGCGAGGAGCTGCGGCTGCCCGCGACGCGGGACAGCGCGACGCGCGAGCGACTGACGACGCTGATGTCGCGCTTCGAGCAGACGCGCAAGGAGGCCGAGGTCATCCTGGCCAACCTGCAGGGCCTGGTCGCCGCGCGCGAGGCGCAGTCGACCATCGTCGCCGACAGCGAGCGCATTCGCTTCTGGCTCGAGCGCGTGCAGACCCAGACCGCGGAGGCCGGCTCGTTCGGCGGTGCGCGGCTGCTGCTGATCGTGCTCGGCGTGGCCCTGGTGGGCGTCGGCGGCGTCGGCTTCACGACGCTGTACCTGCGCGAGCAGTCTCAGCGCTCGGCGGCGCTGGAAGCCCAGCGCCAGGAGGCGGAGCGCCAGGAGCAGGAGGCCAAGCGGGTCAACGACGCCAACCAGGCGGCCATTCTGCGGCTGATGAACGAGCTGCAGGCGGTGGCCGACGGCGACCTGACGCAGCAGGCGACGGTGACGGAGGACATCACCGGTGCCATCGCGGACTCGGTGAACTACACCGTCGAGGAGCTGCGCAGCCTCGTCGCGCAGGTGCAGTCGACGGCCACCCGCGTGGCCGAGACGACGGAGAAGGTCGAATCGAACTCCGTCGAGCTGCTCGCCGCGTCGACCGAGCAGCTGCGCGAGATCCGCGCCACCGGCGAGTCGGTGCTGCAGATGGCCGGCCGAATCAACGAGGTGTCGGCACAGGCGCAGCAGACGGCCGAGGTCGCGAAGCGCTCGCTGAACGCCGCCGAGTCGGGCCTGAAGGCGGTGAACGACACGATTGGCGGCATGAACCAGATCCGCGACCAGATCCAGGACACGTCCAAGCGGATCAAGCGCCTGGGCGAGAGCTCGCAGGAGATCGGCGAGATCACCGAGCTGATCTCCGACATTACCGAACAGACGAACGTGCTGGCGCTCAACGCCGCCATCCAGGCCGCCTCCGCGGGTGAAGCCGGCCGCGGCTTCTCGGTGGTGGCAGAGGAAGTGCAGCGGCTGGCCGAACGCTCGGCCGACGCGACGCGCCAGATCGCGGCGCTGGTGAAGACCATTCAGTCCGACACCGCCGACGCCGTGGCGGCCATGGAGCGCAGCACGCAGGGCGTGGTCGAGGGCGCGAAGCTGTCCGACGCCGCCGGCGCCGCGCTGGCCGACATCGACCGCGTCACGCGCCAGCTCTCGGCGCTGATTGCCGAGATCTCGGGGCAGGCGCTGCAGCAGGCCGACCAGGCCAACGTCGTCGCGTCGAACATCCAGCACATCTTCGCGGTGACGGAGCAGGCCGGTGCCGGCACGCGCTCGACGGCGCAGATGGTGCGCGAGCTCTCGGCCACCGCCGAAGAGCTGCGCCAGTCGGTGTCGCGCTTCAAGATCGCCTGACGCGACCGTCTCCCGTCCACGACTTTCGACCGCCTTGCACTCCGACCCGTCAGGACGCGCCGCGATGAGCCCAGCCGCGATCACCCCAACGCCCGCCGAGGACCTGAGCGCCCTGGCCTGGGTCCACGACGAAGTGCGCCGCTCGCTCGAGTCGGCGCACAAGGCGCTGCGGCGTTACATCCGGGAGTCCGAGTCGTCGTTCATGTCCGACGTCGACGCCGTCGACCCGGCCGTGCTGCGGCAGGCGCGTGCCCAACTGCACCAGGCCGTCGGCGCGCTCGAGCTGGTCGGGCTGCCGCCGGCAACGACGCTGCTGCGTGCCAGCGAGGCGGCGGTCAACCGCCTGATCGCCAAGCCGGCGCTGGCCGACATCACCTCGGTCGAGACGATCGAGAAGGCGTCGTTCGCGCTGCTCGACTACCTCGCGCGCAAGCTCGCCGGCAAGGCGGTGTCGGCGCTGTCGATGTTCCCGCAGTACCGCGCCGTGCAGGCGATCGCCGGCGCCGACCGCGTCCACCCGGCCGACCTGTGGTTCGACGACGTCGGTGCGTCGGAGCTCGGCGCCGATGCGCTCGCGCCTGCGCGCACGTTCGGCGACGACCTGCGCGGCGACCTCGAGACGCAGACACTGGCGCTGCTGCGTCAGCCGCGCGGGCCCGCCGCCGCGCAGATCAGCGACCTGTACGCCGGGCTCGGCAACGGCCGTGCCGGGCACGCCGACGCGACGCTGTGGCACCTCGCCGCCGCGTTCTTCGAAGGCCAGGCCAAGGGCCTGATGCCGGTGGACGTCTACGCCAAGCGCATCGCGTCGCGCCTGATGGCGCAGCTCCGCCTGGCCGAGCGCGCCGGCGACGCCGCGCCCGCGCTCGAGCGCCTGCGCCGCGACCTGCTGTTCTTCTGCGCGCAGTGCGGCGCCGGCGGCGACGGCACCGACACGCCGCGGCTGGCCGCGGCGCGGCGTGCGTTCGGCATCGCCGGACGCGCCGCGACCGACTACGAGAACGCGTCGCTGGGTCGCTTCGACCCGGCGTGGATCGTCCAGGCGCGCAAGCGCGTGGCCGCCGCCAAGGACGCCTGGTCGGCCGCCGCCGGCGGCGAGATGCAGCACGCGATGGGACTCGGCGAACAGTTCGCGCTCGTCGCCGACTCGCTGCGTCGGTTGTTCGCACAGGGCGAGCTGCTCGGCGAGGCGCTGCACGGCGCCGCCGCCGACGCCGCCGAGCGCGGCTCGCCCCCGCCGCCCGAAGTGGCGATGGAGGTGGCCACCGCGCTGCTGTGGGTCGACGCCGCGCTCGACGACGCCGAGTTCGACCATCCGCAGCAGGCGCAGCGCGTGCAGCGTCTGGCGCAGCGCATCGCGCTCGTGCGCGCCGGCTCCGACGTCGGCGCGCTCGACGACTGGATGGAAGACCTGTACCGGCGCGTGTCCGACCGCCAGACGATGGGCAGCGTCGTGCACGAGCTGCGCGCGTCGCTGGCCGAGGCCGAGAAGCTGATCGATCAGTTCTTCCGCGACCCGACGCAGCGGGCGTCGCTGGCGGCCGCGCCGGCGCAGTTGCAGGCGATGCGCGGCGTGTTCTCCGTGCTCGGCGTCGACGAGGCGTCTCACGCGGTGCTGCGCATGCGCGACGACGTCGACGCGCTGTTGCTGGCTGGCGAGACCGGGGCCTCCGACACGCAGCGGTGGATCGACCGGCTGGCCGCCAACCTGGGCGCGCTGGGCTTCCTGATCGACATGCTCAGTGTGCAGCCGGCGCTGGCCAAGTCGCTGTTCCACTTCGACGCCGAGGCTGGGCTGCTGCGCTCGCGCGTCGGCGTGTCGTCGTCGCGCGCGGCGGCGGACGAGGCGGCGCCGCAGGTCGACCTCCTCGAGCAGGCGCAGTCGCTGGCGCAGGAGGTCGTGCGCGCCGACGTCGACGACGACGACGTGCGCCGCTCGCTCGAGCGCCTTTCGCAGCAGGCGCTGGTCGCCGACCGGTCGGCGCTCGCCGAGGCGGCCAGTCGCGCGCGCAGCGCGCTCGCCCGCGCCGGCGACGACGTCGCGCGCCACGAGGCGCGCGAGCAGGTCGCCAAGGCGATGGCCGACGTCGTGGCCGCGAACGCCGCGCCCGTCGTCGAGGTGCCCGCGCCCGCACCCGTGCCGCCCCCGGCGCCGCCGGCCGCCGAGGGGCAGACCGGGCTCGAGGACGACGCCGAGATGCGCGAGATCTTCCTCGAGGAGGCGCGCGAGGTGATCGCCGGCGCGCGCGAGGCGCTCGCCGCGCTGTCGCGCTCGCCCGAGGACCTGGCCGAGCTGACCACCGTGCGCCGTGCGTTCCACACGCTCAAGGGCAGCTCGCGCATGGTCGGCCTGAACGACTTCGGCGAGGCCGCCTGGTCGTGCGAGCAGCTGTACAACGCGCGCCTGGCCGAAGCGCCGCGCGCCGAGGACGACCTGCTCGGCTTCAGCCACGACGCGCTCGCCTACCTGGGCGACTGGGTCGAGGCGATCGCGCAGCGCCGCGACGGCGGCCACCGACCGGAGCCGGTGCGTGCCGCCGCCGACGCGATGCGCACCGCACGCCGTCGCGAACCGGTGTCGCTGCCGACGGCGCCGGCCGCGCTGGTCGCGGCTGGGGCCCCGCAGCCCGACGAGTTGCCCGAGCTGCCGCTGACCGACGCGCTCGACACGCGTCCGACCGCGCTCGCCGACGAACCGGTGCTCACCGAGGTCGTCGAAGTGGCGCCCGTCGCGGCCATCGATGACCCGTTCGCCGGGCTCGAGATCGAGACCGTCGAGGCGGCCGCGATCGTCGAACCGCCGGTGCCGCAGGGCGACGACGAGGCCGCCGACGGCGTCGAGACGGTGCCGATGCCGCTGGCCGACGACGCCGGCGCCGCGCAGGGTGCCGCGTCGCTTCTGGAGACGTTCGAGCTGTCGCTGCCGGCCACGACCGAGGCGCCGGAGCCGCTCGCGATCGCGGTGCCGACGGGTCTCGCCGCCGAGTCGACGGGGGCCGTGTCGCCGGCGGCCGCCGCGCCGGTCATCGAGCCGATCACGCTCGACCTGCCCGCCGAGCCCGAGGCTCCCGCGCCCACCGCCGCGCCGGTCGACACCGACCAGTACAAGACGATCGGCTCGCTGCGGATCAGCGTCGCGCTGTTCAACATCTACCTCAACGAGGCCGACGAGCTGTCGCGCCGCCTCGTCACAGAACTGGCCGAGTGGTCGCACGAGCTGCACCGCGCACTGCCCGACTCGACGGTCGCACTGGCGCACTCGCTGGCCGGCAGCTCGGCCACCGTCGGCTACCACGAGCTGTCGAACCTGGCGCGTGCGCTCGAACACGCGCTGATGCGCACGCAGGCGCTCGGCGAGGCCACGCCCGCGGGGGCTGCACTGTTCGTCGAGGTCGCCGAGCAGGTGCGGCGCATGCTGCACCAGTTCGCCGCCGGCTTCCTGCCGCCGGCGCCGCCGGCGCTGCTCGAGCGCCTCGCGGCGCACGAGCGCGAGGCGAGCGAGCGGCTGCGCCAGCTGACGCAGACCGGCGAGTTCCGCTCGCTCGGCGGGCTGGCGCTCGACGACGAGCCGCCGGCCGAGGCGGTGACGACGTCGTTCGCGGTCGACGTCGTCGAGACCGACGACGAGCCCCCGCTGGCGCTGCCGGTGATCGCGATCGAGACGCCGGGCGAACCCGGGGCCGAGCCGCCGGTGACGGCGGCCGCCGAGCCGGTGGCGGCCGCGAAAGCGACCGCTGCCGCGAGCCCGGTGCCGGCCGAAGCCGCGGCCGTCGCGACGGCGGCGCCCGTCGTCGCGCGCGAGGCCGCGGTGCTGCACGCGCTGCCGGCGGCTCCCGAGCCCGACCGCCCGCTGGCCGGTGCCGTGTCGGCGCAGGCCCTCGACAGCGAGGAGGACATCGACGCCGTCGACGCCGTCGACGCCGAGCTGTTCCCGATCTTCGACGAGGAAGCCGGCGAACTGCTGCCGCAACTGGCGGCCCGGCTGCGCGAGTGGCTGCAGCGCCCCGGCGACGCCAATGGCGCCGCGGCGTGCATGCGCACGCTGCACACGTTCAAGGGCGGCGCGCGTCTGGCCGGCGCGATGCGCGTGGGCGAACTCGCGCACCGTCTCGAGACGGCGATCGAGCGTCTCGTCGCGCGCGGCAACGTCGAGGCGCACGACGTCGAGGCCTTGCAGGTGCGTGCGGACCACCTCGGCGCCGCCTTC
Organism: Rubrivivax sp.; assembly: GCA_037443345.1. Taxonomy (GTDB): domain Bacteria; phylum Pseudomonadota; class Gammaproteobacteria; order Burkholderiales; family Burkholderiaceae_C; genus Calidifontimicrobium. The sequence continues at coordinate 2,837 of JBBION010000021.1, read as the reverse complement.
GAGGCCCTGCGGGCCGCGGGGGGCGCGCCGGCAGCGGAACCGATGGTGGCGCCGGTGGCGCCGCTGGCTCCCGCGATGCCGCTGACGATCGAGCAGGCCACGACGTCGCCGGCGCCGGCCACGGCGGTCGCCGCCGCGGCGGCCGGCGCGATCGACTGGAGCCGCTTCGGCGCCGCCGTCACGACGGCGGCCGTCGGGGAGTCGCCGGTGGCGTCCGCGTCGGGTGGTGCCGTGCGGGTGCGCGTACCGCTGCTCGACCGCATGGTCAACCAGGCCGGCGAGGTCAGCATCACCCGCTCGCGCATCGAGTCCGAGGTCAACGCGCTCAAGGGCTCGCTCGCCGACCTGACCGACAACCTCGAGCGCCTGCGCCGCCAGCTGCGCGACCTCGAGCTGCAGGCCGAGACGCAGATCGCCTCGCGCATGGAACAGGCCAAGGCCGCGTCGCAGGAGTTCGACCCGCTCGAGTTCGACCGCTTCACGCGCTTCCAGGAACTCACGCGCATGATGGCCGAGTCGGTCAACGACGTGGCCACCGTGCAGCGCAGCCTGCAGCGCGCGCTGCAGGCGGCCGAAGACGACCTCGCCGCGCAGGCGCGGCTGACGCGCGACCTGCAGGACGACCTGCTGCGCACGCGCATGGTCGAGTTCGAGAGCCTGTCGGAGCGCCTGTACCGCGTCGTGCGCCAGGCCGCTAAGGAGACCGGCAAGCAGGTGCGGCTGGACATCGTCGGCGGCTCGATCGAAGTCGACCGCGGCGTGCTGGACCGCATGACGCCGGCGTTCGAGCACCTGCTGCGCAACTGCGTGACGCACGGCATCGAGAAGCCGGATGTGCGCACCGCCGCCGGCAAGGACGCGGCCGGCCAGATCACCGTCGTGCTGCGCCAGGAGGGCAACGAAGTCGCCGTCGAGTTCCGCGACGACGGCGCCGGCCTGAACCTGCCGCGCATCCGCGAGCGCGGCATCGCGCTCGGTCTGGTGAGTGCCGACGCCCCGCTCGGCGACGCCGAGATCGCGCAGCTGATCTACGCCCCCGGCTTCTCGACCGCCGAGCAGGTCACCGAGCTCGCCGGCCGCGGCGTCGGCATGGACGTCGTGCGCTCCGAGGTCGTCGCGATGGGCGGCCGCATCGAGACCGCCACCGCCGCCGGCCAGGGCACCAGCTTCAAGCTGGTGCTGCCGCTGACCACCGCGGTGACGCAGGTCGTGATGCTGCGCAGCGGCGACACCCGCGTCGCGGTGCCGTCGACGCTGATCGAGCGCGTCAAGCAGGTGCCCGCCGACTCTCTCGAGGCGGCGTACCGCGACGGCAGCATCGACGTCGGCGGCGAGCGGCTGCCGTTCTTCTGGCTCGGCGCGCTGCTCGACGACAGCGCGCGCAGCAGCCAGTCCGCGCGCAACGCGACGCTGGTCGTCGTGCGCAGCGCGCAGCAGCGCGTCGTGCTGCACATCGACGAGGTCGTGGGCAACCAGGAAGCAGTGGTCAAGAACCTCGGCCCGCAGCTGTCGCGCCTGCCTGGGCTGGCCGGACTGACGCTGCTGGCCTCGGGCATGCCGGCGCTGATCTACAACCCGGTCGCGCTGGCCGCGGTCTACGGCGACGTGGCGCGCGAGCGCATGCACGCGGGCCGGGTGCCGCAGCAGGCGTCTGCCGCGACGGCGGTGACGGGCGACGTCGCGCCGCTGGTGCTCGTCGTCGACGACTCGCTGACGGTGCGCCGCGTCACGCAGCGCCTGCTGGTGCGCGAGGGCTACCGCGTCGCGCTGGCCAAGGACGGCCTCGAGGCGCTCGAGATGCTGGCGGGCGAGCTGCCGGCCGTCGTGCTCAGCGACATCGAGATGCCGCGCATGGACGGCTTCGACCTCGTGCGCAACCTGCGCGCCGACGCCCGCTGGCGCCGCCTGCCGGTGATCATGATCACGTCGCGCATCGCGCAGAAGCACCGCGACGTGGCGGCCGAGCTCGGCGTCGACCACTACCTCGGCAAGCCGTACTCGGAAGAGGAACTGCTCGAGCTGGTCGCGCGCTACGCGCGGCTGACGGTCGCGGCCTGACGGCTCCCGCAGGCCGCCCGCCACCCGACCCCGGGGAAACCCCGGGGTCGTCACTGGCATTCGCGTCGTCTGAATCAAACGTTTGATTCAGCGCTACGATGCCCGTATGAATACCGCATCGACGCCCGCCGCCGACGACGCCGCCGCCGCCGCCGACGGTGAGCGCCACGCGCCGCGCGAGCGGCTGCTGCACGCCGGCCTGCGCCTGTTCGCGCAGCAGGGCTTCGCGAAGACGTCGACGCGCGAGCTGGCCGAGGCGGCTGGCGTCAACGTCGCGGCGATCAGCTACTACTTCGGCGACAAGGCCGGGCTGTACCGCGCCGCGTTCTTCGAGCCGCTGTGCGGGCGCGAGCGCGAGCCGGCGTGGTTCGACGCCGCGGAGCTGACGCTCGAGCAGGCGCTCGCCGCCTTCTTCGCCGACCTGCTCGCGCCGCTGCGCGACGGCGACACGCCGCGGCTGTGCATGAAGCTGCGCTTTCGCGAGATGTTCGAGCCCACCGGATTGTGGGACGAGGAGCTGAGCCGCGACATCGCGCCGATGCACGCGGCGCTCGTCGCGGCGCTGCAGCGCCACTTCGGCGTCGCGCAGGCCGACGACGAACTGCACCGGCTGGCGATCTGCATCGCCGGGCTCGGCGTGCACCTGCACGTCGGGCGCGACATCGTCGACGCGCTCGCGCCGTCGCTGCTGGCCGGGCCCGGCGCCGTCGACGACTGGTGCGACCGCCTCGTGCGCTACGCGCGGGCGATGGTCGACGCCGAGAGCCGGCGCCGCGCGG
>JBBION010000020.1:0-20431 GCA_037443345.1 Rubrivivax sp. | reverse complement strand
AGTGCCGTGACTGCGCGACGGAGGTGGGCAATTGATCGTCATCGGCATCGACATCGGCGTCACCGGCGCACTGGCCGCGGTCGACTCACGCGGCACGGCGATCGTGCGCGACCTGCCAACGCTCGAGGTGCAGGGCAAGCGCATGGTGCGCCGCCGGCTCGACGCGCGCGGGCTCATGCAGGCACTGCGCGAGATTGTGGCGCCTGGCGAGGTCGGCCTGGCCGTGCTCGAGGACGTGCACATGCGCCCGGGAAACGGCGGCGCGGCCACCGCCTCGCTGATGCACTCGCGCGGCATCGTCGAGGCGGTCGTCGAGCTCGCGCGACTGGACGTGCGCATAGTGCAGCCGCCGACGTGGAAGCGGCACTTCGGGCTGCTGCGCACGGACAAGGCCGCCTCGCGCGAGCGGGCCTGCGTCCTGTACCCCAGCGCGGCCGCCGAGCTGCGACGGCAGCGCGACCACAACCGGGCCGAGGCGCTGCTGCTGGCGCACTACGGCCTGACACTGCTCACGTGACGCATGCGCATCGACTGGTTCCGCGTGATCGTCGAGCTCGAGCGCGCACGCTACAGCCACGAGCGCATCGCCGCCGAGCTGATGCGCAGCAAAGGATGGGTGAGCAACCTCAAGAGCGTGCCGGGCACCGAGCCGCGGCACAGCGACGGCCAGGCGCTGCTCGCGCTGTGGGCGCGCGCCACTGGTCGACCGGTGCACGACGCGCCGATCGAACGCGAAACGGTCAGGAACATGCGCTGACCGGGCGCTGACACTGCAACCTGCACAAAGGAACTCGTGATGCCACGACCCCGCAAGAACCCGCCGGCCGTCCCCGGAGCCACCACCTACGCCGCGGCCACCGGCGCTGCCGCCTCGGACACCGACACCGAAGCCGCCGGCAACGCGCTGACCGCGCAGGCCCCTGACCTCGACGACGGCGCTGGCGACCCACAGGCCGGCGTGCCGCGCGCCGATCGCGTCGTCTCGCTCACGCAGGCCCAGCTCGACGCGGCGATCGCGTCGGCGGTGGCCAAGGCACTGCAGGCGCAGGCCGCGGCGCAGTCGGCCGGGCCTGGCGAGCCGCCGCTGCCCGACCAGTCGGAGATCGACCCGACGAAGATCACGCGCCCGACGCTGTCCAAGCAGGGCTACGTCGTGCCGGCCGACTACGGCACGCCGGTGGCCGGCAAGGGTCCGAGGCACTGAGCATGTGTATCTCGGCGGCGACGGCATTGCTGATCGGGGCAGGCGCTTCGGTGGCCGCCGGCCTGTATCAAGCCGACCAGGCCGCCAGCGCCGCGAAGTCCGCGAAGAAGGAGCGCCAGCGCGCCGAAGCCGAAGCCGCGCACCGCGCCAACGCCGAGATTGCCATGAGGCGCAAGGCGATGCAGGAACAGTCGCTGTTCACCGGCGGCGGCGACTCCGGCACCGGCGGGCGGCAGACGCTGGGGGTTTGAGCATGTGCGCCGACGCGTCGAGGATGGCGATGTTCGCGCGCGCGACCGGCCACGGCCCGGTGCCGCGCGCTCGATCCTCGCGGGGGCCGACCGGCCGCGACGCGCTGCTGCGCGGCATGATCACCGGCCGCGGCGCACCTGACGCGCCGCCGACCGAGGCGACCGGGCCGCGCCCGTCGCGCGACATGTTGCTGCGCGGCGCGCTGTTCGGCGTGGGCCGCGGCCAGCCCCTAGGACGCTGACGTGGCCGACGCGCAGCGCATCATCCGCCGGCTGTCCGACCTGCGTGGCGAGCGCCAGCTGCACGCGCAGGCGTGGATCGACTGCTTCGACATGACGTTCCCGGCGCGCGCGCACGGGCTGCAATCGCAGGTCATCAGCGCCAGCGACGCGCAGCAGCGCCGCGACGTGCTGTTCGACTCGACGGCGCCGGACTCGTGCCGCACCGGGGCCGCGACGCTGATGGGCTCGATGATCCCGGCGTCGGCGCTGTGGTTCGCGCTCGACCTCGGCGAGCAGGCCAGCGACGACGAGCGCCGGTTTATGGAACGGTCGTCGCGCTTCATCTGGCAGAACATCCACGCCTCGAACTTCGACGCCGAGGCGTTCGACGGGCTGCTCGACGTGATGTCGGCCGGCTGGTTCGTGCTGTACCTTGACGAGGCCGACGAGGGCGGATACCAGTTCGAGCTCTGGCCGCTCGGGCAGTGCTACATCGCCTCGTCGCGCGCCGGCGGGCTGGTCGACACGGTGTATCGCGAGTGCATCCTGCGCGTGCACCAGGTCGTCGCCGAGTACGGGCTCGACAAGGTGTCGCAGGCCGTGCGCGACAAGTACCATGCCGGCAAGCTCGACGACGAGGTCAAGCTGCTGCACTGCATCGAGCCTCGCAGTGTCTACGCGGTGGGCGCGCGCCTGGCTCGCAATCTGCCCTTCGCCTCGGTGCACATGGAGCTCGAGGGGCAGCACGTGCTGCGCGAGTCGGGCTACCACGAGTTCCCGTGCATGGTGCCGCGCTGGCATCGGCTACCGGGCTCGGCCTACGCCACCGGCCCGATGTCCGACGCGCTGGCGGACGCGCGCACGCTGAACGAGGTCGTCAAGTGGTCGCTGATGGGTGCCGAGACGGCGATCGCGCCCCCGATGGTCGGCGTCGACGACGGCGTGCTGAACGTGCGCAACTTCCGCATGGGGCCGCGAAAGCTGATCGTCGCGGCCGAGGTCGACAACCTGAAGCCGCTCGTCACGGGCGCGCGCGTCGACGTCGGCGAGGTCAAGATCGACCGGCTGCAGGCCAACATCCGCAAAGTCCTGCTTGCCGACCAGCTGCCGCCGGCGGACGGCCCGGTCAAGACTGCTTACGAGTGGTCGGTGCGCGTCGAGACACTGCGCAAGATGCTCGGGCCGATGTTCGGGCGCTTCCAGGCCGAGTTTCTGCAGCCGCTGATCGTGCGCGCGTTCGGCATCGCCTGGCGGGCCAACATCGCCGCCGACTTCGCGCTGATGGGCGAGCCGCCGCTCTCGCTGCTCAATCGCGCCTTCTCGGTGCGGTACATGAGCCCGCTGGCACGCTCGCAGCGCATCGAAGAGGTCAACGCGATGGACCGCTTCGAGCTCGCGCTCGCGCAGGAGGCGCAGATCGACCCGACGGTCATCGACGTGTACGACCTCGAGGCCGCGGCGCGCGAACGTGCGCACCTGCTCGGCGTGCCGGAGAAGCTGACCCGCGATCCGCGCGTCGTCGCGCGCATCCGCGCGCAGCGCGAGCAGGCGCAGCTCGCGGCCCAGCAGCAGGCGATGGCGGCCAACGGCCATGCCGAGATGCAGGCCGCGCAGGCCCAGCGCTTCGCGAATGCGGCCTGAGCGTGACCCGGATGCCGAGCGCGCCCGCATCGATGGCGTGTTCCTCGACCTGTTCGAGGTCGACCAACGCGGCGCGGAGGTGTTCGAGGTGCTGTACCAGCGATTCGGCAGCGCGGCGCGCGTGTACACCGAGGGCGGCATCGACGCCGTGCTCAAAACCTACCGGGCCGCGGCGCACCGCGAGGTCATCGACTACATCGTGAGGCGCTGCAATCGTGCGCGCGGCATCGTCGACGAGCCGCCGCCGGCCAACAACCAGACCGAGGACCGTACCCTATGACGACCGCAACTGCCACGCCTGCCGCCCCCGCTGCTGCCCCTGCCGCCAGTGCCGCGCCGGCGCCGACTCCAGCCCCTGCCGCTGCACCGGCTGCTGCGCCGGCTGCGGCTGCGCCCGCGCCCGCACCTGCCGCGCCTGCTCCTGGCGGCGATGCGCTGTTCAAGGTGGCGAGCGCCGCTGCTGGTGCTCCCGCTGCACCTGCTGCCGCCGCTGCGCCGGCACCGGCCCCCGCGGGCGCGGACGCTGCGCCGGCCTGGCTGCCCGAGAAGTACACCGTGAAGGGCGCCGACGGCAAGGTCGACTTGGCGGCCAGTGCGCAGAAGCTCGCCGAGGGATACGCCGCGGCGGTCAAGCGCATCGGCACCGGCGACCTGCCGCCCGACGAGCCAGCGAAGTACACATTCACGCCGCCGGAGGCGTTCAAGGACGTGCCGCTCGACGCGCAGCGCGCCGATGCGTTCAAGGCCGAGGCGCACAAGGCCGGGCTCACCCAGGCGCAGTACGAGTTCGTCATGGGCAAGTACTTCGAGCTGGTGCCGGCGCTGCTCGAGGCAGCCGTCAAGGTCAGCGCGGACGAGGCGCGCGCCGAACTGCAGAAAGTCTGGGCGGCGCCGGCCGACTTCACGTCGAACATGAGCGCGGCGCAGCGCGCGATCAGCACGATGCCCACGGATCTGCAGCAGCAGGCGATCGAGCGCTTCGGCACCGACCCGGTGTTCGCGCAGGTGATGGCGCTGTTCGGCCGCGAGATGCGCGAGGACCGCTCGGCGCCGCCGGCCGGCTCGCAGTCGGCGTCGAAGGAAACTGTCGAGTCGCTGATGGCGTCCGAGGCGTTCCGCAACCCGAAGCACCCGCAGCACGCAGCCGTCAGCGCGCAGGTGCGCGACTTCTACCGGCGCACCTACGGCGAGACGCCGGCGACCTGATTCGGTCAGGATCGTGTGACACCAGCGCGCCGACACTGCGAGCCATCCCAGGCCCGCGGTGGCGCGCGGATACCCTGAGCCAATGTGCCCGAGCAGCGAGCGGCAAGACAAGCCGGCCGCCGCTGCCGTAGCTGCGCAGGCCCGGCATGGCCGGACACCCTGACCCCGAAGGCTGATCCGTTTCAACCTCTCAGGAGCTCAGATCATGTCCAGCATCCCGCAGTGGTTCGTGCAGCAGTGGGACACTGCTATTCGCACCGAAGCCTCGCAGAAGCAGTCGCGCCTGATGGGCGCCGTCACCGACCGCGGCTCGATCACGGGCGAGGCGTTCACCATCAACTTCATGGGCGACGACGGCACGCTGCTGGCGGCCAACAACGTGCGCCTCGGCGACACCGAGTGGTCGCTGGCCGAGCAGCAGGCGCGCGTCGCCAACATGCAGGACTTCTACGAGGCGGCGCCACTCGACCGCAACGACATCCCGAAGCTGCTGGCCAACCCTGTCACCGGCGGCGACTACATGAAGTGGCTGATGTCCAAACGCAATCGGCGCATCGACGACATGATCTACCGTTCCGCGCGCGCGAACCAGCTGCGCAGGGACGGCTCGAGCGTGGCGCTGCCGGCGAGCCAGAGGATCGCGCACGGCAGTACGGGCTTCACGAAGGCGAAGATCATCGCCACCCGAAAGATCTTCCGCCGCAACGAGGCCGACGCCGAGGCTGGCGAAGAGCTTTACATCGTCTACAACGACGAGATGATGGAGGACATCCTCAGCGACGTGACGCTGACCACCATCGATCAGCTCGCCGTCAAGATGTTGCAGGAGGGCGACGTCTCTCGCAAGTGGATGGGGTTTAACTGGATCCCGTTCAACGGCATTGAGAGGGACGGCTCCAACACCTTCTTTACGATCGCCTGGGCCAAGTCCGGTCTGCACTTTGGCCGCGGCTACGAGGAAGGCAACGTCACCCGCCGCGGCGACAAGAAAGACGCATGGCAGGTGTCGATGGGCGCGTCTTACGGCGTCGGCCGCCAGGACGAGAAGAAGGTCGTCGAGATCGCGTTCCAGTGAACGCCCTGAACTGACAAGGAGCAGAGAACATGTCTGAAATCAATGGTCGCGGTGCCGCCGAACTGGCGGCGGGCCGCAAGATCACGCTTGAGTCGCAGGGCGTCCACGCGGTGGCCGTGTGCGAGATGCCCGCCACGTACACAGCCGCCGCCGGCAACACCGTCGGTTCCGGGATCGTGATCAAGAGGGGCTCGCGCCTGCTGTGCCCGGTGACGCTGTCCAACGCCGCGAACAACGCCGGGCTCATGCTCTCCGTCGGCCTGCGCAATGCGCAGACGAGGGTGGTGATCGATGCGACGGCCATCCTGCCGGCGACGGCCATCAACGCGGCGAGCACGCAGCAGCTCAACACCGGCACGAGGCTGACTGCGGGTCAGCGCTACGTGCTCGACCAGGACGCGGAGATCTATTTCACGTTCAGTGGCGCGACGCCAAACCCGAACGTGCCCATCCGCGTCGAGGTGCCGTACATCTCTCCGTAAGGCGTCGGTCGGAGGTGCGGTTGCGAAAGCCGCTTCACGGGGGGCCGAGTGCCCCCCTTTTTTGATGAGGGGACCGGTTCATGACGACGAGTGCCATCGGGATCTGTTCGGCCGCGCTGCTCGAGCTGGGCGACTCCCCGATCGCGTCGTTCACCGAGAACAGCAAGCGCGCGACGCAGTGCGCGAACCTGTACCCGCTCGCGCGGCTGCAGGTGCTGCGCGACCATCCTTGGAACTGCGCGATCAAGCGCGACACGCTGGCGCCGCTCGTCGACCAGCCGGCGCACTCGTGGTCAGCCCAGTTCCAGATTCCGTCCGACTGCCTGCGCCTGCTGCAGGTCAGCGAGGACGCAGACGACCCGATCCCATATCAGCTCGAGGGTCGCGTGATCGTGGCCAACGTGGCGGCGCTGCCCGTCGTCTACGTGGCCGACGTGCCCGAGTCGACCTGGGATGCGCTGCTGACGCAGGTCATGACCAAGCGCATGGTCAAGGATTTGGCCTACGCTGTCACCGGCAGCGCCAGCCTGGCCGAGCTCAAGGCGCGCGAGTACGAGCAGGCCCTGCGCCGCGCGCGCAGCATCGACGGGCAGGAGAACCCGCCGCAGGACTGGAACGACTCGCCGTTGATCGCAGCGCGCGGGCGGGGGCCGAGCCGGTGAAGCAGCAGGTCATCACGACGAACTTTACCGCCGGCGAGTTCACGCCGCGGCTGCGCGGGCGCGTCGACCTAGAAAAGTTCAATGCCAGCGCCGAGGCGCTGGAAAACTGCGTCGTGCTGCGTCACGGCGGCATCACGATCCGCCCGTCGCGCGACTGGTGCGGCGAGGTCAAGACGTCGACCCAGCAGACGCGACTGATCCCGTTCGTGTTCTCGCGCGCTGACGCCTACGTGCTTGAACTGGGCAACCAGTACATGCGCGTGTGGAAAAACGGCGTGCGCCTGGGCGCGCCCTACGAACTGGCGACGCCGTGGACGACCGCACAGCTGGCCGCGCTGGACTTCGCGCAGGCCGGCGACACGCTGGTCGTCGTTCACCCGGACGTCGCGCCGCAGCGCATCCAGCGCTTTGCCGACACGAACTGGCGCTGCGAGGCGGTGCCGTTCGACCCAGCGCCGCAGATTGAGGCTGGCGAGATCATCACGGTCGGCGTCACGCTGTCGCTCGCCACAGTGGGCACCGGACGCACGGCGACCGCTGCCGCGACCTTCTGGACGAACGCGGACGTCGGCCGCCGGTTCCGCGTCGGCGTCGGGCGCGCGCTTATCACGGGGTTCACCAGCGGCACGGCCGTCACGGTCACGATCGAGGCCGCGTTCGACTCGACGTCGATCGCTGCGAACACTGGCGTCCTCGAGGGCTCGCCGCAGACGACGTGCACGCCGAGCGCCGCCGGCGCGGTGGGCACGAGCACGAACCTGACGGCCGCCGTTGCCGCCTGGCGCTCAAGCATCGTCGGGCGGTGGATCCAGATCAACGGCGGATTCGTCGTGGTCACCACGTTCACGAGCGCCACGCAGGTTTCCGGGATCATCCGCAGGCTGCTGTCCGCCGGCACGACGGCCGCCCCGGCGAACTCGTGGGCGCTGCTCGGCCCGGCGTGGGACGCCGTGGCCGGCTGGCCCGTGTCGTGCGCGTTCTTCCAGCAGCGGCTGTTCTTCGCCGGCTCTGCCAGGTGGCCGCAGACGGTGTGGGGCTCGCGCACGGCGCTGCCATTCGACTTCTCGCCTGGCACCGACGACGACAGCGCGGTCAGCAAAACCATCGACAGCGACGAGCAGAACATCGTCCAGTACCTCGTCGCGGCCGAAGCGCTCGTCGTGCTCACCTACGGTGGGGAGTTCGACATCACGGGCGGCATCGAGAAGCCGATCACGCAGCTCAACGCGCAGATTCGCCAGCGCTCGCGCTGGGGAGCCGAGCTCGTGCGCCCGGAGTTCGCGGGCAAGGATTTCCTCTACGTGCAGCGCGGCGGCAAGGCGGTGCGCGCCTGGCAGCGCGACGAGCTCGACGCGGTGCGCACGCGCGACGTCAGCGTCTACTCCGAGCACCTGCTGCGCGCCGGCGCGAAGTCGATGGCGTGGGAACAGTCGCCGGAACAGGTCGTGTGGATCGCCACCGCCGCCGGCGCGCTGCTCGCGCTGACCTACAACGACGAGCAGAACCTCGCGGCGTTCTGCGGCGGCAATGCCGAGGGCGCCGTCGAGTGGGTCGTCACCGTCCCCGAGGGCGGCATCGACCGCACGTACTGCATCACGCGCTACACCGTGGCCGGCAACACGAAGCGCTACATCGAGCGCATCAACTGGTCGGCGCCACCGGGGCAGGACGCCCGGCTGGAACAGACCGGCGCACCGTCCGACACATGGGCGGGCCTGGCGCACCTCGAGGGCAAGACGGTTGCGGTCGTTGGCGACGACGTGTACATGGGCACCGCTGTCGTGACGTCGGGCGCGATCACGCTGCCGCGCCAGGCGTCGAAGGTCAGCGTCGGGCTGCCGTACTCGGCGCGCGCGCGCCTGCAGGCGCCCGAGATCGGCACCGGCAGCGGCACGGCGCAGGGCCAGCGCCAGATGACGCACCGCGTGTGGGTAAGGCTGCTCGAGACGATCGGCTGCAAGGTCAACGGCCAGGAGATCGCGTTCCGCCAGCTCGACCAGCAGATCCTCGACGAGCCGGTGCCGCCGTGGACCGGGCTGAAGGAGATCACCGAGTACGGCTGGGAGTCCGGCGACTCGCCGCTCGAGATCGTGCAGGACCAGCCGTACCCGTGGACGGTGCTCGCCGTCATCCGCAACATGACCGCGAACGGCGGCTGACGTGATCCGCCCGGCCACTGTCGACGACGTGCCGCGCCTGATCGAGCTCGGCCGCATCATGCACGCGGAGTCGCCGCGGTTCGCCGCGTTGCGCTTCGACGCCGCCATCCTCGAGCACACGCTGCGCGTGGCGATGGCCGACCACTTCGCGATGGTGGCCGAGTACGACGAGGAAGTCGTCGGCGGGCTGGTGGCGCTGCTCACGCCGCATTGGTTCAGCCCCGACCTGACGGCGTGCGACCTGGCGCTGTTCATCCACCCGGAGCACCGCGGCGGCACGGCGCCGGTGCGTCTGCTTGGCGCCTATGCCCAGTGGGCCAAGCTCAACGGGTCGCGCATGACGCTGTTCGGCGTGATGACTGGCGTCAACACAGACAAGACGGTCGCGCTGGCCGAGCGCCTGGGCTGGCGCCGCGCCGGCGTCGTCATGGAGATATGAGCATGTGCATTTCCGCGTCGACGATCATGCTGGGCAGCACGTTGATGCAGGGCGCGTCGTCGCTGCTGTACGGCAGCGCGCAGATGTCGATGGCGCGCGCTGACGCCGATGCGCAGCGCGATGCGGCGCGCTCCGAGGCCGAGAAGATCATGCGCGCGACCCGCTCGCGGGTGGGCGAGGCGAGGGCGGCAACGGCCGCCAGCGGCGCGCGCGTCGACGACTGGGCGCTCGGCGTCGAGCAGGAGATCCTGACCGCCGGCGAGACGGACGCGGCGAACACCATTCTGACCGGTGAGCGGCGCGCGCGCTCGATCATGGTCGACGGGCGCATGCAGCAGGCCGCCGGCATGATGGGTGCGGCCGAGTCGTTGTTCTCGGGCGCGTACCAGATCAGAGGGTGGAAGGGCGCCGCGGCCCAGCCGATGCGCACCGGCAGCGATACGCGCGGGTTCAGGGACTGACCGATGGCACGCATTCCTGGTCCGCAGGGTTTCGGCGAGCGCGTCGCGCGAGCGCAGCGGCTGAACGAGGCGCAGGTGCCGCGCGCGGCGTTCGGCGCCGGCGTGGCGGCCACGCTGGGCGAGATCGGCGCGCACATGCAGCGCCGGCAGGATGCCGAGGCGCTGGCCGCGGCGCGCGAGCGCGAGGCAGCGGCGCGCGAGCGCGAGGCAGCCGACAAGGCGCTGGCGCTCGGCGCTCTGCAGCGCGGCCAGGCCGAGCTCGCCACGCTGGCCGACGAGATGGCAGAAGGCATCGCCACCGGACAGATCGACAAGGCCGGGGCCGAGCAGGTTTGGTTGGAGCGCGCGCGCGAGCGTCTGGCGTCCGTCGTCGAGAACGTGCCGGCGGCGCACCTGGCGACGGTGCAGGAAGACCTCGATCTGCGCACCATGACGCTGTCGCGCACGTCGATTGGGCGCGCGGTGCGCCAGCGCGACCGCGACGACACGCGCGCCGGCATCAGCCAGACCCTCGAGGCCGCGCAGCGCCTGTACCGCACCAACCCGCAGGCGGCCGACCAGATGGCGGCCAACGTGCTCGAGCAGCTGGGGCCGTTCGCTGGCATGGGCGGCGACGACATCGCCAAGGCGCGGCAGGGCTGGCGCGAGGCGGCGCAGTACACACGCGCGTTCGAGGCGGTGTCGGCGGGCAAGGGCGACCGCGACGCCCTGACGGCGGCCGAGCAGCTGATCGCAGAGTCGCCCGACCTTGACCCGCAGCGCCGCGCCGTGCTCATGGACCGCGTTGCCGCCGCCAGGCTCGCGCTTGACCAGCGCGACGAGGTCAAGGCGAACCAGCGCGCGCGGGCCGCGGAGGCCGCCTTGCGCCGGGCCGAGGCGTCATACAACGCCGCGGCGTCGCTGGCCGAAAGCGGGGCGCTGAGCCCGGCCTACGCCGAGCAGGTGCTCGGGCAGTTGGCCGGCACCCCGTACCAGCAGGCATTCCGCGTGCTTCTGGACATGCAGCGCACGACCGGTCCTCTCGCGGCGCAGCCGATCGCGCAGCAGCAGGCCGCGCTTGACGGCATCAACGCGCAGATTGCGCAATCTGGCCTCACGCCACAGCTCGAGAGGCAGCGCACGCGAGCGGAAAAAACGCTGCGAACGATTCGCTCCGAGGTCGATGCAGATCCTCTGCGCGCCGGCCTGAAATGGCAGGTCATCCCCGAGATCGCGCCGGTGGACACCTCGAGCCCGCAGGCACTGGTCGGCTCGATCGGCGCGCGGCTGGCGCAGGCGCAGATCGTGAGCGTGTGGGCCGGTCGGCCGGTGTCGCCGCTGACCGAGCCGGAAGCGCAGCAGGTCAGGGGCATGTTGGACGTGCTGCCGGTCAAGGAGCGCAGCCAGGCGGTGGCCGCGCTGGCGCAGGCGCTGGGCCCGCAGGCGGCGCAAGGCGTGGCGCGGCAGATGGACGGCAAGGACCGCGCGCTCGCGTTGGCGTTCGGGCTGGGGTCGACGCAGAACGACAAGGGGCGCCTGGCTTCCGAACTCGTGCTGCGCGGCGCACAGGCGCAGAAAGACGGCACGAGCACCAGGGGAGAGCGCTCGCTCGCATCCAGTGTGAAGCCGGATCGCTGGGAGCCGACGATCGCCGCTGCACTGGAAGGCGTGTTTCTGTCGCCACCGATGGCCGACGGGGTACGAGAGGCCGCGCTGCTCATCGCGCACGGTTTGGCATCTGAGCGCAGCGGGCAGATGGACGCCAAGCAGTTGAACGCGGCGGTCGAGCTGGCGATCGGCGGCAAGGTGATCGACTACAACGGCCGCCGCATCCCGCTGGCGTCCGGGATGGACGAGAAGACGCTGCGCGCAAGGCTGGCAGCCGTCACCCCGGATGAACTCGCGCCACAGGCGCCAGGCGGCACGGTGCGCGCCGCCGGCGTCGAGGTGCCGCTCGCTGACTTCGTGCGGTCGTTGCCGGCGGCGCAGCTGGCCTACGCGCGGCCGGGCCGCTACTACGTGATGGTGCAGGGGCGTCCGGTCGCCAACACGCAGGGCGTGCCCATCGTGGTATCGGGGCAGTGATGCTGGGCGACTTGTACGCGGACCAGACCGAGCGCGCGGCTCGTGAGTTGGCGCAACTGCCGCCCGAGCCGCCGAAGCGCGAGCCGCGCAGCGTCTGGGGCGCGGTCCTGCGCGGGCCGGCGGCCGGCGGCGCCGAACTGCTGGCCGACTTCACGAAGCTGCGCGCGGGCATCGGAGAACGCATCGCCGGCGCGCTCGCGCTGCAGCCCGAGCCCGAGGACTCGATCCACGTGCAGGAGCGCCAGGCGCTGCGCGACACGGCCGCCGCGGCGCAGAAGTACGCCGAGAGCCTGCGACCGGACCCGAGCACGGCCAGCACGGCCGAGCAGCTGGTGTTCGGGCTGGCGCGCGGACTGCCGAAGGCGATCGGCGCCGTCGTGGCGCTCGGTCCTGTGGGCGGCGCCGCGGCGTTCGGCGGCTCGGAGGGCTCGCAGGAGTACCAGCGCCTGCGCGCCGAAGGTGTCGACGAGGCGACGGCGACGCTGGCCGGCACGGTGGTCGGCGTGGTGGGTGGCGGCTCGATCCTGCTGCCGATGGTGGGCAGCACCGTCGCACGCACCGCGGGGCTGTACGTGGCCGGCGGGCCGGGCGGCTTCATGGCGCAGCAGGCCGCGACGCGCCAGATCCTCGAGGGCGCTGACTACGACGAGATCGCGCGCCAGTACGACCCCTTCGACCCGCTTGGGTTGGCGCTGTCGGCCGCCGTGCCGCTGCCGTTCGCGGCGGCCGGCGTCGTGCGCAATGTGCGCGTCGCACGCGCGGCCGCTGGGGCACAGAAGGCGCGCGAGGCCGCGCCAGCCGTTCCACGTGAAGCGGCACCGCAGGCCGCCACGCAGGCCGAGGTCGACGCGGCGATGGTGCACAACCTGACACTGCAAGCCGACGAGGTGCAGGCGCGCATCGCCTCGTCGACCTCGACCGGGACGCCCTCGACGTCGAGCAGCTCAGCGCTGCCGAACGACGCTGGGATCACTCCGCCTGTGGACGCTGGCTTTATGCCGGCCTCCAGCTCCATTCTAGGGCAAACCCGGGTTGGACATACGGCCGACGTCGTAACCGAGCGGGGCATGGAGGTGCCGGTCCGCTACAGGCTTGTCGAGGCCGGCGAGCTCGTCACCTCCCACACGGACGACCTGACGCCCAATGCGGCGTTCCCGCCCGAACTGCAGCCGCGCGACCGCTCGCGCGCCGCGTCGGCCGAGCAGATCGCGCGCATCGAGAACCGCATCCGGCCCGAACTGCTGGGCGAGTCCGTCAGGGCCAGCGACGGTGCGCCGATCGTCGGCGGCGACCTGATCGTCGAATCGGGCAACGCGCGCACGATCGCGCTGCGCCGCGCCTACGAGTCGGGCAAGGCCGAGGGCTACCGCGACTGGCTCGCGGCCAACGCACGGCGGTTCGGGCTGCTCGAGGACGACGTGCGCAGCATGCGCCAGCCGGTGCTGGTGCGCGAGCGCATCGGCGAGGTCGACCGCGCCGAGTTCGCGCGCCAGGCCAACGAGTCGGCGGTCGCCGCGATGTCGGCGGCCGAGCAGGCGCGCGCGGACGCGCTGCGCATGCGCGACTTGGCCGACCTCGCCACGAACGACGACGGCACGATCAACACCCGCGCCTCGGCGCCGTTCGTTGCCCGCTTCCTGCGCGACGTCGCGCCGACCGAGCGCGGGCGTCTGCTGCAGGCCGACGGCACGCTGTCGCAGGAAGGGCAGACGCGGCTGCGCAATGCGGTGTTCGCGCGCGCCTACGGCGACTCCGAGCTCGTCGCGATGCTGGCCGAGTCCACCGACTCGAACGTGCGCAACATCCTCAACGGGCTGCTGCGCGCGGCGCCGGAGGTGGCCCGGCTGCGCGACCTGATCGAGGCCGGCGCGAGGCAGCCGATCGACGTGTCGGCGGCCATGTCACGGGCGGCGCGCGAGTTCGCGCGGCTGCGCGAGCAGGGCATGACGGTGCAGCAGATGCTCGAGCAGGGCAGCCTGTTCGGCGACGCGCTGCCGCCCGAGATCACGAACCTCATGGTCGGCCTGGCCGAGAACGCGCGCGCGCCGCGGCGCATCGCCGAACTCCTGCGTCAGATGGTGCGCGCCGTCGACGAACTCGGCGACCCGCGGCAGGCAGGCATGTTCGACGAGGCGGCGCCGGCGAATGCGGTCGACACGACGGCCGGAGTGGTCGAGCGGCTGCGCACGATCAGCGACGCGCAACTGGCCGACGTGGAGCAAGTGTCGGCGATCACGCGCACGGACCCGCTGATGCGTTCGGTGGCCGACCGGCTGCAGCAGGTCGAGACGACGATGCCGGACATGGCGATCGCGCTGGACGCCGAGGGCCGGCCGATCACGGTGGCCGACGAGCTCGCGCGCATCCGCCGCGAGGCGATGGAAGGCACCGACACCGAACTCGGCGTGCTCGATGCGGACTTGGTGCGCGTGGCAGCCGATTGCGCGTTGGCGTCGGGCGTCGTCTGAGCGGCGGTCAGGCCGAAGCGACAGAGAAGACGATGGCGGCAAGCACGATGCCGAAGGCGACGATGATCGCCATCACAAGCATCCACTGGCGCGTGAATCGCCATGCCTGGCGCGCGCTGCCGGTCACGAGGAAGCCGGCCAGCGGCACGACGGCCAGCATGACCAGCACGTAACCGGCGAAGTTGAGGGCTTGATCCATGCGAGCGAACTGTGCGGCGAGTGTACGGGCGGCGGCCGGCGGCCGGCAGATCAGCGATGCCAAGCTGCAGGCGATCGAGGATCGCATCAGCGCGACCATGCGCGAACTCGCGCGGCGCGACCGACAGCGCTGGCAGGGTCTGTCGCGCGATCAGCGCTACGCCGAGGCGGTGGCCAAGGCGATGGAGGACGTGCAGGCCGAGGCGGCGCTCAAGGAGTACCGCGCCGGGCTGCAGGTGCTGCGCGCCGCGGAGACGAACTCGCGCATCGCCGACCAGCAGGCCCTGCGGCAGGGCGTGACGAGGTCGCAGGCGCTCATCAACGACATCGAAAACACCGACGACTACGTTCACGCGGTGCGTAACGAGGCGATCGGCGGCCTCACGGACCTGATCGACGCGGCCGAGGCGCGCGACGGCGCCGGCGTGTTCCGGGGGCTCGGGATGCGGCTGTTCGACCTCGACAACCCGCAGATGACGGCCGACATCGTGCGCGAGGTGTTCCGCAACGCCGACGGGTCGACCGGCAACCGCATGGCGCAAGCCGGCGCGAAGGCGTGGCTCGAGACGATCGAGCAGATGCGCCAGCGCTTCAACCGCGCCGGCGCCGACGTCGGCAAGCTCGGCTACGGCTACCTGTCGCAGGTGCACGATGCGCTGCTCGTGCGCGAGGCCGGCGCGACGCGCTGGGCGTCCGACGTGCTGCCGCTGCTCGACCGCGAGCAGTACGTGCGCCCCGACGGCTCGCTGATGAACGACGCCGAGATCGTCGACCTGCTGCGCGGCGCGTGGGACACGATCCAGAGCGACGGCGCGAACAAGGTCGAGCCGGGCCAGTTCCGCGGCACCGGCGCACGCGCCAAGCACGGCAGCCAGCACCGGGTGCTGCACTTCCGCGACGGCGACGCGTGGATGGCCTACATGCAGCAGTACGGCGAGGGCTCGCTGTACGACGCGATGCTGGGACACATCGGGGCGATGGCGCGCGACATCGGCCTCGTGGAGCGCTACGGCCCGAACCCCGAGGCGACGTTCCGCGTGCAGAACGACCTGGCGCAGCGCGCCGACGGTGTGGGCACGATGGCGAACCGGTCGGCGTTCAACACCCCGGACGCCTACTGGTCGCTGGTGTCGGGGCGCGCCACGACCCCGGAGAATCGTCTTGTCGCGCGGATCGGCCAGGACGCGCGCAACGTGCAGACCGCGGCCAAGCTCGGCGGCGCCGTGCTGTCGGCGCTGACCGACATCGGCACGGTCGGCGCGTCGCTGCACTACAACCGGCTGCCGTACTTCCGCATGTTGACCAACCTCGGCCGGCAGGTGACCGCCGAGCAGCGGGATTTCCTGCGCGCGCACGGCGTCATCGCTGAGTCCCTGACGTCGACCATGAACCGGTTTACCGGCGACCACATGACGCACAGCCTAAGCGGTCGCGTCGCGCAGTCGGTGATGAAGCTGTCGCTGATGAATGCGTGGACGGATGGCCTGCGCGGCGCGTTCTCGGCGACGATCATGCAGGGCTTCGCGCGCAAGCTGGGCGTCGCGTGGGACCAGCTCGACGAGTGGGACCGGCACCTGATGGGGCGCAAGGGCATCACGGCCGACGACTGGGCCATCATCACGCGCGCGACGCCGACGCAGCGCGGCGGGCTCGATTACCTGACGGCCGACGCCATCCGCGCCACCGGCGCCGACGGCGCGCAGGCCGCGGCGACGAAGTGGCTGGCGTTCGTGAGCGACGAGGCGCACACCGCCATCATCAACCCCGACCTCGCCACGCGCGCGATCGTCACGGGCGGCGGCATGCCGGCGGGCACCGTGCGCGGCGAGGTGATGCGCGCGGCGATGCAGTTCAAGAGCTTCCCGACCGCGATGCTCACGCGCCACTGGCGGCGCATTCTGCAGACCCCGCAGGGGCTCGAGGGCGCCCCGACGGGCTACGGCGCGACGTCGAGCACGGGTGCCGTCGTCAACCGCATCGCGCTGCTGGCGGGGCTGAACGTCACGATGATGATGCTGGGCGCGATCGTGCTGCACAACAAGGCGCTCGTGCAGGGCAAGGATCCGTACGACATGACCGACGGCCGGTTCTGGGCGCGAGCTCTGTCGCAGGGTGGCGGCATGGGCTACGTCGGCGACCTGCTGTTCAAGGATCCGACCGAGTCGCGCGCCGGCACGACCGAGCAGCTGGCCGGATCGCTGCTGGGACCGACCTTCGGCGCGGCCGTCGGCCTGGCCGGCGACCTCGTCGTGCGCAACGCCTGGGAGGCGGCGCTCGGCGAGGACACGAAGGCCGCTGCCGAGGCGCTGCGGTGGCTGAACTCGAACCTGCCCTACGCGAACCTGTGGCAGACTCGCGCGATGTGGGAGCACTGGTTCCTGCACAACGCGCAGGAAGCGGTCAACCCCGGCTACTTGCAGCGCATTCAGGACCGAGCGATGCGCGACTGGGGGCATGGGTACTGGTGGGAGCCAGGCGAAGCGCTGCCCGAGCGCGCGCCGGACTTCTCACGCATCACGGGGGACTGAGCATGCGCAAGGATACAGGCAAGCGGCTCGACGAACTCGCGGAGAAGATGACCGAGGTCTTTCTCGAGGAAGCGGACCCGCATGGGTGGACCGCAGCCGACGTGCCGCCCGACAAGCGCTCGCCGGCGCAGCGCGGCGACCGCAACTGGGACATGAAGAACGCGAACCAGGCCGGCGCGCTGCTCGCGCGGGTGCTTGACCTGCGCGAGCGCATGAAGGGCCGCGGCGCGCTGCCGCTCGGCGACGATGCCGGCTGCGAGGTCGAGACGGACGTCAAACGCTACGAGAAGCAGGCGGCGGCATTGGTACAGCGCATCAAGGCAAAGCAGGGTGGACCCGCGTAAGGTCAGCTTCCTCGAGTTCTATCTCTGCTGGGCGGAGCTTCAGGGATGGGGCGAACCTCCCTTCATCCACGCCCAAGCGTGCCACTGGCTCGAGCACCGCGGCGACCTGGCCGTGCTTCGATGCTTCCGCGGCTTCGGCAAGTCGACCCTGCTGGCCGCCTACAACGCCTGGCGGCTATGGCGTGACCCGACGTACCGGATCCTGCACCAGGGCGACCAGGACAAGACGGCCTACAAGACGAGCCGCGACACGCGGTCGGTGCTGATGCGCCATCCGTGGACGCGCGCGCGGTTCGGCGAGGGCATCCGCGGGGAGGTGCCGTTCTGGTGGGCACCCGGCGCGGGCGACGAGCGCAACCCGTCGATGCAGGCCGCCGGGATCACGTCGAACATCACCTCGAGCCGTTGCGACGAGGCGCAGAACGATGACGTCGAGGTGCCGCGCAACATCACGCAGCCCGAACTGCGCGAGAAGATGCGCTACCGCCTCGGCGAGCAGACGCACTGCATGGTGCCTGGCGCGCGGCAGTTGTTCGTCGGCACGCCGCACACGCACGACAGCATCTACGACGAAATCGAGCGCATGGGCGCGGACTGCTTGACGATCCCGATGTTCGAGCAGGAGCACCGCATCGAGCAGGCGCTGCGCACGAGGTACGTGCTGCCGTTCGTGCCCGACGTCGTGTTCGCAGGCATCGGCTTGTCGACGCGGATGCTGGTCGAGGGCACGGAGTATGGAATC
Source organism: Rubrivivax sp. (assembly GCA_037443345.1). Classification (GTDB taxonomy): domain Bacteria; phylum Pseudomonadota; class Gammaproteobacteria; order Burkholderiales; family Burkholderiaceae_C; genus Calidifontimicrobium. Next base: position 2,285 of record JBBION010000020.1, on the reverse strand, counting down.
GAGGGGCGCACGATCGTGTTCCCGCATGCCCCCGGAGTGCTCATCGACTGCTACGCTGGCTGTGCGTGGCCTGAACGCTTCACAGTGTCCGATCTGCTCAAGCGCCGGCGCAAGTGCAAGACGGTCAACGAGTGGGACTCACAGTACCAGCTGCACAGCCGACCGATGCACGAGATCCGCCTCGACCCGCAACGGATCACAGCCTACGACGTCGAGCCGCGGTTCGTGCGCGCGAACAAGGTGCTGACCATGTGGCTGGGCAGCGTGCAGATCGTGTCGTGCTCGATGCGCTGGGATCCGTCGAGCGGCAAGGTCGGGCGCGACGTGTCCGCGGTGGCGCTGGCGTTCCAGGACGGCGCCGGCAGGCACTACCTGCACCGCATCGTCGCGCTGCAAGGCGATGTCGCAGAGACGACGCTCGACGGCAAGCGCATCCTCGGCGGCCAGGTGTGGCAGCTGTGCGACCTGATCGAGCGGTTCCATGTGCCGCGCGTGGTCGTGGAGACGAACGGCATCGGCGGGTTCGCCCCGAAGTTCCTGCAGATGGCTCTAAAACAGCGCGGCCTGCGGTGCGGTGTCGTCGAGGAAGACGCGACCGCGGCCAAGGACAAGCGCATCCTCGAGGCGCTGGAACCGCTGATCGAGTCGGGGATGCTGTGGGCGCACGTCGACGTGCTGGACGGGCCGCTGTGGGACCAGATGCGCGACTGGGTGCCGGGCGCCAGGAACCAGGCCGACGACCTGCTCGACGCCAGCGCCGGCGCGGTGACCGACCAGCCGGTGCGCATCGGCCAATCGGTCAGGATCGTAGAGACGGTGGCGAGGGACGATTGGCGCCCAGCCGCGGGCGTCTTCGACGTGACGCTCGAGCGATGACGCTGGCGCGCGAGGTCGCGCCGCCCACCAGCACGGAGCGCGCGCCGCATGCCTGTCACCCTCCAGACCCCGGTCAATGCCTACGTCGGTAACGGCGTGACAACGGCCTTTGCCTTCGCCTTCCTGCTGCTGGACCCCGACGACCTGATCGCCGAGCTGATCGCGGCAGATGGCACCGTGACGACGCAGACGAACGGCGTCGACTACAGCCTGACGGGCATCGGCAACCCCGCAGGCGGCAGCGTGACGTTCACGACGGCGCCGGCCAGTGGCGTGCGGGTGACGCTGCGCCGCGAGTCGGTGCTTGAGCGGCAGACAGACTACCAGGCGAACGGCGATCTGCAGTCCGACGTGCTCGATCGAGACTTCGACCGGCTGTGGCTCGTGGTGCAGGAACTGCGGCGCGACCTTCGGCGCGCGCTCAAGGTGCCGGCCGACGCATCGGCGGACCAGGCGGTGACGCTGGCGGCTGCGGCGCGTGCAGGGCGCACCGTGGTTTTCGACAGCAGCGGGAACATGGCGGCGGCGACCCCCTACACCCCCGGCACGCTGAACGTGTCGCCGTTCATCGAAACGCTGCTGGATGACAGCACGGCAAGCGCCGCACGCGACACCCTCGGCGTGCAGCGCAGCAGCTTTGGTGCTTCGCTGATGCAGGCGTCCAACGCTGATGCGGCGCGCACGGCCCTCGGCCTGCCCGCCCTGCTGGCGGAAACGGCCGCCGATGCAAACCTCGTCCACAACGGCGACGGACGGATCGCCGATCGGAACGGCGGCGTGTCAACGCTGAACATCACCTCGAACTTGCCACAGACGCAGCACTTCGCGACCTTGTGGCGCGTGTATCAAGACCTACCTAGCAGCCCTAGCTTTTCGGTCAGCAATCAGCCCCTAGCCGCGGACGCAGCGCCGTGGCACCCGGGGCACATCCGTCTCCTTGTCAACGCGATTCCGACGCTGACGAGCACGAGTGTGCTCGCCATCGAAAACGTCGTGCCGCGGTCGGCTTCTCTATGCGCAGCGGTGCCGTCGCCGATCACGATCAGCTTCTGGATTCGGGTCAATGCAAGCGCCGGGTCGACGCTGCAGTTCTACCTGCAGGCGAGTGCGCACTCCTACGTGTTCACGGCAACGGTCGTCGCGGCCAATACATGGCAGCTCGTCACACACACGCTGCCGGCCGAATCTCTGGCGTTCATGGGGCTCAACGACGACACGACCCGCATCGGGTTGATCTTCGGATGGTCGCTGGGTTCGGGATCGACCATGCGTGCGCCCAGCGCCAACACCTGGCTCAGCGGCACGTACTTCGGCCTGACAGGAGTCAGCGACGTGATGGCCACCGTGGGCCGAGCGGCAGACATCACTGGGTTGCGTATCGAGCCAGGTTCAATAGCGCGGCAGGGCGT
>JBBION010000019.1:0-20623 GCA_037443345.1 Rubrivivax sp. | reverse complement strand
CGTGCACGCGGATCGTCTGCGTGGCCAGGTGCACCTCGACGAGGAAGAAGCCCAGCCCCACGACGAGCGCCAGCGTCGAGCCGGTGAACAGGATCCCCTCGAGCCAGCGCAGCGGCCAGTCGAGCAGCTCCTCGAGGAACAGCGTGGCGATGACCATGCACACCAGCAGCGCGGCCAGCGTGCACGCCGTGATGGCGTTGCTGGCCAGCCGGCGCCGCCGCTCCAGGCCTTGCAGCTCCTCGACGAGGGCGGCCTCGTCGGGGCCGGCGGCGGCATCGAGCGGGCGCTCCTTGAGCCGCCGCCCGCGGTCGATGATGCGCCCGAGCCGCCCGGCCATCACGTTGAGCATGCCGGCGATGCCGGTGAGCAGGAACGCCGGCGCCAGCGCGAGCTGGATCGCGTGGACGACGTCGGGCGAGGACAGGGCAAAGGTGGCCACGGGTTCACCGCGCAGGCGGCGCAGGCGCGCTCGGCGCGACGGCTGGCATTCTCACGCCAACACGCCGCGCATGGCCGAGGTGCCCGTGGGCACCGCCGTGCCGCGCCGCGGGCCCCGTCAACGCGTGAGCTTCATGGCGCGACCGTCGGCGAGCGTGCCTTCGAGCGTCTTGCCGTCGACGAGCTTGAGCCGGGCCTTCTGGTTCAGGCAGCCCTGCAGCACCTTGGCGCCCTGGACGTCGAGCACCACGTCGGTGTCGGTCGGCTCGACCACCTCGAGCGGCAGGTCCCGGTCGTAGCAGGCGCCCAGCCGCCCGCTGCCCAGCGCCCGGGCCGACAGGCTCATGCGCAACGTGCCCGTGCGGCCCTTGATCACGACGTACAGCTCCATCGGGGCGGTGCCCGACTTGGTCTCGAGCGTGCCCCTCCACTTGCCCGAGAGGTCGGGCGGCTGGGCGTGCAGCGTGGCGCCGCACAGGGCCAGCGACAGGGCGACGATGAAGCGAAGCATGGAAGCCTCCGTGCTGTCGATCGGCGGTCGGTTCGGGGGCTGCGGGAGGAGCGAGGGCCGCGCGAGCCGACGACGAGGGCGGCGCAGCCCGAGCGGCCCTGGCGTGCTCATTGCGCCACCGATCGCCCCCGGCTGCAACCGCACGCCCTGCGCCAGATCAAGGTGCCGCGAGATGTCGTCGATCGGGGCGGCGCCCCGAGTCAAGCCGACGCCGCCGCGCCGGCGCGCAGCCACCACACCACGCCCGGCATGCACGCCAGCAGCACCAGCCCGACCGACAGGTAGTTGCCCGAGGCGGGGTTGAAGTCCTGCCCGATGCGCGGCCACCGCAGGCGCATCACGACGCGGCCGATGAACACGTCGAACGCGGCCATGAACGCCGCGAGGCCCAGCCCCAGCGCCACGTGCGGCCCGGGCCGTGCAGGCCGATGCCCGGCACCAGCAGCCAGCACACCGCGAACGCCAGCAGCGAGCCCGAGACGACGCTGAGCTTGATGGCCAGCGCCTTGCCGACGCGCGGCGCCAGCCACACGGTGCGCGCGATGCCGTGCAGCGTCTCGACGCCGGCGAGGACGACGCACAGCGAGACGATGCGAATGGCTTCGGACGACGACATGCCAGCCACCCTGCGGGATCACCGCAACCAAAGTTTGCCGTCAGGGACCCGCGCGAGAAGCGCGTCGAGGCACAACATGAACACGGGCGCGCAGCGATGTGCAAGCTTTGCAGGCCCACTTCGCTAAGAAGTCAGGTGGTAGTCGTGCGTCGGTGCCCATTCAAGGCTCAAGGGCGACACACCTTGCACGGACTGTAGCCGCGGCCAACTGCGGCGGCTCGTGAACTGAAGTTGATCTCGCTTCGCGCGCCGACACTGCGCATCCACGAGCACGTGCTTCGGTGAAAGACTCGCTTCGTGCTTTCGGAGGTGGCCCAATAGTGCTCAGACTCAGGGCTTGTCTTCGCCTCGAGTTCCACGGCCTTGGATTGACACTGCGAACATCTGAGGCGAGGAATGACGTCCTGAACTTCGCCCCTCGTCGGGCGTCGCGCTTCTCGCAGCAATCCGGCGTTTCGGAACGCGAGAAACGCTGAGATCCTGTAACCACAAGCAGTGCACCTCAGGTAGAGCGCAGTGTCAGGCATGGTGGCCTCTGGCGACTAGCATCACGTCGGCTCTCTGTCGGTCAGCAGTTCGTGAATATGACAGTAATGCATTGGGCGCCAGACGGCGGCGCAAGAGGCACGGATCCTCAGGTTCGCCACACCCTCGGCACGTGCGCCTCGCGCTGCCACGCCGCCCGCCGCCACGCCGCCCACACCTCGCGCACCCGCGCCAGCGCGGGCTCCACGCGCGGCGCCAGCAGGCGCAGCACGACGACGTGGTCGTTCGGCGCGGTGGCGCCTTGCGGCAGCGCATCCTGCGGTGCGTCGCCGTCGCGCGCGGCCTCCAGCAGCGCGTCGCGCAGCGTACCGTCGATCGGCGAGCCGGCCGCGAACCACAGCGTCGCCAGCACGCGGTGGCCGGCGAAGCCCAGCGGACCGTCGAGCAGGCGGTAGTCGTCGGCGGCGATGTGGCCGCGCTCCAGCCAGTGGCCGGGCACTTCCAGGTGCTGCAGCACGTGACCGCGCTCGAACGGCTGGCCGGCGGCGGGCAGGCCGAGTGCCAGCAGGTCGCAGCCGATCGTCTCCGCGCCCGCGGCCAGGTCGAGGCGCAGGCGGTTCTCGGCGCGGCAGCCGCTGTAGGCGATCGTCTCCAGCGGCAGCCATTCCAGCCGGCCGCCGCGGTCCACGGTGGCGTGCACGTGCTGCACCGCACTCGCGCCGGCACTGCGGTAGAAGCGCGTGGCGCCGGGCGTGGTGACGAGGGCGTGCGCGCCGGCGTCCACCTGCAGCGTCACGTCGAGCCGGTCGCCGCCCACCAGGCCGCCGGGCGGGTGCACCAGCACGTGGTGGCACACGGCGGGGCCCTCGGGGTGCAGGGCCTTGAGCACGCGCAGCGGGCCGTCGTGGCGGTCGTGCGCCACGGTGCGCTCGCCGTCGCGGCGGTAGTGCAGGTGCAGGTGGCCGTGCCAGCCGCGCGTGGCGGCGTCGGTTGCCGCCGCGGCCGCGGCCGGGCTCGGCGCCTTCGTCATGCCTCCGGGCCCAGCGGCGGCGCGCTCGGCAGGCTGCCGCGGTGCACCTCGCTCTCGCCGTGGCGCTGCAGCAGCTCGAACAGCTTCTTGCGGATCAGCATGCCGGGGCGGTCGCTGTCCATGCTGACCTCGACGCCGCGGCGGCGCGGGTCGACGACGGCGTCGGGGTCGGTCGACTCGAGGATGTCCTTGTCCTCGCGCGTGATGACGTGGTCGAAGTCGATCAGCATCTGCGCCGGGCAGTCGGCCTCGGTGTCGTTGCGGAACAGCCACTGGCACAGCTGCATGCGCGCGTCGTCGATCGGGGTGAAGCTGTTGACGATGACGTGGCGCACGCCGCTGGGGTACTCGATGTCGAGCCGGCGCGAGAAGGGCAGGTAGTACGCGTTGCGCATGTGGCGCGTCGTGATGGCGTCGCTCACGCCGCTGATGCGCCGGAACGCCTCGGGGTTGGCGGCGGGGATCACGGTCTCGGCGTGGAAGCCGGTGTCGTTCTCGACCAGCTCGTACTTGCTCGGCTTCGGTTGTGCGGCCACGCCGAAGGTGGCGCGGTGCACGAAGCTGAAGTGGCTGTTGTCGAAGCTGTTCTCCAGCGCGCGCAGCGGGCTGGTGTGCCAGGTCTCGTGGAACTGGAAGATGGTGCGCCAGCCGGGCGCGCCGAACTCGGGCACGGCGGGGATGTCGGCGATCGGTTCGTCCAGCGCCACCCACGCGTAGCCGTGGCGCGCGGTGCAGCGGTAGGCGGGCGTGCAGTAGCCGTCGGGGATCGGGCGGTCGGCGTCGTACTGCGGGATGTGCACCACGCGGCCGCTGCGGTCGTAGGTCCAGCCGTGGTAGCCGCACTGCAGCTTGCCGCCGGTGCACCAGCCCTTGCTGAGCCTGGCGGTGCGGTGGCAGCAGCGGTCCTTCAGCGCGGCGGGCTCGCCGTGCTCGTCGAGGAACAGCACGAGGTCCTCGCCCAGCAGCGTGAACGGCTTCGGCCCGTCGGCCAGGTGGGCCAGCGGCATCACGGCGTGCCAGAACCTGCGGAATACCGGCTGCTTCGTCGTCAGCATGTCAGTCACTCACGCCGCCGAGGCGGCACCCACGACCGATGAACCGCAAGGCATCCAGCGGCCGCCGCGGATCCGGCTTTGCCGGTCCGCTGGCGGCGCCCCCTGGGGGGAGGCGCCGAAGGCGCTTCGGGGGGTCATTCACCCTCCGCGAGTTTTCCAGAAGCGGCGGTGCGTCGCGGCGATGACGTCGGCCATCTCGGGCACGGGGCCGATCACGCGCACGTCCTTCTGCCCGTGCGCGAACACGTCGCGGCACGGCAGGTCCAGCGTGGGGTTCTCGGCGTGGTTGCCGGTGAGCGCGAGCAGGTCGCGCTCGCTCATGCCGTAGATCACGCGGCCGATGTGCGCCCAGTACTGCGTGCCGGCGCACATCGCGCACGGCTCGACGGTGGTGACCAGCGTGCACTGCCACAGGTAGTCGGCACCCCAGCGGCGCGAGGCCTCGCGCGCGAGCACGGCCTCGGCGTGGTTGACGCTGTCGACGTTGCCCTGCTCCATCAGCACCGTCTCGTGGTCGGGCGCCACCAGCAGCGCGCCGAACGGGTGGTGGCCGGCCTCCATCGCGCGCTGCGCCAGCGCCTGCGCGCGCTGCAGCAGCGCGACGACCTGCACGGGGGTCGGCTCGGTGCGTTGATCAGGGGTCATGACGTCAGCAAAGCATGTGTGCGCGGCATTCGATCCGAGCGCGCCAGTCACGCCTGTCCAAGCGGCCGCCGCGGATCCGGCTTCGCCGGTCCGCTGGCGGCGCCCCCTCGAGGGGGAAGCGCCGAAGGCGCTTCGGGGGTGGTCCTTGTCATGCCGCGTTGGAGCCGCGGTGCGCCCAGGCCGTGGTGCGCTTCTCGACGAACGAGAACAGCTCGTACATCGCCATCGCCATGATGCCGACGACGACGAGGCCCGCGAACGCGAGGCCCATCTGCATCGAGCTGCCGGCGCTGATCAGCAGGTAGCCGATGCCTTCGTTGGCGGCCGTCATCTCGCTCACCGTGGTGCCGACGAAGGCCAGCGTGATCGCCACCTTCAGCGAGCCGTAGAAGTAGGGCAGCGAGCGCGGCAGGCCGACCTTGGTCAGCACGTCCCAGCGCTTGGCGCCGAGCACGCGCAGCACGTCTTCCAGCTCGGGCTCGAGCGTGGCCAGCCCGGTGGCGATGTTGACCATGATCGGGAAGAACGAGATCAGGAACGCCGTCAGGATCGCCGGGCCCACGCCGATGCCGAACCACACGACCAGGATCGGCACGAACGCGGCCTTGGGCAGCGCGTTGAAGCCCGTCATCAGCGGGTACATCGCGTTGTAGGCGATGCGCGAGCTGCCCATCAGGAAGCCCAGCAGCACGCCCACCACGATGGCGATGCCGAAGCCCACCATCGTGACCCAGAACGTGCGCCACGCGTGGCCGAGGATGGTGCCGCGGAACTCCCAGAACTGCTCGGCGATGCGCGCCGGGCTGGGGAAGATGAACTCGCTGACGTTGAACGCGGTGCAGATGCCCTGCCACAGCACCAGCGTGGCGATCATCAGCAGCAGCGGCGACCAGCGCTCGAGCGACTTGTTGTTCATCGCGGCCCCCTCACTGCGGCAGCGCCGCGCCGACCTTGCCCACCGGCTGGCGGATCGCGCCGATGTGGCCGCGCAGCTCGTGCACGATGTCGGTGAACTCGGGCGTGTAGGTGATCTCGAGGTCGCGCGGGCGCGGCAGGTCGATGTGGCGCGTGACCACCATGCGCCCCGGGCTCTTGCTCATCACGTAGACGGTGTCGGCCAGGAACACGCTCTCGCGCAGGTCGTGCGTGACGAGGATGACGTTGAACTTCTGCGCCGCCTGCAGGTCGCGCAGCGCGCACCACAGCTCCTCGCGCGTGAAGGCGTCGAGCGCGCCGAACGGCTCGTCGAGCAGCAGCATCTTGGGCTCGTGGATCAGCGCGCGGCAGATGCTCGCGCGCTGCTGCATGCCGCCCGACAGCTGCCACGGGAACTTGTCCTCGTAGCCGCCCAGGCCGACGCTTTGCAGCAGCTTGCGCGCCTTGTCGGCGTACTCGGCGCGCTTGGCGCGGAAGCTCGAGCGGTACGGCTCGACGATCTCGAGCGGCAGCAGCACGTTGTCCAGCGTGGTGCGCCACGGCAGCAGGCTGGGCGCCTGGAACGCCATGCCGGTGATCTTGAGCGGGCCGTCGACCTCGCGCCCGTCGATGATCACGGTGCCCTTGCTCGGCCGCTTGAGGCCGGTGGCGAGCTTCATGAACGTGCTCTTGCCGCAGCCCGACGGGCCGACGATGGCGATGAACTCGCCCTGGCCGACCTGCAGCGTGATGTCCTCGACGGCGAACTGCCCCTTGGCGAGCAGTTCGTCGTTGTAGGCCAGCCAGACGTTGCGGAAGTCGACGAAGGCGCGCGCGCCGCCGGCCGCGGCGTTGCCGACGGCGCTGTCCATCACTTGCGCGCCGTCGCGAAGATGTTGCGCTCGGCGGCCGACGGCAGCAGGCTGCCGTTCCACACCGCGTCGGGGTTGATGCGCTCCTTGGTGGCGAACGCGTCGGCCACCTGGCTGGCCATCAGCGCCAGGCGCGGGCCCGAGACGGCGCCGAAGCCCTCGGCCTTGGCGTCGGGCGTGACGACGGTGGCGTCGAGGGCGAGCTGCAGGCGGCGCAGCTCGAGCGCGTCGTTGATGATGCCGTCGCGCGCCTTGACGTGGGCGATGGCCGCCTTCGGGTCGGCGATGACGTCCTTGACGCCCTTGGTGAACGCGCGCAGGAACGCCTTGACCGCCTCCGGGTTGCTCTTGAGGAAGCTCTCCGAGACGATGATCGCGTTGCCGTACAGCTTCACGCCGTACTGCGGGTAGGGCAGGATCACGACGTCCTCGGCCTTGACGCCGCGCGCCTCGAGGTTGAGCAGCGACGTGAACGAGAAGCCGGTGATCGCGTCGATGTCGCCGCGCACCAGCATCGTCTCGCGCAGCGGCGGGTCCATTGCCGTCCACGCGACGTTGGACACGTTGTTGGCCTTCGCGAAGATCGGGAAGGCCTTGCGCCCGGCGTCGAACACCGGCGCGCCCATCTTCTTGCCGTTGAGGTCGGCCGGCGTCTTGATGCCGCTCTTCTTCAGCGCCAGCACCGCCGCCGGCGTGTTGTTGTAGACCATCATCACCGCGACCGGCTTGTTCGGCGCCGTCGGGTTGTTGGCGTGGAACTCCATCAGCGCCGCGAGGTCGGCGAAGCCCATGTCGTAGGTGCCGCTGGCCACACGCGTGACGGTGCCGCCCGAGCCGTTGCCGGCGTCGATCGTGACGTTGAGCTTCTCGTCCTTGAAATAGCCCTTGGCCGCCGGCGTCAGGAACAGCGCCGACGGGCCTTCGAAGCGCCAGTCGAGCTGGAACTTGATCGCGGTCTCCTGGGCGTGGGCACTGAAGCCGACGCCGGCGAGCAGCGAGGTGGCGGCGGCGACGAGGGCGCGGCGGATCGGGGAACGCAAGGTCATGGGGGAACTCCGGGGTGGTTCAGGGCGACGGGCAGGGGTTGCAAATTCTGTGCGCAGGGTGCCCGGGTGCTGCACCATGGTGAACCCGGAGACGGCCCTGACGTGGTGCTGGCGCGGTCACTCCTGGTGCAGCAGGTCGAACAAGGTGCGGGCGACGACTTTCGTCGCGCGCCGCAGGTCGTCGAGCACGATGTGCTCGTCGGCGCGCTTGGCGTGGCTCTCGCGCACGGTGCGCGGGCCGGCACCGTAGATCGCGGCGGGCACGCCGGCGGCACCGTACAGGCGCACGTCGGTGTACAGCGGCGTGCCGCTGGTGGGGATCGGCTCGCCGAACACCGCATGCCCGTGGCGCTGCAGGGCCGCCACCAGCGCCGCGTTGCCCGGCGCGGGCTGCCACGCGTGCGCGAGCAGCAGGCGGCGGATCTCGACGCGGATGCCGGGCACGGCGGCCGCCGCCTCGGCGATGACGCGGCGGATGTCGGCCTCGACGGTGGCCGGGTCTTCCTCGGGGATCATGCGGCGGTCGAGTCGCAGCACGACCTTGCCCGGCACGACGTTGGTGTGGGTGCCGCCCTCGATGCGACCGACGTTGAGGTACGGGTGCGTGATGCCCGGTACCTTCGACGTCACCGACCGGTACAGCGCGTTCTGCCGGTACAGCGCGTCGAGGATGGCGACCGCGCCTTGCAGCGCGTCGATGCCGGTGTGCGGAATGGCCGCGTGCGCCATCTCGCCGAGCACGGTCACTTCCATCTGCAGGCAGCCGTTGTGCGCGACGACGACCTGGTAGCTGAAGCCGGCGGCGATCAGCAGGTCCGGTTTCGTCAGCCCGTGCGACAGCAGCCAGCCCGGGCCGAGCTCGCCGCCGAACTCCTCGTCGTAGGTGAAGTGCAGCTCGACGCCGCCCTGGAGCGGCGCGCCGAGCGACTCCAGCGCGCGCACCGCGTGGATGTAGGTCGTGAAGTCGCACTTGCTCACCGCGGCGGCGCGGCCGTAGAGCCTGCCGCCGTCCACCTCGCCGCCGTAGGGGTCGTGCGTCCAGCCGTCGCCCGGCGGCACGACGTCGCCGTGCGCGTTGAGCGCGATCGTCGGGCCGCCGGGGGCGTAGCGGCGGCGCACGATCAGGTTGGTGATCGACTGCAGGCCGTAGGCCTTCACCTCGTCGGTGGGCACCGGGTGCTTCTCGACGGCCCAGCCCAGCGGTGCGATCAATTCAGCGGTGCGCTCGGCGTGCGGCGCGTTGTGGCCGGGCGGCGTGTCGGTGGGCACGCGCACCAGGTCCTGCAGCAGGCGCACCTGCTCGTCGAAGTGCACGTCGACCCAGGCGTCGAGCTGTTCGTAGGGGTGGGTCATGCCGTCTCGGCGAGTTGGTGGAGCAGGTGCTGGAAGGCACGCACCGCGAGCTCGATGTCGTCGCTGGTGCTCGACTCGAGCGGGTTGTGGCTGATGCCAGCGTTCAGTCCGCGCACGAACAGCATGGCCTGCGGCATCACGTCGTGCAGCTTCATCGCGTCGTGGCCGGCGCCGCTGGGCATGCGGTACACCGGCAGGCCGAGCCCGGCCACCGCGTCTTCCCAGCGCCGCTGCCACGCCGGCGCGCTCGGCGCGGCGGCGGCACGCAGCGTCTCCTCGAGCGTGTACGCGAGGCCGCGCTCGCGGCAGATGCGCTCGAGTTCGGCGCGCACGTCGGCGGCGCAGGCGTCGCGCGCGGCGTCGGTGGTCGCGCGGATGTCGAGGCTGAAGCGGCAGCGCCCGGGCACGACGTTGATCGAGCCCGCGGGCACCTCGAGCTGGCCCATCGTCCCGACGACGTCGGGCACCGCGGCGGCACGCTGCTCGAGGTAGACGGCGAGCAGCGCGACGGCGACCACCGCGTCGCGGCGGCGGTCCATCGGCGTCGTGCCGGCGTGGCTGGCCATGCCGGTGACTTGGCCGAGGTAGCGCACGCTGCCGTTGATCGACGTGACGACGCCCAGCGGCAGGTCGAGTTCATTGAGCACCGGCCCCTGCTCGATGTGCACCTCGACGAAGCCGAGGTAGCGCGCCGGGTCGCGCTTCAGCGCGGCGATGGCCTCCATCGTGCCCGGCAGCCCGGCGGCGCGCATCGCGTCGCGCATGCTGACGCCGTCGGCGTCGGTCTGGTCGAGCCACGCCGGGTCGAAGTGGCCGGTCAGTGCGCCCGAGCCGAGGAACGTGGCCTTGTAGCGCTGGCCTTCTTCTTCGGCGAACGCGACGACCTCGACGCCGAACGGCAGCCGCCGCCCGGCGCGGTGCAGCTCGCGCACGCAGGCCATCGGCACGAAGATGCCCAGCCGCCCGTCGTACTTGCCGCCGTTGCGGACGGTGTCGTAGTGGCTGCCTGTGAGCAGCCGCTTCGCGCCGGGATCGGCGCCGTGGTACACGCCGACGACGTTGCCCACCGCGTCGATCGACACCTCGTCGAAGCCGGCGTGCGTCATCCACGCCCGCAGCCGGTGCGCGCAGGCAAGGTGCGCGTCGGTGAGGTAGGTGACGGTGAGCTGGCCGTGCTCCTTGAAGCCGGGGTCGCTCTCGCGGGCGAGTTCCTCGGCCCAGTCCCACACGAGGTGGCCGAGTTCGGGCGTGACGCCGAACTTGTCGTTCAGCCGGATCTCGGCGATGCGGTGGACGTGGCGCAGGCACTCGGCGAACTCGAAGTCCGCGTGGCCGGCCAGCCGCCGCTCGAACGTGGCGATGATCTCTGCGCGCGTGAGGCCGGTGCCGCGCGGCCCGCGCACCGCGAGGATGAACGGCCAGCCGAACCTGGCGTTGTAGTCGGCGTTCAGCCGCTGGATCTTCGCGAACTCCTCGGGCGTGCAGTCGGTGAGGCCGGCCTTGCCCTGTTCGTGCGTCGACTCGGCCGTCAGCGCCTTGGCGACCATCGCCTTGCCGGCGAGTTCGGGGTGCGCGCGGATCAGCGCGAGCTGCACGTCGCGCCCGGCGTCGCGCAGCACCTCGACGAGCGCGTGCTTGAGCGCCGCGAGGCTCGCGAACGGGCGGCGGTGCCACGCGCGCTCGGCGATCCACGGCGAGTGCTCGTAGGTGCCTTCGAGCAGCGCGACGAAATCGCCCGGCGAGGCGGCGTTCAGCTGGGCGAGCGTCAGCGGCATGTCACTCCCACGCGAAGGCGGTGGCCGCGTCGAACGGGTGCGTGGCCTTCCAGTGGCGCGCGATGTCGATGCGCCGCGCGACCCACACGCGGTCGTGCGCCTCGACGTGGTCGAGGAAGCGCTGCAGCGCGCGCATGCGCCCCGGGCGCCCGAGCAGGCGGCAGTGCATGCCGATGCTCATCATCTTCGGGCGTTCGGCGCCCTCGGCGTAGAGCACGTCGAAGCTGTCGCGCAGGTAGTCGAAGAAGTCCTCGCCGGTGGCGAAGCCCTGCGGCAGGCCGAAGCGCATGTCGTTGCAGTCCATCGTGTACGGCACGACGAGGTGGGGCGCGGTGCTGCCGTCGCTGCGCCTGACGCTCAGCCAGAACGGCAGGTCGTCGCCGTAGTAGTCGCTGTCGTACTCGTAGCCGCCGTGGTCGACGACGAGGCGCCGCGTGGCCGGGCTGTCGCGCCCGGTGTACCAGCCCAGCGGCCAGGCGCCGCCGGTGACCGACTTGAGGATCTCGGTGCCGATGCGCACGTGCTCGCGCTCGACGACCTCGTTGACCTGCTGGTAGCTGATCCAGCGCCAGCCGTGGCACGCGATCTCGTGGCCGAGCTCGAGGAAGGCCTCGACGGCCTCCTGGTGGCGCTGCATCGCCATCGACACCGCGAACACCGTCAGCGGCAGGCGGCGGCGCTCGAACTCGCGCAGCAGGCGCCACACCCCCGCGCGCGAGCCGTACTCGTAGATCGACTCCATCGACAGGTGGCGCATCGGGTACGCCGGCGGGTTGAACATCTCCGAGAGGAACTGCTCGCTGCCGGGGTCGCCGTGCAGGACGTTGTTCTCGCCGCCTTCCTCGTAGTTGAGGACGAACTGCAGCGCGACGCGCGCGCCGCCGGGCCAGCGGGCCTCGGGCACGTCGCGCCCGTAGCCGCGCAGGTCGCGCGGGTAGTGGGGGCCGGAGCGGTAGAGCGTGGTCATCGGCGCGGGCCGTCAGTGGCGGTCGGGGCGCAGCGCGGCGGCGAGGTCGGGCACGCGCGGGTCCAGGTGCAGGTTGTGCTCGACGCTGTGCAGGTGGTGCGCCATCAGCTTGACGGCGGCCTTCGCGTCGCGCTGCGCGAGCGCGTCGACGATGCGCTCGTGCTCGGCGTGCGAGACCTCGGCCGAGTGCGACGACTGGTACATCAGCGAGATCAGCGACGAGCGGCGCAGCAGGTCGGCGAGCAGCTCGGCGAGCACGTCGTTGCCGAGCATGCGCGCGAGCACGACGTGGAAGTCGGCCAGCAGCCGCGTGCGGCCCGAGACGTCGGTGCGCACGAGCGCCTCCCGCTCGGCGCGCAGGTGCGCGCGCAGCTCGGCGACCTGCGCGTCGGTGGCGACGGCGGCGAGCCGCTGCACGAGCGCGGCCTCGAGCATCGCGCGCACCTCGAACACCTGGCGCGCCTCCTCGACGCTCGGCGTCGCGACGAAGGCGCCGCGCGCCGGCTCGAGCGTGACGAGGTGGTCGCGGCTGAGCTGGTTCAGCGCCTGGCGCACGACGGTGCGCGAGACGCCGAAGATGTCGGCGATGGGCTGCTCGGCGAGCTTGGTGCCCGGCATCAGGCGGCGCTCGACGATGGCCGTCGTGACCGACTCGACGATGCGTCGCGTCGTCGAGCCCTCGGCGGCCTTCGCGCGCCGGGCGGCGCCGCGCCGCGTGCCGGCGGCGTCGACGACCTGGAGCTGGGCACGGCTGCGCGGCATGCGGCGGCGGAACGATCGATGACGGTTGACGTGTGTGCTCCAGTGTATACACTTTGCCGCGGCGCGCAAGCGCCGGCGCTTGAGGTTCACCCTCCACTTTCGATCTCCACGGCACCGCGACGGCGCACCCGCGCGGCACGGCGAGGCACACACGATGGGCAGACTGACCACGCACGTTCTCGACACCGCCCACGGCTGCCCGGCGGCCGGCATGGGCGTCACGCTGCTGCGGCTCGACGGCGGCGAGCGCGTGCTCAAGACGGTGGTGCTGAACCACGACGGCCGCGCCGACGCGCCGCTGCTCGAGGGCGAGGCGCTGCAGCACGGCCGCTACCGGCTGGTCTTCGCGGTGGCGGCGTACTTCCGCGGCCGCGGCGCCGCGTTGAGCGAGCCGCCGTTCCTCGACGAGGTGCCGCTCGAGTTCGGCATCGCCGACCCGGCGGCGCACTACCACGTGCCGCTGCTGGCCAGCCCGTGGAGCTACGCGACCTACCGCGGCAGTTGAGCGGCACGGCGCTTGCAGCGCTTCTTGGGGTCCCGACCGACGGCGGCACCGATGACGTCTCTCGGCTTTCGGCGTTCGACAGGGCATGGCGGTGGTACAGGGTAAACTCGTGCGCCGGCGTGCACCGGCTTGTATACACTTCTTCCACGTCGCCGCGGTGCCCACGCGGCGGGCCCGGCCCGCCGCCTCCGGTTTGCGACGTTCGCTCCTCACAGAGCCCGCCGTGGTGAGGGGAGGGTGCACCGCAGGCCCGGTGCGCTTCCCGCCACCCTGAGCGCCTGATGGACGCCTACCTCCTCGACTGGGCCAACCTGCTGCTGCGCTGGGCCCACGTGATCACGGCGATCGCGTGGATCGGCTCGTCGTTCTACTTCGTGCTGCTCGACAACAGCCTGACGAAGCCGCAGGACGCCGAGCTGAAGGGCAAGGGCGTCGACGGCGAGATGTGGGCCGTACACGGCGGCGGCTTCTACCACTCGAACAAGTACATGGTGGCGCCGCGCTGGCGGCCGCTGCCCGAGAACCTGCACTGGTCGTACTGGGAGAGCTACAGCACGTGGCTGACCGGCTTCGCGCTGTTCACGGTGCTGTACCTGTTCAACGCCGGGACTTTCCTCGTCGACAGGACGGTGTTCGACTGGTCGCCCGGCGCCGCGATCGCGGCGTCGCTCGGCTTCCTCGTCGCGTTCTGGCTGGTCTACGACGCGATCTGCCGCACGCTGGGGCAGGCGAAGAACGGCGACCTCGTCGTCGGCGTGCTCGTGTTCGCGTTCGTCGTCTTCGCGTCGTGGCTCGCCTGCCAGCTGTTCGCCGGGCGCGCGGCGTTCCTGCTCGTCGGCGCGATGCTGGCCACCGCGATGAGCGCCAACGTGTTCTTCTGGATCATCCCCGGCCAGCGCACGGTGGTGGCCGACCTGCGCGCCGGGCGCGAGCCCGACCCGATCCACGGCCGGCGCGGCAAGCAGCGCAGCGTGCACAACACGTATTTCACGCTGCCCGTCATCGTCGCGATGCTGAGCAACCACTACGGGTGGCTGTACCAGGGGCCGCACAACTGGCTGGTGCTCGTGCTGCTGATGCTCGCCGGCGCGCTGATCCGCCACAGCTTCGTCGCACGCCACAAGGCGCACGTCGAGGGGCGGCGTGCGCCGTGGGAGCACGCGGTGGTCGGCACCGTGGTGCTCGTCGGGCTCGCGCTGTGGCTCGCGCCGCCACCGCCGAGCGCCGAGGCGCGCGCCGCCGCCGCGCGGCCGGCCACCTATGCCGAGGTGCGCGCCGTGATCGACCAGCACTGCGTCGTCTGCCACAACGCGCAGGTGCAGAACAAGAACGTCGCGCTGCACACGCCCGAGCTGCTCAGGCAGCACGCGCAGGCCGTCTACCAGCAGACCGCGGTGCTCAAGCTGATGCCGCTGAACAACGCGACGCAGATCACCGAGGCCGAGCGCGCGCTCGTCAAGCGCTGGTTCGACGCCGGCGCGCCGGTGCGATAGGCCGGGCGCCGCCGGCCCGGGCAGGAGAGCCCCATCGCCACGCTGCTGATCCGCCACGCGCGCCGGCTGGTGACGATGGACGCGCAGCGCCGCGAGATTTCCGACGGCGCGCTGTTCGCACGCGACGGCGTGATCGAGGCCGTCGGCGCCACCGCCGACCTGCCCGCCAGCGCCGACGAGGTGATCGACGCGCGCGGCCAGCTCGTGCTGCCCGGCCTGGTCAACACGCACCACCACATGTACCAGACGCTCACGCGCGTCGTCCCGCGCGCGCAGGACGTCGAGCTGTTCGGCTGGCTGAAGACGCTTTACCCGATCTGGTCCGGCCTGACGCCCGAGATGGTGCACGTCTCGACGCAGACGGCGATGGCCGAGCTGCTGCTGTCGGGCTGCACGACGACGAGCGACCACCTCTACCTCTACCCCAACGGGGTGCGCCTCGACGACAGCCTCGAGGCGGCGGCCGAGATCGGCATGCGCTTCCACGCCGCACGGGGCGCGATGAGTGTCGGCGAGGGCGCGGGCGGGCTGCCGCCGGACCGTGTCGTCGAGCGCGAGGACGACATCCTGCGCGACAGCCAGCGCCTGGTCGAGCGCTGGCACGACCCGGCGCGGCACGCGATGCGGCGCATCGTGCTGGCACCGTGCTCGCCGTTCTCGGTCAGCCGCGAGCTGATGCGCGACACCGCGCTGCTCGCGCGCTCGTACGGCGCCGGTCACGGCGTGTCGCTGCACACGCACCTGGCCGAGAACGAGCACGACATCGCCTACACGCGCGAGCGCTTCGGCTGCACGCCGGCCGAGTACGCCGAGCAGCTCGGCTGGCTCGGCCCCGACGTGTGGCACGCGCACTGCGTCAAGCTCGACGCCGCGGGCATCGCGCGGTTCGCGAAGACCGGCACCGGCGTCGCGCACTGCCCGGGTTCGAACATGCGGCTGGCCTCGGGCGTCGCGCCGGTGCGCGCGATGCTCCACGCCGGCGTGCCGGTGTCGATCGGCGTCGACGGCTCGGCGAGCAACGACAGCGGCCACATGCTCGGCGAGGTGCGGCTCGCGATGCTGCTGCAGCGCGTCGCGCACGGCGCCGACGCCGGCCCGGCGGCCATGACGGCGCGCGAGGTGCTCGAGATCGCCACGCTCGGCGGCGCGCGCGTGCTCGGCCGCGACGACATCGGCGCGCTCGCGCCGGGCATGGCCGCCGACGTCGTCACGCTGCCGCTCGACGACGTCGGCGTTGCCGGCGCCGGGCACGACGTGCTCGCCGCCGCGGTCTTCTGCCACGTGCCGCGCGTGCGCCACAGCGTCGTCGGCGGGCGCGTCGTCGTGCGCGACGGGCAGCTGACGACGGTCGACCTGCCGCGCCTCGTCGAGCGCCACAATCGGCTCGCGCACGCGCTGGTGAACGGATGACGAGATCACGCCCCGCGCGCACCGAGAGCCAGGTGCGCACCGACCTCGCGGCCGCCTACCGCCTCGCGGCGCTCGACGGCTGGGACGACACCGTCTACACGCACCTGTCGGCCAGCCTGCCCGGCGAGCCGGGGGTGTACCTGATCAACCGCTTCGGCCTCGCGTTCGACGAGGTCTGCGCCTCGAACCTCGTCAAGGTCGACGTGGGCGGCCGCGTCGTCGACGGCTCGGGCGCGCGCGTGAACCCGAGCGGCTTCGCGATCCACGGCGCGGTGCACGCGGCGCGCCCCAACGTCGAGTGCGTGATCCACCTGCACAGCCCGTGGGGCGTGGCGCTGTGCGCGCTGCCCGACGGGCTGCTGCCGACCTCGCAGTGGGCGATGCGCCTGCACGGGCGGCTGGGCCGCCACCCGTACGAGGGGCTCGCGCTCGGGCCCGACGAGCAGCAGCGCCTCGTGCAGCGGCTCGGCAGCCTCGACGGCGTGCTGCTCGAGCACCACGGCCCGCTCGTCGTTGGCCGCACGGTGGCCGAGGCCTACATGCTGATGTACCTGCTCGAGCGCGCGGCGCAGGCGCAGCTGCGCGCCATGGCCGCGGCGCCCGGGCGCGTCTCCGGCGTCGCGCCCGAAAGGGCCGAGACGACCTACCGTCAGTGGGTCGGCGACGGCACCGAATGGGACGGCGACGTGGAGTGGCCCGCGCTGCTGCGCCGGCTCGACCGCGTGTCGCCCGGCTACCGCGACTGAGTCGCTTCCAACGAGGAGAACACCCCATGCCCACGATCCGCGTCGAATTGTTCGAAGGCCGCACCGTCGAGCAGAAGCGCGCGCTCGCCCAGGCGCTCACCGAGGCCTGCGTGAAGACCCTCGGCGGCAGCGCCGACGGCGTCGACGTTCTGTTCTACGACGTCGCGCGCCACGACTGGGCCACCGGCGGCCAGCTGTGGAGCGACAAGGCACCGCCGAAGCCGGCCGGCGGCTGATGCCGCGTCAGAACGCCGCGCTCCAGCGCGCCGACAGCAGCCACGTGCGGCCGGGCGCCGGCTCGAAGAAGCGCTGGTTGGCCTCGTTGACGATCACGCTGCCGACGACGCGGCGGTCGGCGAGGTTGTCGACGCGCGCCAGCAGGTCGAGCCGGCCGGGGCCGAGGTCGAAGCCGTAGCGCGTGCGCAGCGACAGCAGCCCGAAGCCTTCGGCGACGTCGGTGTTGGCGTCGTTGGCCGGCACGTCGCCCTGGCCGCGGGCTTCCAGCGCGACCTCGGCGCCGCGCGCCGGCCGCCACGCGAGTTCGGCGTAGCCCCAGGCGTCCAGCGT
Source organism: Rubrivivax sp. (assembly GCA_037443345.1). Lineage (GTDB taxonomy): Bacteria > Pseudomonadota > Gammaproteobacteria > Burkholderiales > Burkholderiaceae_C > Calidifontimicrobium. The sequence goes on along the minus strand of JBBION010000019.1, from coordinate 3,431 downwards.
GCCGGCGACGCGGTTGCCGGCGACGATCGGCGTGCCGGTCACCGTGTCGCGGTACGACGCGTCGAGCCAGCTCGCCGCCAGCTGCGCGCGCCAGGCCTCGGCGATGCGCCACCGCAGGTCGACCTCGGCGCCATGACGGTGGGTGCGTCCGACGTTGCGGAACGTCGTGCGCCCGCCGCTGCTGCTGGCCACGCCGATCTCGTCGTGGGTGCGGACGTCGAATACCGCGACGTCGAGCGAGAGACCGCGCGACGGCACGCGCCACTTCAGGCCGGTTTCCCACTGGCGGCTGGTCTGCGCGTCGAGGTCGGTGTTGAAGCCGGGCAGGCCGTCGGGGCGGTACGACAGCTCGTTGAACGTCGGCGACTCGAAGCCGCGGCCGGTGCTGACGTAGACGTTCAGCTCGGGCGTGGCGTGCCACTGCAGTGCGGCCACCGGGCTCGTGAAGCGGAAGTCGCGGCCGCCCGAGTCGTCGCCGTTGGACAGGAACAGGTCCTTCGAGCGGAAGTCGACGTGGCCGTGGCGCACGCCGAGGGTGGCGTGCCAGCGGGGTGCGAATTCGATTTCGCCCTGGGCGTAGAGGTCGCGCGTCGTCACGCGGTTGCGTTCGTTGCGCCGCAGCTCGCCGGTGACGCCGAGCACGCGGTCGGCATTGGTGGTGCCGGTGAAGTTGCGAAAGCCGCGCCGGTCCTCGGCATTTCGGTCGACACTCGCCCCGGCGACGAACTGCGCGCCACGGTCGCCGGGCAGGCTCCAGCGCCACAGCAGCCGGCCGTCGAGGCCCGCGTAGTCCCGGTCGAAGTCGATCACGCCGCCGGGGTGCGTCGCCGGGGTCTGCACGCCGAACGGGATCGACTGCCACTGCGTCACCGAGCGCTGGCCGAGGTAGGCCGCCACACGGCTTTCCTGCAGCACCGCCGCGTCGGCGAAGCGATGCCGCCAGCTCACGCCGGCCTGGTCCTGGCGCGCGGCCTTGCGCGTGTCGTAGCCCTGCGTCGGCGACGACTGCGGCAGCGCGTTGGGGATGGTCTTGTCGGGATCCTGCTCGAACAGCTCGCGCGTGAGCCCGAGCGGGTCCAGCGCCGGCTGGTTGACGCTGTTGAGGGTCACGACGACGCGGTCGAGCGGCAGTTCCCAAGCGAGCCGCACGTTGCCCAGCGTGCGCCGCGCGCTGCTCTGCGGGCGGAAGCCGTCGATCGCGAAGTGGCTCGCGCTCGCGCGCAGGCTGAAGCCGCCGTCGAACGGCGCCTCGACCCCGGCACGGGCCTGCCACAGCCCGTCGCTGCCCATGTCGCCGCCGAGCAGCCAGCGCCGCCCGGTCGGGGCCGCGCTGACGAGGGAGATCACGCCGCCCGAGCTCGAGCCGTACAGCGCCGAGAATGGTCCGCGCAGCACCTCGACGCGCTGCGCGCCGGCGAGGTCGAAATGCGTGACCTGGCCCTGGCCGTCGGGGCCGGTGGCCGGGATGCCGTCGGTGTACAGCCGGAGGCCGCGCACGCCGAACGCGGTGCGCGCGCCGAAGCCGCGCGAGTTGATCTGCAGGTCCTGTGCGTAGTTGTGGCGGTTGTTCGCGACGATGCCCGGCACGCGCGACATCGCCTCCGACAGGTTGACCATCGGCCCGGCCGCGCGAAGCTCGTCGGCGTCGATCACGCCGGCGGCGTACGGCGTGTCGAACAGGCGCTGCTCGGTGCCGCCGGCCTTGATCACGATGCGCTGCGCGTCGTCGGCCTGCGCGTGCACCGCGGCCGGCAGCAGCAGGACGACCCCCAGTGGCACCGCCGCCGCCGCGGCGCGGCGCCGGTCAGCGCGGCGGCTGGACTTCGACGCGGATGCTGGCGTACCAGGCGGCGAGATTGCTGATGTCGTCATCGGTCAGGTTGCGCGTGATCACCGCCATCACCTCGTGCTTGCGCGAGCCGTTGCGGTACGCGCGCAGTTGGGCGGCGAGGTAGAACGCCGGCTGGCCGGCGAGGTGGGGGGCGTCGGGCGCATTGGCCACGCCGTAGGCGCCGTGGCACACGGCGCACATCTGCTGGGCCCGCGCACGGCCGGCTTCGGCATCCGCCGCGTGTACCGTGCCGGCGGCCAGCAGGGCGGCCATGCCGGCGGTCAGCGGCGAGCGGCGCAAAGGGCCACGGAGGGGTGTCATCGCGAAATCTCCGGCCTGCGGGGCCCGCGCCGGCACGGGCGCCGGAGCCGGCACAGCCCCGTGATGGGCATCGTCGAAAACGGGCCGGCGCCGCAGCGCGGCGCCGGCCGGGGCTCGGCGCTCAGGGCGCCGTGTACGTCACGCGGTAGATGGCGCCGGCGAAGTCGTCGCTGATCAGCATCGAGCCGTCCTTCATCACTGCCACGTCGACCGGGCGGCCGCGGTAGAGGCCGTTCTCGTCGAGCCAGCCCTCCGCGAACACCTCGGCGGCGCCGGCGGTGCCGTCGGCCTTCAGCGGCACGAAGTTGATCAGCGCACCGCTGGGCTTGGTGCGGTTCCACGAGCCGTGCGACGCCACGAAGATGCCGCCCTGGTACTTGGCCGGGAACTGGCGGCCGGTGTAGAACGCCATGCCGAGCTGCGCCTGGTGCGCCGGGAAGAGGACTTGAGGCTCGATCATGCCGCTCGGGGCCGGCAGATCCTTCAGGTCGGGGGCGGCACCGCTGCCGGCGATCCGCACGCCACCGTTGGTCCACGGGAAGCCGAAGTGCTCGCCGGCCTTCGTCGAGCGGTTCAGCTCGCCGGGCGGGATGTCGTCGCCCATGCCGTCGACCTGGTTGTCGGTCCACCACAGCGTGCCGCCCTTCGGGTTGAAGTCCTGGCCCACCGAGTTGCGGATGCCGCGCGCGAAGACCTCGCGGCCGCTGCCGTCGAACGCGTTCATGCGGATGATGCCGCCGATGCCGAGCTCGTCGAAGGTCTTGACGAGTTCGCGCGGCTGCACGTTGAACGGCTGGCCGAGGGAGACGTAGAGCTTGCCGTCGGGGCCGACGTCGCACACGCGCGCGCCATGGTTGAAGCTCTCGTGCTCGGGCGGGATCAGCTTGCCCTGCGCCACGACCTCGATCACCGCGACGTCGGGGCCCTCGTAGAAGAACTCGGCGGCGGGGAAGTTCAGCACGCGGTTGTGCTCGACGACGATCAGGAAGCCGTCCTTGGTCCAACACACGCCGTTGGGGTTCGTGAACTTCAGGCTCGGCGCGAAGGTCTTGACCTCGTCGGCGACGCCGTCGCTGTTTCGGTCGGTCACGGCCCACACCGTCGTCTTGCGCGTGCCGACGAACAGCATGTTCGTGCTCGGCGCGACGGCCATCATGCGCGCGTCGGGGACGATGGCGAACAGGTCGATCTTGAACCCCGGCGGCATCTTGATGCGCTTGAGGTTCTCCTTGATCGCATCGGCGTTGCGGCCGGTCTGCGGCACGACGGGTATGTTGAG
>JBBION010000018.1:0-21425 GCA_037443345.1 Rubrivivax sp. | reverse complement strand
CGACCTGATCTACACCGGCACGCCCGCGGGCGTCGGTGCCGTCGTACGCGGCGACGTGATGGAGGCCGCGATCGAGGGCCTGGGCACGCTGCGCGTCGCGGTGCGCTGACGGGGAGGGTGCGATGCAGCTGTACAACTACTTCCGCTCGTCGGCGTCGTACCGCGTGCGCATCGCGCTCGCGCTGAAGGGGCTCGAGTACGACTACGTCGCCGTCGACCTGCCGGCCAACGAGCAGATGGCCGAGTCGTACGCGGCGGTCGCCGCGTCGCGGCTGGTGCCGCTGCTGAAGGACGGCGACCAGCTGCTGACGCAGTCGCTCGCCATCGTCGAGTACCTCGACGAGACGCATCCGAAGCCGCCGCTGCTGCCCAAGGACCCGCTGGGCCGCGCGCGCGTGCGCGCACTGGCGCTCGACGTCGCCTGCGAGATCCACCCGCTGAACAACCTGCGCGTGCTGCGCTACCTCGTGCACGACCTGAAGGTCGTCGAGGACGACAAGAACCGCTGGTACCGCCACTGGGTCGAGACGGGGCTGGCCGCCGTCGAGCGACAGCTGGCCGACCGCCCGGCCACCGGGCGCTTCTGCCACGGCGACGCGCCGACGCTGGCCGACATCACGCTGGTGCCGCAGATCCACAACGCGCTGCGCTTCGAGTGTCGGCTCGACCACGTGCCGACGGTGATGCGCATCTTCGAGCACTGCATGACGCTCGACGCGTTCGCGAAAACGCAGCCGTCGGCGTGCCCGGATGCCCGCTGACGCGGCGGCGCGCGGCGACGTCCTCGTTCCGGCCTGGGACGTCGACGGCGTCGGCGCGCTGATGACGACGCGCGCCGGCGGCGTCAGCCGCTCGCCGTGGGACACGCTGAACCTCGGCACCGCGGTGGGGGACGACCCCGCTGCGGTGGCCGAGAACCGGCGGCGCTTCGCGCGCGCGCTGGGGGCGCGCCCGGTCTACCTGCGGCAGGTGCACGGCGCGACGGTCGTCATGGTCAGCGCCGCCGACGCCGAAGGTGACCCACCCGAGGCCGACGGCGCCGTGACCGACGAGGTCGGCGTGGCCTGCGTCGTGCAGGTGGCCGACTGCCTGCCGGTGCTGTTCGCGGCGCCGGACGGCCGGGCCGTCGGCGCGGCGCATGCGGGCTGGCGCGGGCTGGCGGCCGGCGTCGTCGAGCGCACGCTCGAGCACGTGTGCGCGCTGGCCGGCTGTGCGCCGCAAGAGGTGCGCGCATGGCTGGGGCCGTGCATCGGACCGCGCCGGTTCGAGGTCGGCGCCGACGTGCTGCAGCCGTTCGGCGCCGATCCGCAGGCGCCGTCGGCGCATCCGCGCTTCGTGCCGCGCACCGACGTGCACCGCCCGGACGGCCGCCCGCGCTGGCTGGCCGACCTCGCGGGGCTCGCGCGCGACCGGCTCGGCGCGGCCGGGGTCACCGCGATCGACGGCGCATCCGCGTGCACCGTCGAGGAGGGCTCAAGGTTCTTTTCGTTCCGCCGCGACGGCGTCACCGGCCGCCACGCCGCCGCCGTCTGGCGGGTCGGCGGCTGAGGCGTCGTCCGCCGCCGCGGCCAGCCGGGCGCGGCGCCTGGCCGGCGCGCCGAGCACGTACATCACGATGCCCAGCGGCAGCAGGCCCCAGAAGACGAGCGTGACCAGCGCACCGAGGACGCTGCCGTTGGGCGAGAAGGCCTCGACCAGCGCCACCATCCCCACCACGTACATCCAGGCGATCGGTACCAGGTACATCTCGGTCCTCTTCGCGTCGAAGGCGTCGAACGACATGGAAGGGCGGCGGCGCCCCTCGGTGATTCCCCGGGTCATGCTTCGGTAAGCATCTGGGGGTACAAAGTCACGACAACCCGAGCGCGCCGCACGGCCCGATGGCTGCCCAGCGCCCACGCCCCAGGAGACCCCGTGCCGACCCGACCCCCTTCGACCCCGACGCCGTTCGGCGACACCGCGCAGGCCTTCGGATCGGCCGTGGCGGAGATCTGGAAGTCGCTCTCGGGCCTGAGCCTGCCCTCCAGCGCGCTGTCGCAGCTGCAGGGCGACTACCTCAAGGAGGCTACCACCCTTTGGAACTCGGCGCTGGAGCGGTTGCAGGCCGCGCCGGGCGACAAGGCCAAGGGGCTGCCCGACCGCCGCTTCGCCGCCGACGACTGGGCCGCCAACCCGGCCGCGGCGCACCTCGCACAGCTGTACCTGCTCAACGCGCGCACGATGATGCAGATGGCCGAGTCGCTCGAGGGCGACGAGAAGACGCGCCAGCGCGTGCGCTTCGCGGTGCAGCAGTGGATCGACGCCGCCAGCCCGAGCAACTTCCTGGCGCTGAACCCCGAGGCGCTGCGCAAGGCGCTCGACACGCAGGGCCAGAGCATCGCCCAGGGCCTGCAGATGCTGCTCAAGGACCTGCAGCAGGGCCACGTCTCGCAGACCGACACCAGCGTGTTCGAGGTCGGGCGCAACGTCGCCACCACCGAAGGCGCGGTCGTGTTCGAGAACGACCTGATCCAGCTGATCGAGTACAGGCCGCTGACGGCCAAGGTGCACGAGCGGCCGTTCCTGTTCGTGCCGCCTTGCATCAACAAGTACTACATCCTCGACCTGCAACCCGACAACTCGTTCATCCGCTACACGGTCGAGCAGGGCCACCGCACCTTCGTCGTCAGCTGGCGCAACCCCGACGAGTCGCTCGCGCACAAGACGTGGGACGACTACATCGCCGAAGGCCCGATCGCGGCGATCCGCGCCGTGCAGGCGATCACCGGCCAGAAGGCGTTCGACATGCTCGGCTTCTGCGTCGGCGGCACGATCATCTCGACCGCGCTCGCCGTGCTGGCCGCGCGCGGCGAGCACCCGGCCACCAGCCTGACGCTGCTCACGACGCTGCTCGACTTCAGCCACACCGGCATCCTCGACGTGTTCGTCGACGAGGCGTCGGTGCAGCTGCGCGAGATGACGATCGGCCCTGACGCGCCAAGCGGCCCGAAGCTGCTCAAGGGCCGCGAGCTGGCCACGACGTTCAGCTTCCTGCGCCCGAACGACCTGGTGTGGAACTACGTCGTCGGCAACTACCTCAAGGGCGAGGCGCCGCCGCCGTTCGACCTGCTGTACTGGAACGGCGACAGCACCAACCTGCCCGGGCCGATGTACTGCTGGTACCTGCGCCACACCTATCTGCAGAACGAGCTCAAGATCCCCGGCCGGCTGACCACCTGCGGCGAGAAGGTCGACCTCGGCAAGATCAAGGCGCCGGTGTTCGTCTACGCGTCGCGCGAGGACCACATCGTGCCGTGGGAGTCGGCCTACATGAGCACCGCGCTGCTCAAGGGGCCCAAGCGCTTCGTGCTCGGCGCCAGCGGCCACATCGCCGGCGTCATCAACCCGCCGGCCAAGGGCAAGCGCAGCCACTGGGTCAACGACGCCCTGCCGCCCAAGGCCCACGACTGGCTCGCCGGCGCGAAGGAACTTCCGGGCAGCTGGTGGACCGACTGGGCGGCGTGGGTCAAGCCGCACGCCGGCAAGCTGGTGCCGGCACCCAAAACCTACGGCGGGCGCGGCCGCAAGGCCATCGAGCCCGCCCCCGGCCGCTACGTCAAGCAGAAGGCGTGACGCGCATTCGCATCCCCATCGTCACCGGAGACTGTCCATGACCGACATCGTCATCGTCTCGGCCGCGCGCACCGCGGTCGGCAAGTTCGGCGGCACGCTCGCCAAGACCCCGGCCACGGAGCTCGGCGCCATCGTCGTGCGCGAGGCCATCGCCCGCGCCAGGCTCGACCCGACGCAGGTCGGCGAGGTCATCATGGGCCAGGTGCTCGCGGCGGGCGCCGGCCAGAACCCGGCACGCCAGGCGATGATGAAGGCCGGCGTGCCGAAGGAGACGCCGGCGCTGACGATCAACGCCGTGTGCGGCTCGGGCCTGAAGGCGGTGATGCTCGCCGCGCAGGCGGTGGCCACCGGCGACAGCGAGATCGTCGTCGCCGGCGGGCAGGAGAACATGAGTGCCAGCCCGCACGTGCTGCTGGGCAGCCGCGACGGGCAGCGCATGGGCGACTGGAAGATGATCGACTCGATGATCGTCGACGGCCTGTGGGACGTCTACAACCAGTACCACATGGGCATCACCGCCGAGAACGTGGCCAAGGCGCACGGCATCACGCGCGAGATGCAGGACGCGCTGGCGCTGGCCAGCCAGCAGAAGGCCGCCGCGGCGCAGGCCGCGGGCCGCTTCAAGGACGAGATCGTCGGCGTGACGATCCCGCAGAAGAAGGGCGACCCGCTCGTCTTCGCGAGCGACGAGTTCATCAACACGAAGACGAACGCCGAGGCCCTCGCCGGCCTGCGGCCGGCCTTCGACAAGGCCGGCAGCGTGACCGCCGGCAACGCCTCGGGCATCAACGACGGCGCGGCCGCCGTGGTGGTGATGAGCGCGGCCAAGGCGGCTGCGCTGGGCCTGAAGCCGCTGGCACGCATCGCCAGCTACGCCACCAGCGGGCTCGATCCCGCGACGATGGGCATGGGCCCGGTGCCGGCGTCGAAGAAGGCGCTCGCGCGCGCGGGCTGGAACGTCGGCGACGTCGACCTGTTCGAGCTCAACGAGGCGTTCGCCGCGCAGGCCTGCGCGGTCAACAAGGTGCTGGAGAACGACCCGGCCAAGGTCAACGTCAACGGCGGCGCGATCGCGATCGGCCATCCGATCGGCGCGTCCGGCTGCCGCATCCTCGTCACGCTGCTGCACGAGATGCAGCGCCGCGACGCGAGGAAGGGGCTGGCCGCGCTGTGCATCGGCGGCGGCATGGGCGTCGCGCTGACGCTCGAGCGCTGACGGCGCGGCACCACACTGCGGGGCAACCCCGCTTGACCGCAGGCGCGGCGGGCGGGACGCTCACGACATCGGTTCAAAGGACGACGAAGGAGCGAGCAATGACACAGAGAGTGGCGTACGTGACTGGCGGCATGGGCGGCATCGGCACGGCGATCTGCCAGCGGCTGGCCAAGGACGGCTTCAAGGTGATTGCCGGCTGCGGTCCCAGCCGCGACCACCAGAAGTGGCTGGACGAGCAGAAGGCGCTGGGCTACGCGTTCCACGCCTCGGTCGGCAACGTGGCCGACTGGGAGTCGACGGTGGCCGCCTTCACGAAGGCCAAGGCCGAGCACGGGCCGATCGACGTGCTCGTCAACAACGCCGGCATCACGCGCGACCGCATGTTCCTGAAGATGACGCCCGACGACTGGAAGGCCGTCATCGACACCAACCTCAACAGCATGTTCAACGTGACCAAGCAGGTCGTGCCGGACATGGTGGAGCGGGGTTGGGGGCGCATCATCCAGATCAGCTCCGTCAACGGCGAGAAGGGTCAGGCCGGCCAGACCAACTACTCGGCGGCCAAGGCCGGCATGCACGGCTTCACGATGGCGCTGGCACAGGAGCTGGCGGCCAAGGCCGTGACGGTCAACACCGTCAGCCCGGGCTACATCGGCACCGACATGGTCCGCGCGATCAAGCCCGAGATCCTGGAGAAGATCGTCGCCACGATTCCCGTCAAGCGGCTGGGCACGCCCGAGGAGATCGGCTCGATCGTCGCCTGGCTCGCCGGCCCCGACTCGGGCTTCACGACGGGCGCCGACTTCAGCTGCAACGGCGGCTTGCACATGGGTTGACCCGCTGGCGGAGCCTGCGGGTCAACCCTGCGGGCGTCCCCACAGCTCCCCCCGCCCCCCTCCGCGAGGGGGCGCCAGTCAGATCAACGAGAACGCCGGCACGAGCCGGCGTTCTTGTTCGCGGGCCGCGGTCATTCGCCGGCGCCGGCGAGGAAGTACTTGATCAGGCCCTTGGCGGCGAAGCCGAGCAGCCCGAAGCCGAGCACCAGCAGCAGCACGAAGGTGCCGAACTTGCCCGCCTTCGACTCGCGCGCGAGCTGCAGCACGATGAAGACCATGTACAGCATGAAGGCCGTGACGCCGAACGTCAGGCCGAACCACGCGATCTGTTCCTCGTCGAAGCCGAACATGGCCGTTCACGCCGACTCGGGCAGCGACGACGCATCGACGAGGTCGCGGTAGGCGTGCCAGCTCGCGTGTGCGAGCCATGGCACCACCACCAGCAGGCCGACCATGCCGGCGGCAATCGCCACCGCCGTCATCGTCATCAGGATCGCCGCCCACAGCGCCAGCGGCAGCGGGTTCTCGACGACGGCGCTCCAGCTCGTCAGCACCGCGCGCCACAGGCCCACCGGCCGGTCGAGCAGCAGTGGCATCGCGACGACGCTCGACGCGAACACGGGCGCGGCCAGCGCGCCACCGAGCGCCAGCCAGGCCTCGAACAGCATCGACTTCGGCGCCAGCACGACGACGTGCAGGAAGTCGCGCGGGTTGCGCACCGGGGCGTCGGCGAACACCGTGATCAGCGCCGCCGAGGTCAGCACCCAGCCGGTGCCCGCGGCCGCCAGCAGCACGCCGAAGGTGACGAGCCGGTGGTCGCGCGGGCGCCATGTGCGCAGCGCCGTGCGCATGTCGGCATGCCCACCGCGCTCGAGCCCGCGGCTGATCGCGTACAGCCCGGTGGCGAGCACGGGCGCCAGCAGCAGGAAGCCGCTGAAGGCCCCGGCGAGCAGCCAGAAGCGGTCGTAGGCCAACACGAACAGCGCCGCGCCGAACAGTGCCAGCGCCGCGCCGTGGATCAGGCCGGGGCCCGGGCGGCGCGCGAAGTCGTCCCAGCCCCGCGACAGCCACCGCCACGGCGACGACAGCGTGACGGGGCGGATCGGCAGCGGCTTTGCGGCGGCGGCGTCACACGTCATCGTGGGCGCGATGCTGCCACGTGGCTGTGCCGCACCGATTGAGCGACATCAAGCGCCACGGCGGCCGTCACTCGGCGCGCGCGGCGAGGTCCAGCACGTCGCGGGCCGCCGCCGCCAGCGCCGCCGCGTCGCGCCCTCGCAGCGCGAGCCGCGGCGCGGCAGTGCGCCCCGCGAAGTGGCGCGCCATCGAGCGCTCGTACAGCGGGTCGTAGTGGCGCTCCATCAGGTCGGCGAACGCCTCGGCCCAGCGCCCGGCGCGCGCCAGCGCCTGCCAGCCGAGCACCGTCTCGCGGCCGGCCAGCGGCACCAGGACCTGCAGCCGACGGCAGAACTGCTCGGCGTCGCGCGCGAAGAAGCCGTATTCCTCGAGCAGCAGCGCGACGCGGTCGTCCAGCGCCAGCTCGACCTCGATGCAGCGGCCGTGCTCGCGCATGCGCGCGATCAGCGCGTCGGGCAGGTGCAGCGCGCCGATCTTGCGGCTCTCGCTCTCGACGAACACCGGCCGCGCCGGGTCGAGGGCGCGCAGGGCCTGCCACAGCAGCGTGTCGAAGCGTTTCTGGCTCGGCTGCGGCGCGCCGGGCACGGCGCCGAGCACCGAGCCACGGTGGCAGGCCAGCGCCTCGAGGTCGAGCACCTGCGCGCCGGCGTCGCGCAGCGCCTGCAGCAGCCGCGTCTTGCCGCTGCCGGTGCGCCCTGTCAGCACGTGCAGCGTCAGCGCCACGGGCAGGCGGTCGAGGTCGTCGCGCACGACGCCGCGAAAGGCCTTGTACCCGCCCTTGAGCTGCTGCGTGCGAAACCCGATCTGGTCGAGGAACCACGCCAGCGAGCCCGAGCGCTGCCCGCCGCGCCAGCAATACACGAGCGGGCGCCACTCGCGCGAGCGCTCGGCGGCCCAGCGCTCGAGGTGCGTCGCGACGTTGCGCGCCACCATCGCGGCGCCGACCTTGCGCGCCTCGTGCGGCGAGACCTGCTTGTACAGCGTGCCGACGACGCGCCGCTCGCGATCGTCGAGCACCGGCCAGTTCAGCGCCGCGGGCAGGTGGTCCTCGGCGAACTCGGCCGGCGAGCGCGCGTCGATCACGGCATCGACGCCGGCCGTGCCGTCGGCGACCGCTCGCGCGTCGACCAACGCAACCGTCATCTCAGCGGTCCATGCCGTGCCCAAGGCACGCATGACCCGTACACCGCACGGCTTCATGCGGCCGCCGCGGATCCGGCTTCGCCGCTCCGCTGGCGGGCCTTGCAGGCCGCGCCGGACCTTGCGGCCTGGCCGCTCGCCAGTCACGAAAGGTCCACCGGACCTTTCGGGTCCGGGCTCGCCCCCCTCGACGGGGGTAAGCGCGGACGTGAGGGTCTGCCTGCGCAGACCCGAACGCCGCGCGAACCGCCCGAGCTCTGCGAGGGCGTGGCCCGCCGAAGGCGCGTCGGGGGTGGTTCATGTCTGCGGCGCCACCGCGTCGAGCAGCTCGCTCTCGATCTGCAGCTGCGCCTTCGACTGCTGCAGCTCGGGGCCGTCGACGAGGAAGGTGTCCTCGACGCGCTCGCCCAGCGTCGTGACCTTGGCCAGCTGCAGGTTCACGCGGTGGCGCGCCAGCACGCGCGCGATGCCGTACAGCAGGCCCGAGCGGTCGCTCGTGCTGATCGACAGCAGCCAGCGCTGCGCACGCTCGTCGGGGCGCAGCGACACGCGCGGCGTCACCGGGAACGAGCGCACGCGCCGCGAGATGCGCCCGCGGCTGGGCTCGGGCAGCGGCGCGTCGCTGGCCAGCGCGTGCTTGAGTTGGCTTTCGACCAGCGCCGTCAGGTCGCGGTAGTTCGGCGTGTTCGGCGGCTCCATCTGCGGGTGGATCACCTGGAACGTGTCGAGCGCGTAGCCGGCGCGCGTGGTGTGGATCTTCGCGTCCTGGATGTTGAAGCCGGCGCTGTCGAAGTAGCCGCAGATGCGCGCGAACAGGTCGGCACGGTCGGGCGCGTAGACAAGCACCTGCAGTCCCTCGCCGAGCGACCATGGCCGCGCGCGCACGACGGGCTCGGCGGTCTCCACGTGGCGCCACAGCACGCGCGCGTGCCACGCGATGTCGCTGGCGTCGTGGCGCGCGAAGTAGCTGACCTCGAGCGTGCGCCACAGCGCCTGCTCGGTGTCGGGCAGCATCGACGCCAGCGCGAGCATCGAGCGCGCCTCGACCTTGCGCGCCTCGATCTCGGCGTCCATGTTGGGCTTCGCGCCGCCGAGGGCGCGCAGCGTCTGGCGGTACAGGTCCTCGAGCAGCTTGCCCTTCCAGGCGTTCCACACCTTCGGGCTGGTGCCGCGGATGTCGGCGACCGTCAGCAGGTACAGCGCGTTCAGCCGGCGCGGGTCGCCGACCAGGCGCGCGAAGGCGGCGATGACGTCGGGGTCCGACAGGTCCTCCTTCTGCGCGATGCGCGACATGCTCAGGTGGTGCTGCACGAGGAACTCGGCAAGCTTCGCGTCGTCGCCGCCGATGCCGTGCTGGCGGCAGAAGCGCCGCACCTCCATCGCGCCGAGGTCGGAGTGGTCGCCGCCCCGACCCTTGGCGACGTCGTGGAACAGCGCCGCGACGTAGAGCAGCCACGGCTTGTCCCACTGCAGCGCGAGCTGCGAGCAGAACGGGTACTCGTGCGCGTGCTCGGGGATGAAGAAGCGGCGCACGTTGCGCAGCACCATCAGGATGTGCTGGTCCACCGTGTAGACGTGGAACAGGTCGTGCTGCATCTGGCCGACGATGCGGCGGAACACCCACAGGTAGCGCCCGAGCACCGAGGTCTGGTTCATCAGCCGCAGCGCGTGCGTCTGGCCGCCGTCGGCGTGCTGCAGGATCTGCATGAAGGTGCGGCGGTTGACCGGGTCGCTGCGGTACGCCGCGCCCATTTGCGCGCGCGCGTTGTACAGCGCGCGCAGCGTGCGCGCCGACAACCCCTTGGCACCCGGCGTGCGCTGGAACACCAGGAAGGTCTGCAGGATCGCGTGCGGGTCGCGCTGGTACAGGTCGTCGCTGGCGACCTCGAGCATGCCGCTGCGGTCGAGGAAGCGCGGGTCGTCGAGCGGGCGCATCGGCGCCGCCTCCGAGCGGTTGATGCGCTCCTCGATGTTGAGCATCAGGACCTGGTTGAGCTGCGCCACCGCCTTGGCCGCCCAGTAGTAGCGCCGCATCAGCACTTCGGAGGCACGCTGCGACGGCGTCGACGCGAAGCCGAAGCTCGCCGCCACCGCCGTCTGCAGGTCGAACACGAGGCGGTCCTCGCGCCGGCCGGCCACCAGGTGCAGCCGCGCGCGGATCAGCTTGAGCAGCCCCTCGTTGCGGTGCAGCTGCTTGACCTCGAACGGCGTCACGAGCCCGCTGGCGGCCAGTTCGCTCCAGTTGCGCCCGAGACCGGCGGCGCGCGCGACCCACACGACGACCTGCAGGTCGCGCAGGCCGCCGGGGCTTTCCTTGCAGTTGGGCTCGAGCGCGTACGGCGTGTCCTCGTACTTTACGTGGCGCTGCTGCATCTCGAGCGACTTCGCGCGCAGGAACGCGCGCGCGTCGACGCTGGCGTCGTGCGCGCGGCGGAACGCGTCGAAGGCACGCCGGGCGCCGCAGATGAAGCGCGACTCGAGCAACGCGGTGCGCACCGTCACGTCGCGCTCGCTCTCGGCCAGGCACTCGTCGAGCGTGCGCACCGACGAGCCGATCTCCAGGCCGATGTCCCAGCACGCGGTGATGAACGACTCGATCGCCGCGCCGTGGCGCACCTGCGTGTCGGTGTCGGGCAGCAGCACGAGCACGTCGACGTCGGAGTAGGGGTACAGCTCGCCGCGCCCGTAGCCGCCCACCGCCACCAGCGCCGCACCGGGCGGCATGCCGGCGCGCTGCCACAGACCTGCGAGCGTCGCGTCGACGTGGCGCGCCAGCGCGCGCAGCAGCCGAGCGGCGGCCGGCGCGGTCGGGCGCGCGGCGCGGAACTGTTCGAGCAGCGCCGCCTTGCCGTCGCGAAAGCGCTGGCGCAGCTCGCCCACGCTCGACGCTGCCGCGGCCGACGGAGCCAGCATCGCGCTCAAGCCGCCGCCGGCAACGTCGCGCGCGCGAACCCGGGGGGCGGCGGGCTGCCGGCCGACAGCGTCAGCACCTCGTAGCCGGCGTCGGTGACCAGCACGGTGTGCTCCCACTGCGCCGACAGCGAGCGGTCCTTCGTGACGATGGTCCAGCCGTCGCCGAGCTCGCGGATCTCGCGCCGCCCGGCGTTGATCATCGGCTCGATCGTGAAGATCATGCCCGGCTTCAGTTCCTCGAGCGTGCCCGGGCGGCCGTAGTGCAGCACCTGCGGCTCCTCGTGGAACTTGCGCCCGACGCCGTGGCCGCAGAACTCGCGCACCACCGAGTAGCCGGCCGCCTCGGCGAAGGTCTGGATCGCGTGACCGATGTCGCCCAGGCGCGCACCGGGGCGCACCTTGACGATGCCCTTCCACATCGCCTCGTAGGTGACCTGGCACAGCCGCTTCGCGGCGATCGAGCCCTCGCCGACGACGTACATGCGGCTGTTGTCGCCGTGCCAGCCGTCCTTGATGACGGTGACGTCGATGTTGACGATGTCGCCGTTCTTCAGCGGACGGTCGTTCGGGATGCCGTGGCAGACCTGGTGGTTGATCGACGCGCACAGCGACGCCGGGTAGGGCGGGTAGCCCGGCGGCTGGTAGCCCAGCGTGGCCGGGATGCCGCCTTGCACGTGCACGATGTGGTCGTGCGCGATGCGGTCGAGTTCGAGCGTCGTGACGCCGGGCTTGACGTGCGGCGTCAGCAGGTCCAGCACCTCCGACGCGAGGCGGCACGCGGTGCGCATCGCCTCGACGTCGGCGCCGGTCTTGATCGGGATCGTCATGGCCCGGGATTATCCCATCGCCCCCGTAGAATCCCGGGTTCCTGCGCGGCCACCCTTCACGCGGAACGGCCGCCTCCGCCCTCCGCCCTCGACCCCGGGTTCCGATGCCGCTGCCTTCCCCGCACCTGATGCACTTCGAGGGCAGCCAAGCGCTGTCCGCCTTCCGCGCCCGCGCACTGCTCGAGCGCATCGCCGCGGTGGCCCCGCGCGTGGCGGGCATCGCCGCGCGCCACGTGCACTGGGTCGCCAGCGACGCGCCGCTCGACGCCGCCGCGCTCGACCGGCTGCAGGCGCTGCTGACCTACGGCGACCCGTACGCCGGCGCCACCGACGGCGAGCTCGTCGTCGTGATGCCGCGGCTGGGCACCGTGTCGCCGTGGGCGAGCAAGGCCACCGACATCGCGCACAACTGCGGCCTGCCGGTGCACCGCGTCGAGCGCGTGACGGAGTTCCGGCTCACGCTCAAGGGCGGGCTGCTCGGCGGCGCCAAGCCGCTGGCCGACGCCGAGCGCCGCGCGGTGGCCGCGCTGCTGCACGACCGCATGACGGAGCGCGTCGCGTTCGAGCGCGAGGCCGCGCGCCACCTGTTCGACCCGCAGCCGGCGCCGCCGCTGGCGCACGTCGACGTGCTCGCCTACGGCCGCGAGGCGCTGCTCGAGGCCAACGCGACGTTCGGGCTCGCGCTGTCGGACGACGAGGTCGACTACCTCGTCGATGCATTCACCCGGCTCGGCCGCAACCCGAGCGACGTCGAGCTGATGATGTTCGCGCAGGCCAACAGCGAGCACTGCCGGCACAAGATCTTCAACGCCGACTTCACGGTCGACGGGCAGCGCCAGGAGCGCAGCCTGTTCGCGATGATCCGCCACACCGAGAAGACGAGCCCGCAGCGCACCGTGGTCGCCTACAGCGACAACGCCGCGATCATGGAGGGCGGCCCCGTCGAGCGCTGGCAGCCCGAGGGCTTCACGAACGCGCCGAAGTACGGCCCGCGCGAGGTCACCGCGCACGTGCTGATGAAGGTCGAGACGCACAACCACCCGACCGCGATCAGCCCGTTCCCCGGCGCGGCCACCGGCGCCGGCGGCGAGATCCGCGACGAGGGCGCCACCGGCCGCGGCGCGAGGCCGAAAGCCGGGCTCACCGGCTTCTCGGTGTCGAACCTGCACCTGCCGCAGACGGACGAGCCGTGGGAGCGCGACCCCGTCGGCAAGCCCGAGCACATCGCGAGCGCGCTGCAGATCATGATCGACGGGCCTCTCGGCGGCGCGGCGTTCAACAACGAGTTCGGCCGGCCCAACCTTGCCGGCTACTTTCGCGTCTACGAGCAGACGGTGGCCGGCGTGCGGCGCGGCTACCACAAGCCGATCATGATCGCCGGCGGCGTCGGCAGCATCGACGCGACGCAGACGCACAAGGTCACGTTCCCCGCCGGCACGCTGCTCGTGCAGCTCGGCGGCCCCGGCATGCGCATCGGCATGGGCGGCGGCGCCGCGAGCTCGATGGCGGCGGGCACCAACACGGCCGCGCTCGACTTCGACAGCGTGCAGCGCGGCAACCCCGAGATCCAGCGCCGCGCCCAGGAGGTCATCAACCACTGCTGGGCGCTGGGCGAGAACAACCCCGTGCTCGCGATCCACGACGTCGGCGCCGGCGGGCTCTCCAACGCGTTCCCCGAACTGGCCGACGGCGCGGGCAAGGGCGCGCGCTTCGACCTGCGCCAGGTCCCGCTGGAGGAGAGCGGCCTGGCGCCGAAGGAGATCTGGTGCAACGAGAGCCAGGAGCGCTACGTCCTGGCCGTCGACCCGGCGCTGATGCCGCTGTTCGAGCAGATGTGCGCGCGCGAGCGCTGCCCGTTCGCGGTGGTCGGCGTCGCCACCGACGCGCCTGAGCTCGTCGTCGAGGACGGCGAGGGCGGCGAGCGGGTGATCGACATGCCGATGGAAGTGCTGCTCGGCAAGCCGCCGAAGATGCACCGCGTCGTGCATCGTGTCGCGCGCACCGAGGCGCCGCTGGACCTCACCGGCGTGGCACTCGAGCGCGTCGCCTTCGACGTGCTGCGCCACCCGACGGTGGCCTCCAAGCGCTTCCTGATCACGATCGGCGACCGCACGGTGGGTGGCCTGAGCCACCGCGACCCGATGGTCGGCCCCTGGCAGGTGCCGGTGGCCGACTGCGCCGTCACGCTGGCCGACTTCGTCGGCAGCCGTGGCGAGGCGATGGCGATGGGCGAGCGCACGCCGCTGGCGGCACTGGACGCGCCGGCGTCGGGCCGCATGGCGGTGGCCGAGGCGATCACCAACCTGCTCGCCGCGCCGATCGAGCTCGCATGCGTCAAGCTCAGCGCCAACTGGATGGCCGCCTGCGGCGAGGCCGGCGAGGACGCCGCGCTCTACGACACCGTCAGGGCGGTCGGCATGGAGCTGTGCCCGGCGCTGGGCATCGGCATCCCGGTCGGCAAGGACAGCTTGTCGATGCGCACGAAGTGGAACGGCGCCGACGGCGCGTGCGAGGTCGTCGCGCCGGTGTCGCTGATCGTCAGCGCCTTCGCGACGCTCGACGACGTGCGCGGCACGCTGACGCCGCAGTTGCAGGGCGGCGACACGGCGCTGATCCTGGTCGACCTCGGCGGCGGGCGCCATCGCATGGGCGGCTCGATCCTCGCGCAGACGCTCGGCGCGTTCGGTGACACGGTGCCCGACCTCGACGACCCGCAGCGCCTGAAGGCGCTGGTCGGTGCCGTCAACGAACTGCGCGCGCGCGGCCAGCTGCTCGCCTACCACGACCGCAGCGACGGCGGGCTGTGGGCCTGCGTGTGCGAGATGGCGTTCGCCGGCCACGTCGGCGTCAGCCTCAACGTCGACCTGCTCGTGACCGAAGGCGACGGCATCGGCGACAGCCGTGCCGAGTACGGCGACTCGAAGAACTGGGCCAGCCAGGTCGGCGAGCGGCGCAACGAGCTGACGCTGAAGGCGCTGTTCGCCGAAGAGCTCGGCGCCGTGCTGCAGGTGCGCCGCGCCGACCGCGACGCCGTGATCGCGACGCTGCGCGAGCACGGCCTGGGCCGCGTCACGCACGTCGTCGGCGTGCCCAACGACCGCGGCGTGATGGAGGTCTGGCGCGACACCAGGTGCGTGTTCTCGGCGCCGCTGGATCAGCTGCATCAGACGTGGGACGAGGTCAGCTGGCGCATCGCGCGGCTGCGCGACAACCCGGCCTGCGCCGACAGCGAGCACGCGCTGGCCGGCGCCGCCGACGACCCCGGCCTGCACGTGCACCTGACGTTCGACCCCGCCGACGACGTCGCCGCGCCGTTCGTGAACCTCGCGCGGCCGAAGATGGCGATCCTGCGCGAGCAGGGGGTCAATTCGCACGTCGAGATGAGCTACGCGATGCACGCCGCCGGCTTCGACACCTTCGACGTGCACATGAGCGACCTGCAGGCCGGCCGCGCGCGGCTCGACCAGTTCCAGGGCTTCGTCGCCTGCGGCGGCTTCAGCTACGGCGACACGCTGGGCGCCGGCGAGGGCTGGGCGCGCTCGATCCTGTTCAACCCGGCGCTGGCCGAACCCTTCGCGGCGTTCTTCCAGCGCCGCGACACGCTCGCGCTGGGCGTGTGCAACGGCTGCCAGATGATGGCTGCGCTCAGCGCCATCATCCCTGGCGCCGACGCGTGGCCCCGGTTCACGCGCAACGCGAGCGAACAGTTCGAGGCGCGGCTGAGCCTGGTCGAGGTGCTGGCCAGCCCGTCGCTGTTCTTCGGCGGCATGGCCGGCAGCCGCATCCCGATCGCGGTGGCGCACGGCGAGGGCCGCGCCGACTTCTCGCAGCGCGGCAACGCGCAGCGCGTCGTGCGCGCGATGCGCTTCGTCGACCCGCACGGCCGGGCGACCGAGGCCTACCCGCACAACCCCAACGGCAGTCCCGACGGGCTGACCGCCGTCACGACGCCCGACGGCCGCTTCACGGCGCTGATGCCGCACCCCGAGCGCGTGTTCCGCCAGCTGCAGATGAGCTGGACGGCCGGCGCCGCCGACGGCTACAGCCCGTGGATGCGCATGTTCCGCAATGCGCGCGCGGCGCTCAAGTGACCCCCCGAAGCGCCTTCGGCGCCTCCCCCCAGGGGGCAACGCCAGCGGACCGGCGTAGCCGGATCCGCGGCGTTCGCTCGAGGAATGCGGGGATCACGCTCGCGGAGCGTGTCGCCGAGCCGCCGCCGTCGCGCCGTCTGCAGTCAGCCTGCAGCGGCGTCGTCGATCGCGCGCGCCAACGCCAGCACCGACAGCGGGGCGCTGCCCTCGGCCTTGTTGTTGACCGTCACGAACACGCGGTGACCCGCGGCGAGCGTGGCGGCAGCCACCTTCGCCAGCGTGTGCCGTGTCGGCTCGTCGGGCGCCTGCAAGCGGTCGAACGGTGCCCACGCGTCGCGCGCCTGAGCGTAGGTCTGCCCGCGCTGCAGGTTCCAGCGGCACACCAGGTCGCCGGGCCACGTCGCCCGCAGCATCGGCAGCTGGTCGTCGATCGCCGGCAGGCGGTCGAGCAGGCCGAGCACGTAGCGCACGCCCAGCGCCTTCAGACGAGCGGCAAGGGTCGGTGTGAGCCACTCGGCGTCGCGCACCTCGAGCGCGACGACGGCCTGCGCCGGGACGGCGTCGCGTGCCGCCGAGAGCATCGCCTCCAGGCGCGGCCACAGGGTGTCGACCCGCTGGCGCATCGCCGCCGGCAGCGGCGAGAGCTGGAACACGAGCACGCCGAGTGACGCACCGAGGCCGGAGCTGGCCGGACGGGCGGCGTGCTCGACGGCCGCACGCGGGTCGAGGAAGCCCGGGTTGGCGCCCGTGTCGCGCCCGCGGCCGTCGCGCAGGCTCGGGTCGGTGACGAGCGCGGGGGCCTTGACGACGAAGCGAAACCCGGCCGGCACCTGGGCCGCCAGGGTCGCGTACTGCGCCGCCGACAGCGGGCGGTAGAAGGTCCGGTCGAGGCTGACGGTGCCCAGCAGCGGATGGGCGGCATACGCGGCCAGACCGCGGCGCGACAGCTCGGGGGCCGCATGGGGCCGTGCCCACACGAGGCCTGCCCGTCCCGGAAAGTGCCACGACGCCGTGCCCAGGCGCAAGCGGTCGCCGAAGCGCGCGCAGCTGCCGTGCCAGCGCAATGACGTCGGCGTCCGGCACCGCCGGCACGATGGCGTCGCCGGCGGTGGCGGGCGCATCGTCGAACAGCGCGGGCTGGTTCATCGTCAGCGCCGCCCGACGACCTTGTCGTACAGGTCGAGCGCGCGGTGCTGCGGGTCGTAGGTGGCCTTCAGCGCGCGGTAGCGGTCCTTCGCGTAGGCGCGGTCGAACTCGTCGCGCGGGAAGAAGCTGTCGGAGTACAGCGACTTGATCCCGCCGAGCTCGATCACCTTGCGTTCGACGAGGCGGTTGAAGTGCCCCGGGGGGTGCGGCTGCCGGCTCGGCACGACGTCCCAGAAGCCGAAGTTGACGTAGCGCACGCCGGGGGCGAGCGGGTACAGCGTGAACGCGTGGCCCGGCTCGGCCGGGCGGATCGGGCAGACCCACACCGGCACGATGCCGACCTGCGCGAGGAGGAAGTCGAGGAACTCGGCCGCGCGCGGGCGGGGGATATCGACGTCCTGGATCACCGACTCGGGGTGCACGCCGCGCAGCCGGGCCCACGAGCGCGTGAAGCCCCAGCGGCTGTTGAAGCGCATCATCTTCGTGTACGTGCGCGAGTTCAGCCGCCCCCGCCCGAGCAGCCGCCGCACCAGCGGGTGCTGCGCACCGACGTTCTTCGAGCACCAGAACCAGTCGGTGTCCCAGCGCCAGAGGTAGTCGCGCGCGCTCAGGTAGTCCACCGGCGTCGTCTTCAGCGAGCGGTAGTAGATGCGCTCGAAGGTGTAGTCGCTCGCCTGCGGCGCGTCGTCGACGAAGGCCGCGACGCTGAGCACGTGATCGCCGCGACCGAAGACGACGCCGTCGACGAAGTCCGACGCCGGGTCGGCGCACGCGGCGTCGAGCCCGGCGAAGAACGCGTCGGCGCCGGCGAACGGGCGGTGCTCGACGCGCACGAAGCGCTTGACGGGCCGCGTGCGCGCCTTCAGCCGCAGCGCGTAGCCGAGCGTGCCGTACGAATTGGGAAAGCCGTGGAACAGCGCGCGGTGCTCGTTGTCCGGGGTGGCCACGACGACGTCGCCGCCGGGCAGCAGCACCTCGATCTCGAGCAGCGTGTCGTGCACCAGCCCTTCGCGAAACGAGGTGGCCTCGATGCCGACGCCGGCCGCGGCGCCGCCGATCGTGATCGTCTTGAGCTGCGGCACCACCGCCGGCATCTGGCCCACCGCGAGCGTCGCGTCGGCCAGCGCCTCGTAGGTGCACAGGCCCTCGACGTCGACCCAGCCGCTGGTGTCGATGCGCAGCACGTGGCGGAACTCGCCGAGGTCCAGCCGCTGCTTGCGCCCCTCGGCGCGGTCGCGAAACAGGTTCGACGTGCGCTTGGCCAGCCCGAGCGGGGCGCCGGCGCCGGCGGCGGCGATGGCTGCGCGCAGCCGGGTGACGCGCGCGGCGTGCGCGTCAGCGGCCGACATGGGCGTCGGTGTACAGGTGCGCGCGGCTCATCGGGTAGTTGTCGCGCGTGACGTTGCCTTTGCTGAACACGATCTGCCACAGGTGCGTGTAGCCGCTGGGGGCGCGGAACATCTCGGCGCAGCCGACGAGGTAGGTGCGCCAGACGCGGCGGAAGCGCTCGTCGAAGCGCTGCGGGTCGAGCGCCTGGATCTCGGGCCACCGGTGCTCGAAGCGCTCGGCCCAGGCGTCGAGCGTCGGGGCGTAGTGGCGGCGCAGGTTCTCGACGTCGACCACCTCCATTCCGCAGCGCTCCATCTCGACGATCACGTCGGCAAGGCTCGGGATCCAGCCGCCGGGGAAGACATGCTTGCGGATGAACAGCTCGGTCTCGAAGCGGCCGACGTGGCCGATGAAGTGCAGCATGCCCAGCCCGCCGGGCTTCAGGAAGTCGGCGTGGGCGCGTATCACCTCGGCGAGCTGGTCGCGCCCGGCGTGCTCGAGCGTGCCGATCGAGACGACCTTGTCGTACTGGGTGTCGACGTCACGGAAGTCGGCCTCGCGCACCGTGAGCCGGTCGGCCAGGCCGCGGCGCGCGATCTCGCCGCGCAGCCAGTCGACCTGCTCGGTCGTCGTGTTGACTCCGGTGCCGAGCGCGCCGACCGTCTCCAGCGCGCGGAACATGAAGCCGCCGAAGCCGCAGCCGATGTCGACGTAGCGCTCGCCCGGCGCGAGGCGGATCTTGCGGATCACGTGGTCGATCTTGTTCCTCTGCGCCTCCTCGAGCGTCTGGGTGCCTTCGCGCCAGTAGGCGCAGGTGTACATCTTCAGCGGGTCGTCGAGCCACAGCCGGTAGAACGGCTCGCCGAGACCATAGTGGAAACGCGCGTTGGCCTTGGCCTGCGCCGGGTCACGGTTCGAGTGGCGCACCTCGTGCAGGCGGTTCTCGGCGCCGAGCAGCGGGTTGGTGCCACGCGACAGGTCGCTCGCCAGCCCGACCGCCATCGCGGCGTGGAAGCTGCCGTCGACGTCGACCTCGCCGTCGAAGTAGGCCTCGAGCAGCCCGATGTGGCCGCGCGCCAGCGTGGCCAGCACGGCGGCCTCGGTGCGCAGGTGCAGCGTGAACGCCGGCTCGCCGGCGCCGCAGGCGTGGCGCGCGCCGTCGGGCAGCGTGACGGCGAACGGGTGGGGCGCGTGCGCGCCCAGCGCATCGACGACGGCCTGGATCGACAGTGGCACGGCGACTCCTCCCGACGGTGACGGTGCGCGCAGTGTAGGCAACGGCCCATGTGCCACGCGCTTGCGCTGCATCAAGGCGCCGGCGCCCGGCGTTGCGCACGCTCGCGCCGTGGTCACCCGCGAGCTGGAGCGCCGATGACGCGAGCCCACCCTGCACCGCCTGCCGCCGGCGACGCGCTGCTCGTCGTCGACGTACAGAACGACTTCCTGCCCGGCGGCAGCCTCGCGGTGCCAGGCGGCGACGCCGTGCTGCCGGCGGTGGGACGGGCGCTGCGGCACTTCGCGGCGCTCGGCCTGCCGGTGTTCGCGTCGCGCGACTGGCATCCGGCCGACCACTGTTCGTTTCGCGCGCAAGGCGGGCCGTGGCCGCCGCACTGCGTGGCCGGCACGCCGGGCGCCGCGTTTGCGCACGGGCTGGTACTGCCGGCCAGCGCGGGCCGATCGACATCGACCTCGCGCGCGTGATCCGACACGCGAAGCAGCGCGGCTGCTTCGTCGAGCTGAACGCACAGCCGGCGCGCCTCGACCTCGACGACACCGCGTGCCGGCTCGCGAAGGAGGAGGGCGTGCTCGTTGCGATCGACTTCGACGCGCACGCGGCTGCCGACGTCGAGATGCTGCGCCTTGGCGTCGGGCAGGCGCGCCGCGGCTGGCTCGAGGCGGCCGACCTGCTCAACACGCGGCCGCTGCGCGCGCTGCGGCCGCTGCTGGCGCGCACGATGGACCGCGCCACGTCTTGACGAAGGTCAGGCCGCCGCGTCGCGCGGCGCGCGAGACTGCGTGCGTCCAGCCCGAGGAGAGTCCCCATGAAAGTGCCGGTCCAGATCGTCTTCCACGGCCTCGACCGTTCCGACGCGCTCGAGGCGGCGGTGCGCGACAAGGTCGCGCACCTCGAGCACCTGAGCGGCGACATCATGTCGTGCCGCGTCGTCGTCGACCTCGAGCAGAAGCACAAGCACCAGGGCCACCCGTTCGGCGTGCGCGTCGACCTGACGCTGCCCGGGCGCGAGCTCGTCGTCGACCGCGTGCAGCACGAGGACGTCTACGTCGCGCTGCGCGACGCGTTCGACGCAATGAAACGCCAGCTGCAGGACGCCGTGCACCAGCGCCGCGGCGACGAGAAGCAGCACCCGCGCGAATTGCACGGCGAAGTGGTGCGCCTCGACGCCGACGGCGGCTTCGGCTTCATCCGCGCGCCCGACGGCGAGGAGTACTATTTCAGCCGCGACAACGTGGCCGGCGGGCACTTCGCGCGCGTCGAGATCGGCACTGCGGTGCAGTTCGTCGCGGAGCCGGCCGGCGAGGGCCTGCAGGCCAAGCGCGTGAGTCTGGGGCACCACCACACGCCCTGATCCCCGGCCATGACGCCCGGCGGCGACCTCACGCTGCTGCTCGCCGGCGACGTGATGACGGGCCGCGGCGTCGACCAGGCGCTGCGCCACCACGCGCCGCCGGACCTGTACGAGCCGGCCGTCGACGACGCGCGCGAGTACCTGCGGCTGGCCGAGACGGCGCACGGGCCGGTCGGTGCGCCGCTCGCGCCGCACGAGCCGTGGGGCGCCGCGTTCGCGCACCTCGTGGCGCCCGACGTCGACGCGCGCATCGTCAACCTCGAGACCGCCGTCACGGCCGGCGGCGCCCCGTGGCCGCACAAGGGCATCCACTACCGGATGCACCCGGCCAACGTCGACGTGCTGACGGCCGCGCGCATCGACGTGTGCACGCTGGCCAACAACCACGTGCTCGACTGGGGGCGCGACGCGCTGCGCGAGACGCTGGACGCGCTGCACGCGGCCGGCATCGCGACGGCCGGGGCGGGTGCCGACGCGGACGCCGCTTGGACGCCGGCAACCATCGCGCTGCCCACCGGGGCGCGGCTGCTCGTGTGGAGCGTGGCCACCACCGACAGCGGCGTGCCGGCCGACTGGGCCGCGGCGGCGCA
>JBBION010000017.1:0-21632 GCA_037443345.1 Rubrivivax sp. | reverse complement strand
GCCGGCGGCCGACGAGTCGCCGCCGATCAGCAGCCGCAGCGCGACCGGCCCCGTGCCGACGACGCCGTCGCGCGGGCCGTCGGCCTCGGGCAGCCGCGGCATGCGTCGCCGCGTCGCCAGCGCCTGCGCGACGAGCAGCGGGCTGAGCACCAGCTTGGCCGCCAGGCTCATCGCGCGCGCGGCGGAGTCAGAACTTGCCGAAGTCCGGCGCGCGCTTCTGGAAGAAGGCCTGGAAGGCCTCCATCGCCTCGGGGCTGCGCAAGCGGCGCGCGAAGATCTCGGCCTCGGTGACGATGACCTGCATCACCTGCTCGCGGTGCGGCGCGCGCATCAGCGCCTTGGCGTCGCGCACGGCGCCCGGGGGCAGCGCGTTGAAGCGCTCGGCCACGCGGCGCGCGTGCGGCAGCACCTCGGCCGGCGGCAGCACCGCGTTGGCGATGCCGCACGCCACC
Source organism: Rubrivivax sp. (assembly GCA_037443345.1). Taxonomy (GTDB): domain Bacteria; phylum Pseudomonadota; class Gammaproteobacteria; order Burkholderiales; family Burkholderiaceae_C; genus Calidifontimicrobium. The sequence goes on along the minus strand of JBBION010000017.1, from coordinate 21,180 downwards.
GCCTCCTCGGCGCCGAACGGGTCGCCGAGCAGCAGCTTCTCGGCCGCGCGGCGCGGGCCCATCAGCTGCGGCACGAGCAGGCTCGACGCGTACTCCGGCACCAGCCCGAGGCCGACGAAAGGCATCGCCAGCCGGGCGTCGTCGGCCACGAACACGAAGTCGCAGTGCAGCAGCATCGTCGTGCCGATGCCCACGGCCGCGCCGGTGACCGCCGCGACGACCGGCTTGTCGCACTCGAGCAGCGCGCGCATGAAGCGCAGCACCGGGCTGTCCTCGCCCTGCGGCGGGCGCTGCACGAAGTCCTCGATGTCGTTGCCCGACGTGAACACGCCCGGCTGGCCGGTGATCAGCAGCGCGCGCACCTCGCGGGCCTCGACGGCCGCCGCGATCGCGTCGGCCATCGCGGTGTACATCGCCTGCGTCAGCGCGTTCTTCTTCTCGGGCCGCGCGATCTCGATCGTCGCGACGCCGTTGACGACCGCGGTCTTGATGTGCTGCATGTTCCCTCCGGTTCTGTGGGTCAGGGAGCAGAAGGGCTGCCAGCTTGCGCCGCCGGCACCCCTGTCAAGCAGCCGCCGCGGATCCGGCTTCGCCGGTCCGCTGGCGGCGCCCCCTCGAGGGGGGAGCGCCAACGGCGCTTCGGGGGTGGTTCATCACACCCTTTCGAAGATGCCGGCCGCGCCCTGGCCCGTGCCGACGCACATCGTCACCATGCCGTACTTGAGCTGCTTGCGGCGCAGCGCGTGCACGACGGTGGCCGCGCGGATCGCGCCGGTGGCGCCCAGCGGGTGGCCGAGCGCGATGGCGCCACCCATCGGGTTGACCACCGCCGGATTCAGCCCGACGCTGTCGATCACCGCCAGCGACTGCGCGGCGAACGCCTCGTTGAGCTCGATCCAGCCCAGGTCGTCGAGCTTCAGCCCGGCCGACTTCAGCGCCGCAGGAATCGCCTCGATCGGCCCGATGCCCATGATCTCGGGCGGCACGCCGCGCGACGCGAAGCTGACGAAGCGCGCCAGAGGCTTGAGGTCGAAGCGCTGGATCGCGGCTTCGCTGGCCAGGATCAGGCAGCCGGCGCCGTCGCTGGTCTGCGAGCTGTTGCCCGCCGTCACGCTGCCCATGCCGGTGGCCTTGCCGGTGGGGTCCTTCGGCGCGGCGAACACCGGCTTGAGCTTGGCCAGCGCCTCGAGCGTCGTGTCGGCGCGCGGGCCTTCGTCGAGGCTCACGGTGCGCGTGGCCAGCGCGATCTCGCCGGTGTCGAGGTTCGGCGTGCGCGTGACGACGTCGAACGGCGTGATCTCGTCGGCGAACTCGCCGGCCTGCTGCGCCGCGATCGCGCGCCGGTGCGACTCGAGCGCGAACGCGTCCTGCCGCTCGCGCGACACCTTCCACTGCGCAGCGACCTTCTCGGCGGTGAGTCCCATGCCGTACGCGATGCCGACGTTCTCGTCCTTCGCGAACACGGCCGGGTTGAACGAGGGCTTGTTGCCGCTCATCGGCACCATGCTCATGCTCTCGCAGCCGCCGGCGATCATCACGTCGGCCTCGCCGACGCGGATGCGGTCGGCCGCCATCTGCACCGCGGTCAGGCCCGACGCGCAGAAGCGGTTGACGGTGACGCCGCCCACCGAGTTCGGCAGCCCGGCGAGCAGCGCGGCGACGCGCGCCACGTTCAAGCCCTGCTCGCCTTCGGGCATCGCGCAGCCGACGATCGCGTCCTCGATCGCCTTCGGGTCGAGCCCGGGCACCTGCTTCAAGGCACCCTGGATCGCGGCGACGAGCAGGTCGTCGGGGCGGGTGTTGCGGAAGTAGCCGCGGCCAGACTTGCCGATCGGGGTGCGCGTGGCGGCGACGATGTAGGCGTCCTGGATCTGCTTGCTCATTCGTCGCTCCTTCAGTTGCGAACCGGCTTGCCGGACTGCAGCATGCCCATGATGCGTTCCTGCGTCTTCGGGTGGTCGAGCAGCGCGCAGAAGTGCTTGCGCTCGAGCGCCATCAGGTACTCCTCGCTGACCAGCGTGCCGGCATCGACCTCGCCGCCGCACACCACGTCGGCGATCAGGCTGCCGAGGTGGAAGTCGTGCGCGCTGATCTGCCCGCCGTCGCGCATCGCCACCAGCTGCGCCTTGATCGTCGCGATCGCCGAGCGGCCCGCGACGGGGAACGTCGACTTCAACGGCGGACGCCAGCCGGCGTCGGCCATCGCCTTGACCTGGCCGACGGCCACGTGCAGCAGTTCGTCCTTGTGCGCGACGACGACGTCGCCATCGATCAGGTAGCCGAGCTTGCGGCTTTCGAGCGCGCTGGTGCCCACCTTGGCCATCGCCGCGGCCATGTACCCCTCGCGCAGGAACGCCAGCAGGTCGCTGCCCGGTGCGGCCGCGGCCTGCTCGGCGGCGCGGCGCGCGATGTACGCCAAGCCCCCGCCGCCCGGGATCAGCCCGACGCCGACCTCGACCAGCCCGACGTAGCTCTCCAGGTGCGCGACGCGCTTCGCGCAGTGCACCGCCAGCTCGCAGCCGCCGCCCAGCGCCAGCCCGCGCATCGCCGCGACCACCGGCACCTGCGCGTAGCGGATGCGCAGCATCATGTCCTGCAGCTTCTTCTCCTCGGGCGCGATGCCCTTGGCGCCGAGCTTCATGAACACCGGCATCAGCGACTCGAGGTTGGCACCGGCCGAGAACACGTCGTCGGGCGACCAGATCACGAGGCCCTGGTACTTGGCCTCGGCGATCTCGACCGCCTTCAGCAGCCCCTCGGTGACGGCCGGGCTGATCAGGTGCAGCTTGGCCGTGATCGAGGCGATCAGCACCTGGCCGTCGAGGCTCCAGACGCGGATCTCGTCGTTGCGGAACTCCTCGACGCCGGCCTTCAGCGGGTCGTTCGACGCCCAGCCGACCAGCGTCTCGGGGAACGGCTGGCGGCCGTAGACCGGCAGCGTCGCCAGCGGCACGAAGCGGCGCTCGGCGGCGCTCCACGAGCCCTCGGGGGTGTGCACGCCGCCGCGCTCGGCCACCGGCCCCGCGAACACCCAGTCGGGCAGCGGCGCGTTGCACAGCGCCTTGCCGGCGTCGATGTCCTCCTTGACCCACTGCGCGACCTGCGTCCAGCCGGCGGCCTGCCACAGCTCGAACGGCCCCTGCTGCATGCCGAAGCCGCGGCGCATCGCGAAGTCGACGTGGCGCGCGGTGTCGGCGATCTCGGCCAGGTGCACCGCGCAGTAGTGGAACGAGTCGCGCAGGATCGCCCAGACGAACTGCGCCTGCGGGTTGCTGCTCTCGCGCAGCAGCTTCAGCCGCTCGGCGGCCGGCTTCTTCAGCATGCGGTCGACGAGGGCGTCGGCCTTCGCGCCCGAGGGCACGTACTCGCCGCTGGCCGCATCGAGACGCTGGATGTCCTTGCCGACCTTCCTGTAGAAGCCCGCGCCGCTCTTCTGCCCGAGCGCGCCCTGCTCGATCAGCCGGGCGAGCACCGGCGGCGTGGCGTAGGTGGCGTAGAACGGGTCGGACTGCAGGTGGTCCTGCATCGTCTTGACGACGTGCGCCATCGTGTCCAGGCCGACGACGTCGGCGGTGCGGAACGTGCCGCTCGACGCGCGGCCCATCTTCTTGCCGGTCAGGTCGTCGACGACGTCGACCGTCAGGCCGAACTTGCCCGCCTCGATCATCGTCGCGAGCATCCCGGCGATGCCGACGCGGTTCGCGATGAAGTTCGGCGTGTCCTTCGCGTGCACGACACCCTTGCCGAGCGTCGTCGTGCAGAAGGTCTCGAGCCGGTCGATCACGTCGGCGCGCGTGGCCGGCGTCGGGATCAGCTCGACGAGCGACATGTAGCGCGGCGGGTTGAAGAAGTGCACGCCGCAGAAGCGCGGGCGGATCTCGTCGGGCAGCACCTCGGCGAGCTTCGTGATGCTCAGCCCCGAGGTGTTCGACGCGACGATCGCGTGCGGCGCGACGAACGGCGCGACCTTGCGGTACAGGTCGAGCTTCCAGTCCATGCGCTCGGCGATGGCCTCGATCACGAGGTCGCAGCCGCGCAGCTTGTCGAGGTGCTCCTCGTAGTTCGCGGCCTCGATGTGCACCGCGTCGTCGGCCACGCCGAGCGGCGATGGCTTGAGCTTCTTCAGGCCGTCGATCGCCTTCGTGACGATGCCGTTCTTCGGGCCGTCCTTCGCGGGCAGGTCGAACAGCACGACGCTCACGCGCACGTTGACGAGGTGGGCGGCGATCTGCGCGCCCATCACGCCGGCGCCGAGCACGGCCACCTTGCGCACATTGAATCGTTCCATCGGGTGGGCTCCTTGCGGGGTCGTTTCGTGGGCGGCGCTCAGAACAGCGCCTCGTCCATCGCGGCGAGCGGCTCGAGGCCGGCGCGCGCGCTGCGGATCAGGCCGGCCGTCTCGGGCAGCAGCTTGGCGAAGTAGAAGCGCGCGGTGTGCAGCTTGGCGGCGTAGAACGGGTCGCCGCTGCCCTGCCGGTCGAGCGCGATCTTGGCCATGCGCGCCCAGAAGTAGGCGAACACGAGGTGGCCGACCACGCGCAGGTAGTCGACCGCGGCGGCGCCGACCTCGTCGGGGTTCTTCATCGCCTTGAAGCCGATCTCGGTCGTCAGCTTGGTGACCTTGTCGCCGAGGTCGGCCAGCGGGTTGACGAACTCGAGCATCTTCTCGTCGACGCCGTGCTCCTCGACGAACTCGGCGATGTGGCGACCGAAGGCCTTGAGCTTCTTGCCGTTGTCGCCGAGCACCTTGCGCCCGAGCAGGTCGAGCGACTGCACCGTGTTCGTGCCCTCGTAGATCATGTTGATGCGCGAGTCACGCACGAACTGCTCCATGCCCCACTCGGCGATGTAGCCGTGGCCGCCGAAGACCTGCAGGCAGTGCGACGTCGCGATCCAGCCGTTGTCGGTGAAGAACGCCTTGATGATGGGCGTCAGCAGCGCGACCTCGTCGGCGCAGGCCTTGCGCACCTCGGGGTCGGGGTGGTGCAGCTCCTTGTCGATCAGCAGCGCCGTGTGCATCGCCAGCGCGCGCCCGCCCTCGGCGTAGGCGCGCGCGGTGAGCAGCATCTTGCGCACGTCGGGGTGCACGATGATGCGGTCGGCGCTCTGGTCGGGCTCCTTCGGGCCCGACAGCGCGCGCATCTGGCGGCGGTCCTTCGCATAGGCTACGGCGTTCTGGTACGCGACCTCGGTCAGGCCGAGCGACTGGTTGCCCACGCCCAGGCGCGCGGCGTTCATCATCACGAACATCGCCGCCAGGCCCTTGTGCGGCTCGCCCACCAGGGTGCCCACCGCGCCGTCGAGCGTGATCTGGCACGTCGAGCTGCCGTGGATGCCCATCTTGTGCTCGAGGCCGGTGCAGTAGATCGGGTTGCGCGCGCCGAGCTTGCCGTCGGGCCCGACGAGGTGCTTCGAGACGACGAACAGGCTGATGCCCTTGCTGCCCGGCGGCGCGTCGGGAAGGCGCGCGAGCACCAGGTGCACGATGTTCTCCGCCAGGTCGTGCTCGCCGCCGCTGATGAAGATCTTGCTGCCGGTGAGCTTGTAGGTGCCGTCGGGCTGCGGCTCGGCCTTGGTGCGCAGCAGGCCGAGGTCGGTGCCGCAGTGCGGCTCGGTGAGGCACATCGTGCCGGCCCACTCGCCGCTGACGATCTTCGGCAGGAAGGTCTGCTTCTGCTCGGGCGTGCCGTGCGCGAGCAGACACTCGTAGGCGCCGTGCGCGAGGCCGGGGTACATCGTCCACGCCTGGTTGGCGCTGTTGAGCATCTCGTACAGGCACTGGTTGAGCAGGATCGGCAGGCCCTGGCCGCCGAACTCGGGCTCGCACGACAGCGCCGGCCAGCCGCCGGCGACGTACTGCGCATAGGCGTCCTTGAAACCGGTGGGCGTGCGCACCTCGTGCGTGGCCTTGTCGAGCGTGCAGCCCTCGCGGTCGCCGACCGTGTTCAGCGGCGCGAGCACCTTGGCGGCAAACTTGCCGGCCTCCTCGACGACGGCGTTGAGCGTGTCGGCGTCGACGTCGGCGTGGCGCGGGATGGCCTTGAGCTCGTCGGCGGCGTGCAGCAGTTCGTGCATCACGAACTGCATGTCGCGCAACGGGGGGGTGTAGGTGGGCATGTCGGGCTACTCCTGGGACGGGGACACAGAAGGGGAACGGGATCAGGGCTGCGCCGCGGCCGCCGCGTGGCGCACGCCGTCGGCGCGGCGGCCGCGCGCGGTGACGTGCTGCGCGACGATGCGGGCGAAGCCGGTGCGGGCGCGGTCGAGCGCGCCGGGCACGCGCAGGAAGCGCGCGTCGTGGTGCAGCGCGAGGATCAGGCCGTGGATCTCGAACAGCATCTGCTGCGCGTCGGTGTCGGGCTTCAGGTGGCCCTCTTCGGTCGCGATGCGGATCGCCCGTTCCAGCGCCGCGTGCCAGGCCTGCACCATCGCGGCCAGCGCGTCGCGCACCGGGCCCGGACGGTCGTCGAACTCGACGGCGCCGCTGATGTAGATGCAGCCCGAGTCGATCTCGAGCGACACGCGCCGCACCCAGCGCTCGAACAGCGCCGCCAGCCGCGGCAGCCCGCGCGGCTCGCGGATCGCGGGGAAGAACACCTCGTCCTCGAAGCGGCGGTGGTACTCGCGGATCACGGAGATCTGCAGTTCCTCGCGCGAGCCGAAGTGGGCGAACACGCCCGACTTGCTCATCTGCATCAGCTCGGCGAGCGCGCCGATCGACAACCCCTCGAGCCCCATGTGCGACGCCAGGCCGAGCGCGGCGTCGAGGATCGCGGCGCGCGTGAGCTGCCCCTTGTGCAGCCCGCCGCGCGCGGCGCGCGCGCCACCGCGCGCACCGGTGGCGGACTCGGCGGCGACGGTGGTGTCGGGGTCTTCGGGATGCTTGGCGCCCACGGCGGCACAAATGAAACGAACGATCGTTCTATTTTGACGGCAGCACGTCGCGGACGCGCACCGCCGCCGCAGGAATTTCTAGGCGGTCGTCTCTATTGCGTGGCCATCCGGCGCTCGCGCGCGCCGGACCATCCGGGTTAACCCGCATGAAACCCACGGTCGGCTCAAGGTCACTGCGCCGTCGGCACGAATGACCCCACGTCGCGAAGATATACAGAGCGCCCTGCACGGCCCGCCGGCTGTGTACAACGTTGGAGACCCCATGATCCGATTCACGCTCAACGGCCAGGCCGTGAGCACCCAGGCGGCCGGCGACAAGCCGCTGCTGTGGGTGCTGCGCGAGGACCTGCAACTGACCGGGACCAAGTACGGCTGCGGCGTCGCGCAGTGCGGCGCGTGCACGGTGCACGTCAACGGCGCGCCGGCGCGCGCGTGCGTGACGCCGGTGTCGGCGGTGTCCGGTGCGCAGGTGACGACGATCGAAGGCCTGGTGCAGTCGCGCGAGGGCAAGGCGCTGTCCGCAGCGTGGATCGCCGAGCAGGCGCCGCAGTGCGGCTACTGCCAGTCGGGCCAGATGATGGCCGCCGCCGCGGTGCTGAAGGACGCGCGCGCGCCGCTGTCGCGCGAGCAGGTGCTCGCGCAGATGGCCGGCAACGTGTGCCGCTGCGGCACCTACAACCAGATCGCCGCCGCCGTCGTGCGTGCGCAGAAGACGCTCGCGTGAGGGAGGCGACGATGCACGCAACCGCTCAACCCGGCGCGCTGTCGCGCCGCAGCTTCCTCGTCGGCAGTGGCGCCGTCACGGTCGGTCTCGCGTTCGGTCAGCTACCGACCGCGCAGGCGCAAAGTGCCGGCTTCTCGCCGGTGGCCTGGGTCACGATCGCGGCCGACAACACGGCGACGATCTACTCGCCCGCCTCCGAGATGGGCCAGGGCACGATGACGGCGATCCCGATGGTGTTCGCCGAGGAGATGGAGCTCGACTGGAGCAAGGTCCGCGTCGTGCAGGCGCCGCCCAATCCGCGCCTGTTCGGCAACCCGCGCTTCGGCGGCGGGCTGACCACCGGTGCGTCGCGCACCGTGCAGGGCTACTACGAGCCGCTGCGGCTGGCGGGCCTGCAGGGCAAGCTCGTGATGCTCGGCGCCGCGGCGAGCGCGTGGGGCGTGCCGGTGGCCGAGCTGCGCGCCGAGAACGGCACCGTCGTGCACGTGCCGACGAACCGGCGTGTGACCTACGGCGAACTCGCGAAGACGGCCACCGCGCCGGCCGAGCTGCCCAAGGTCGACAAGGCGATGCTCAAGCCGATGGCGCAGTTCAAGATCATCGGCAGGGACCTGCCGCGTGTCGACCTCGAGGCCAAGACCAACGGCACGGCGACCTATGGCATCGACGTGCGCCTGCCCGGGATGCTGTACGCGACGCTGCTGCCCGCGCCGGTGCAGGGCGAGCGCGCCGAGGCCGTCGACGACGCCGCCGCCAAGGCGGTGCCCGGCGTCAAGGCCGTCGTGTCGCTGCCCACCGGCGTCGCGGTGGTGGCCGACTCGTTCCACACCGCGCGCAAGGCGCGCGAGCTGCTCAAGGTCACGTGGACGCGCGCCGCCAAGGCCCGCGCCTACGACTCCGACGCCGCGATGAAGGAGTTCGTCGCGCGCGCCGAGAACCTGACCGACGCCGGCGTCACCTGGCACCAGCACGGCGATGCCGCACAGGCGCTGGCCGGCGCCGCGCGCACGTTCAAGGCCACCTACACGAGCGAGCACGTCGCGCAGGTCACGATGGAGCCGATGAACTGCACCGCCAAGGTCGACGGCGATCGCATCGAGCTGTGGGTGCCGTCGCAGACGGTGGGCTTCGTCGTCGGCGGCGTCGCGGCCGCGGGCGGGTTCAAGCCCGAGAACGTCAAGGTCAACATCACGCTGCTCGGCGGCGGCTACGGCCGCCGCGTCGAGGCCGAGTACGCCGTCGACGCCGCGCTGATTGCCAAGGCGGTGCCCGGCGTGCCGGTGCAGATGATCTGGACGCGCGAAGACGACATGCATCGCTCCAAGCCGCGCCCGATGACGGCGCAGCACCTGATCGCCGGCGTCGACGCGCAGGGGCGCATCGTCGGCCTGCAGCACCGCGTGACCGCCGAGCAGATCTACGGGCGCGTGCTGCCCGGCCCGTTCAAGGCCGGCGGCAACAAGGACGTGCCGGTGATGGAAGGTTCCGAAGGCGTGTACGCCTTCGGCGGCCACCTCGTGCAGCAGTGCCTCGAGGACCGCGGCATCGCATGCAGCTTCTGGCGCGGCGTCGGCCCGGGCTACCTGAAGTTCTCGATCGAGACGCTGATCGACGAGATCGCCACGGCCTACAGGCGCGACCCGCTGCAGGTGCGGCTCGAGCTGCTGGCCCAGTCGCCGCGCGGCCAGGTGGTGATGCGCGAAGTCGCGGCGATGTCGCAGTGGACACGGCCGCGCCCCGCCGGCCGTGCGCTGGGCATGGCGTTCTCCGACACGTGGAACAGCTTCATCGGCATGGTCGTCGAGCTGTCGCTGCAGCAGGGCAAGCCGGTGGTGCACAAGATCTGGGCCGCGGTCGACTGCGGGCACGCGCTGACGCCGCGCAACATCCAGACCCAGATCGAGGGCAGCGCGCTGTTCGGCCTGTCGGCCGCGCTCGGCGAGAAGCTGACCTACAAGGGCGGCGAGGCGCAGCAGAAGAACCTCGACACCTACCCGCTGCTGCGCGCCAATGCCACGCCGGAGGTCGAGGTCAAGGTGATGCCCACCGACCACCACCCGGGCGGCATCGGCGAGGTCGGGCTGCCGCCGGTCGCGCCGGCGATGGCCAACGCGATCGCGAAGCTGACCGGCAAGCGGCTGCGCACGCTGCCGTTCCCCGCCACGGTGGCCTGACGGCACGCCGCCGCCGCGCACGGCCCGCCCCTCGCGGCGGGCCGTGTCGCTTTCTGGCCTGCCCCGCGGGGGCCTACCATCGCGCGGTCGATGGGAGGGTGAGGTATGAGGGTCACGGTGGTCGGGCTCGGGGCGATCGGCGGCTTCGTCGCAGCGCGGCTGCTCGCCGCCGGGCACGCAGTGCAGGCGCTCGCGCGCGGCGCGACGCTGGCCGCGGTGCGCGAGCGCGGCGTCGTGCTGACGCACCGCGACGGCACGACGACGCGGCACGCGATCACCGCCAGCGACCGCGCCGAGGCGCTCGCGCCGGCCGACCTCGTCGTCGTCGCGCTGAAGGGCCCCGGGCTGGTCGCCGGCATCGACGCGCTGGCGCCGCTGTGGGCGCACCGCCCGCTCGTGCTGCCGATGATGAACGGCGTGCCGTGGTGGTTCCTGAAGACCGCGCCGCAGCCCGACGCCCGGCCGCTGCAAAGCGTCGACCCCGGCGGGTGCATTGGCGCCGCGATCGCTCTCGCGGACGTGCTCGGCGCCGTCGTGCACGTCAGCTGCAGCGGCCCGGCGCCCGGCCACGTAAGGCACCACAACGGGCTGCGGCTGATCGTCGGCGAACCCGCCGGCGGCGCGAGCGAGCGCGTGCAGCGCGTCGCGGCGCTGCTGGCCAGCGGTGGCTTCGAGGTCGAGGCCAGCACCGACGTGCGCCGCGACGTCTGGTACAAGCTGTGGGGCAACATGACGATGAACCCCGTGTCGGCACTGACCGGGGCCACCTGCGACCGCATCCTCGACGACGAACTGGTGCGCGCCTTCATGGCGCGCGCGATGGACGAGGCGGCCGCGATCGGCGCGCGCATCGGCTGCCCGGTCGCGCAGGGCGCCGACGAGCGCATGGCGCTGACGCGCCAGCTCGGCGCGTTCAGGACCTCGATGCTGCAGGACGCCGAGGCCGGCCGGCCGCTCGAGCTCGACGCGCTGGTCGCCGCGGTGCGCGAAATCGGACAGCGCGTCGGCGTGACCACGCCGCACGTCGACGCGCTGCTCGGGCTGACGCGCCTGATGGCGCGCACGCGCGGCCTGCTGCCGGCGTGACGCGACGATGACGGCGTCGCGCCGTGTCGCTCGGCCGCCGCAGCGCCGATCCGCTGACGGGTTCGCTATTGAGTCGCCCGCCCGGATTGTTTAATCTCCGAGTTGCGTGGCGGTCGGCATGTTTCCTGCGGTCGTGGCGTTGTCGGAGGTGGTTGTCTTGGACGTGTTGCAGCTCGACGTGTCAGGCCGGCCCCAGGCCTGGGTTTCGGCCCGCGAGGCCGCGGTGATCTACGCCAGCGACGGCGTCGCGTGGACGCTGGGCGACGCCTTCCACGTGCTGCGCGGCGGCATCCAGCGCACGACGGGGCGCCAGTCGCGCATCGAGGTGCACCCCATCATCGCGGTGCGCGGCGCGATCCCGAGCCGCGCGTGGCGCCAGACGCCGGCGCTGTCGAACCCGAAGCTGTTCGCGCGCGACCGCCACGTGTGCGCCTACTGCGGCGGACGCTTCCACTTCGACGACCTGACGCGCGAGCACATCGTGCCGACGTCGCGCGGCGGCGGCGACAGCTGGATGAACTGCATCACGGCCTGCAAGGCCTGCAACGGCCGCAAGGGCAACCGCCTGCCCGAAGAAGCGCGCATGAGCCTGCTGTACCTGCCGTACGTGCCCAGCCTGCACGAGGACATGATCCTGCGCGGGCGGCGCATCCTGGCCGACCAGATGGAGTTCCTGCTCGCCGGCGTGCCGCGCTCGAGCCGGCTGCACGGCTGAGCCCGGTGCCGCGGAACCGCGGCGCGCCGCCGGCGGTCAACAATCGGGCGTGCCACGGCGTTGTGATGGCGCGACCCCGGAGACCCCGATGACCCGCACCCTGCTCGCGCTGGCCCTGGCCGGCGCCCTCGCCGCCTGCTCCACCACCAGCCCCGACGTCGTGCAGCGCGGCGACGCGCAGCGCCTGTCGACCGTGCAGGACGCGACCGTGCTGTCGGTGCGCGACGTCGTCGTCGACGGGTCGCAGAGCGGCACCGGCGCCGCGGCCGGCGGCGTCGTCGGCGGCGCGCTGGCGAGTTCGGCGAGCAGCCGCGGCGCCGAGTCGCTCGCGCTGGGCGTCGTCGGCGCGGTGGCCGGCGCCGTCGTCGGCAATACGATCGAGCGCGCCTCGACGCGCGAGCAGGCCGTCGAGCTGATCCTGCAGATGCGCAGCGGCGAGCGGCGCGCCATCGTGCAGGCCCGGGGCGACGAGGCCTTCCGGCCCGGCGACGCCGTGATCCTCGTCAGCTCGGGCGGCAAGACGCGCGTGACGAAGGCGCCGCCCGGCACGGTGCCGGCCGCGTCCAAGCCCGAGCCGGTCTACGCGCCGGGCGCGCGGCCCTGAGCGCCGTTCGCGCGGCGGCTACAGGTCGAGCACCAGGCGCGCCGACCTGGCGCGCGAGCAGCACGGCGTGAACTGGTCGTTGGCGGCCTGTTCCTCGGGCGTGAGGTACAGGTCGCGGTGGTCGGGCGTGCCCTCGAGCACGCGCGTCAGGCAGGTGCCGCACACGCCCTGCTCGCACGAGGTCTGCACCTCGACGCCGGCGGCGGCGAGCGCCTGCACCACCGTCTGGTCCTTCGGCACGACGACCACGCGCCCCGAGCTGGCGAGCTGCACCTCGAACGCAGCGTCGCCCTCGGCGGGCGCGATGTCGGCGGCGAAGAACTCGTAGTGCAGCTGTGCCTCGGGCCACCCGCCCGCGCGCGCGGTGCCGAGCACGGCGTCCATGAAGCCCTTCGGGCCGCACACGTACAGGTGCATGCCGGGCTGCGGCGTGGCCAGCAGCGCAGCGATGTCGAGGGCCTGCGCGGGCGCACCGTCGTCGAAGTGGAACGCGACGCGGTCGGCGTAGGCGCTCGCGCGGATGCGGTCGTGGAACGCGGTGCGCTCGCGCGAGCGCGTGCAGTAGTGCATCTCGAAGTCGGCACCGGTGGCGGCCAGCCGCTCGGCCATGCACAGGATCGGCGTGACGCCGATGCCGCCGGCCAGCAGCAGGCTGCGGCGCGCCTCGTGCGCGAGCGGGAAGTGGTTCTTCGGCGTGCTGATCGTCAGCACGTCGCCTTCGTGCACGCGGTCGTGCATCGCCGCCGAGCCGCCGCGCGAGGCCGCGTCGCGCAGCACGCCGATCAGGTAGCGGTGGCTCTCGCCGGGCTCGTTGCACAGCGAGTACTGGCGCGTCAGCCCGCCCGGGACCTGCACGTCGATGTGCGAGCCGGCCGAGAAGGCCGGCAGCGCGCGGCCGTCGGTCGCGACCAGCTCGAACGTGCAGATGTCGAGCGCCTCGACGGCCTTGCGCGCGACGCGCACCTGCAGCGTGGCCGACGAACTCATGCCGGCGCCGCCTCGCGCTCGGCCGCGACGAGGCGCTCGATGACGCGACGCGCCTGCACGCCGCCGGTGTCGATGTTGAGCTTGAGCACCTCGCGCTGCGGCCAGTGCAGCAGGTTGGCCTGCTGGCGCTCGAGCACCTCGAGGTCCTCGGCGAAGATCTTGCCCTGCCCCTCGCGGATCTGCGCCGTCAGCGCCTTGTCGTCGGCGCGGAAGTTGCGAGCCATGCCCCAGAAGTACCACATCGTCGTGTCGGTCTCGGGCGTGATGAAGTCGACGACGATGCTGTAGGCCTTCTTGTCCTTCGGCGCCTCGTAGCCGCCGTGGCCCGCGAGCGCGACGCCGACCTCGATCATCACGTGGCTCGGCGGCGTGAAGCGGCAGATCTGCCAGCGGTCGACCGGCTGGTCGTCGGGCAGGCCGTTGGCGCGCAGCGCCGCGCGCCAGAACGGCGGCGCCGAGATGCCGTTCATGAAGCGGCTGGTGACGACCGTCTCGCCCTCGGTGCGCGTCGTGCACGGCGTCTCGTCGATCTCGGGCTGGCCGATGCTCGTCGAGTGCACGTAGGTCTCGTGCGTGAGGTCCATCAGGTTGTCGATCATCAGCCGGTAGTCGGCCTTGATGTGGTACAGGCCGCCGCCGTAGGCCCACTCGGGGTCGTGCGCCCAGAAGCAGTCGTGGATCAGCGCCGGGTCGGCCTTGGCCGGGTCGCCGGTCCACACCCACACGAAGCCGTGGCGCTCGACCACCGGATACGCCTTGACCGGCGGGAAGCCGCGCACGCGCTGGCCGGGCATCGCGATCGTCTTGCCGTCGCAGCCCATCTCGAGGCCGTGGTAGCCGCACACCAGCTTGCCCTCGATCACGCGGCCCAGCGACAGCGGCGCGCCGCGGTGCGGGCACCAGTCCTCGAGCGCGGCGACCTGGCCGCCGGGGCCTCGGTAGAACACGATGCGCTCGTTGCAGATCGTGCGGCCCAGCGGCTTGTCGTCGATCTCGCCCGGCGTGCAGGCGACGTACCAGGTGTTCTTGGCAAACATGGATGGGTCCTTTCGATGATGGGGATCGGGGGCGCGCGTCAGCGCGCGGCGGCGCGGCGGCGCAGCAGGCTGGCGCCGGGGATGCGGTGCAGCGTGCGGTGGCTTTGCAGCGCGTCGCGCAGGTTCTGCTGCGCGATGCGCGCGTGCTCGCGCATCAGCGCCTCGGCGCGTGCGCCCTCGCGCCGCGCGATGGCGTCGATCACGGCGCGATGCTGCGCCTGCGCGACGAGCAGCGAGTCGCGCGAGCGCGGCTGGTCGCCGCCGACGCGCACGAAGCCGTTCGGCGACGCGAACGGCAGCGTCTTGGCGCGCTCGAGCTGGCGGCGCACGAGCTCGCTGCCGGCCATCTCGGCCAGCAGGTCGTGCCAGCGCGCGTTGAGCTCGGCGTAGGCGCTGAACGCGGCTTCGTCGAGCGCGCCGGCGGCGAGCACGTCGTCGATGCCGTCGAGGCACTCGCGCGCCTCGGCCAGCAGCACCGGCGCGGCGCCGCGCTCGGCGGCGAGCCGCGCGGCGAGGCCCTCGAGCGTGCCGCGCAGCTCGATCGCGTCGTGAATGTCGTCTTCGCTGAAGTCCTTGACGACGTAGCCTCCGCCCGGCAGCGCCTCGAGCAGCCCTTCCTCGCCGAGCTTGGACAGGGCGGCGCGGATCGGCGTGCGCGACACGCCCAGCCGCTCGACGAGCGCCAGCTCGGCGATGCGCTGCCCCGGCGCGAGTTCGCCGCCGACGATCAGCTCGCGCAGCCGCAGCTGCGCCTTGACGGTCTGCGAGACGCCGGCGACGTCGTCGGCTTCGGTGGCGGCAGTCATGACTGGATACTCGCTGTATACAGTTTGTATGCTATCTGCCGCGCATTTCACAGCGAGTAAGGGTAAACCCGGTGTCGATTGGCAGCCCGACAGCCGGCGGTACCATCGCCGCCCACACATCACCGCCGAGGAGAGATTGCGATGACCGCCCGCACCACGCCCCCGTTCCGCGCCGACCACGTGGGCAGCTTCCTGCGCCCGCCGCGCCTGCTCGAGGCGCGCGAGAAGAAGGCCAAGGGCGAAATCACGGCCGAGCAGTTGCGCGAGGTCGAGGACAAGGCAATCACCGAGATCGTCAAGTTCCAGCGCGACGTCGGCATGCAGGCGATCACCGACGGCGAGTTCCGCCGCACTTACTTCCACATCGACTTCCTCGAGCAGCTCGGCGGCGTGGCCACCGAGATCCCGCTGTCGGTGCAACAGGCCGACGGCTCGGTCAAGCTGGCGCCGCCGGTCATCAAGGTCACCGGCAAGGTGCGCCACGTCAAGGACATCCAGCGCGCCGACTTCGAGTACCTGAAGCGCCAGGTCGAGCAGCACGCCCCGGGCTGCACGCCGAAGGTGACGATCCCGTCGCCGACGATGCTGCACTTCCGCGGCGGACGCGCCGGCATCGACCGTGTCGCGTACCCCGAGCTCGACCCGGTGTTCTACGACGACGTCGCCCAGGCCTACGGCGAGGAGCTGCAGAGCCTGTACGACGCCGGCTGCCGCTACGTGCAGATGGACGACACCAACCTCGCCTACCTGTGCGACGAGAAGATGCGCGAGGCCGCCCGCCAGCGCGGCGACGACCCGAACGAGCTGCCGCACCGCTATGCGGCGTTCATCAACAAGGTCGTCGCGCGCAAGCCCGCCGGCATGGTGCTGGGCATGCACCTGTGCCGCGGCAACTTCAAGAGCACCTACGCCGCCGAGGGCAACTACGAGCCGGTGGCCGAGGCGCTGCTGTCGGAGATGAATCTCGACGCGTACTTCATGGAGTACGACGACGAGCGCTCCGGCGACTTCCGCCCGCTGCGCTTCCTCAAGCCGGGCAAGTTCGTCGTGCTCGGCCTGGTGACGACGAAGTTCGGCCAGCTCGAGAGCAAGGACGACCTCAAGCGCCGCATCGACGAAGCGGCCAGGTACGCCCCGCTCGACCAGCTGTGCCTGAGCCCGCAGTGCGGCTTCTCGAGCACGGTGCACGGCAACCTGATCGCCATCGAGGACCAGCGCCGCAAGCTGGCGCTCGTCGTCGACGTCGCGCGCGAGGTGTGGGGGGCGTGATCCCCCGCGGCCCCACCGGCGCGGGGCCGTCGCGCCAAGGCGGCGGTCAGCCGCCCAGGCGCAGGCTGACGATGACGGCGGCGCCGACGGCGCCGTTGCGCAGCGTCGGCATCAGCGCCACGCCCATCGCCGGCGAGGCATGCAGCGACAGCACCGGCACCACCGCCGCCTCGCCGGGATCGTGGCGCGTCATCTGCAGGCCCGTGCGATTCAGACGGGCCAGGCCGAACGCGTAGCGCACGCCGCCGAACGCGCCGACGACCTCCGGCGGCATCCACACGGCACGCGCATAGGGCTCGCAGCCGCGAAAGCCGATCTCGCCGGCCGCGGCCCGTCCGCAGGCCGACGCGGGATCCGCCAGCGCGAGCACGGCTGCCGCAGCCGTCGCCGCCGCCGCGATGCCCCGCGTCATCCGTGCACCCTGGTGCGCGGCCCCTGTCGCTACAGCCCCCTGAACGTGTCGCCTCGTGTTCATGTCCGCCTCCGCCCTCGTGTCCGTGGAACGCGGCCGGCGCACTCCGACGCGCCATCACGCTGGACACCAGCGTAGGCACAGGCCCGGCAACCGGGGGTGTGCTCGATGTAAGCGCAGTAACGGCACGCCCACCGCGCTGTCACGCGCCGCGCGCGCGGGCCATGGGGCGGCCATCCGTCACGGCGTGACACGCCGAACGTCACCGCCGGGCAACCCGGCTGGGCTTTCCCCGGCGCGGCGCGGGCCCGCAACTGGCCTCGAGGCCTCAGGGGGTGGGGCGTGGACTGGTAGGCCGTGTTGGGATCGAACCAACGACCAAGGGATTATGAGTCCCCTGCTCTAACCACTGAGCTAACGGCCCGCAGGGCGGCGATCGTAGCGCCTGGACGCTGGAGCGCGGCACGAGGCGCGCCCAAGGCAACCGGCCCGACGTCGCGGATGCGACGCCGGGCCGGCCGGGCCTTCGTCGGCGACGCGGCCGCCTCGCGCGGCCGCCACGCTCACTTGCCCGACTTGAACTGCTGGAACACGCGCGTCTGCACCCGGCGCGCCTCGTTGGGCAGCGTCTTGGGCACGGCGAGCTTCTTGATGTCGGCATCCGACAGGAAGATCGTCGGGTTCCTGGCCAGCTCGGGCTTGACGAACTGCTTGGACGGCAGGTTCGGGTTGCCGTAGAAGACCTCGTTGGTCAGCGACGCGTGCACCTCGGGGCGCAGGATGTAGTTGATGAAGGCGTGCGCGTTGTCGACGTTCTTCGCATCCTTCGGGATCGCCATCGTGTCGAGGAACATCGTCGCGCCCTTGGGCGGGATCAGCGGCTTGATCGTGAACTTCTGCTTGGCCTCGGCGGCGCGCTCGTTGGCGATGTTGAAGTCGCCCGAGTAGCCGAGCGACACGCAGATCTGGCCCTGCGCCATGTCGTTGATCGGGCCGGGCGAGAAGATGCGCGTCACGTAGGGGCGTGCCTTCATCAGCACGTCGCGCGCGGCGTCGTAGTCCTTGGCGTTGGTGCTGTAGCCGTCCTTGCCGGCGTAGATCATCGCCACCGGCACCACCTCGCTGGCGGAGTCGAGCACGTGGATGCCGCAGCCCTTGAGCTTGCTCGCGTGCTCGGGCTTGAAGATCAGGTCCAGCGGGTTGGCGGGCATCGGCGTGCTGCCCAGCGCGGCCTTGACCTTCTCCTCGTTGACGCCCACCGTGACGAAGCCCCACATCCAGGTCACGAGGTGCTTGTTGCCGGGGTCGGCCTCGGCCAGCTTGGCCTGCAGCGCCGGGTCGAGGTTCTTCAGGTTCGGGATCTTGGCCGGGTCCAGCGGCAGGAAGATGCCGCCCTTGATCTGCTGCGCGGCGAAGTGCGCGCTCGGCACGACGATGTCGTAGCCGGTGCGCCCGGCCACCAGCTTGGCGTGCAGCGTCTCATTGCTCTCGATCGTCGCGTCGTACTTGACCTTGATGCCCGTCTCCTTCTCGAAATTGGCGATCACGTCGGGGCCGATGTAGTCGGCCCAGTTCATCACGTTGAGCACCTTCGAGCCCTGCGCGAACGCGCCGGTGGAAGCACCCGCCACCAGCAGCGCGGCGGCGCAAAGGGTCGACAAGCGGGAGATGCGGGCCATGACGGGCTCCTGTGGACGTCGGATTGGTGGGCAAAGACGAAACGCCGGCGTGGCCCCGCGGGTTGACCGACGGGGCACGGACCTGCCGGGGCCAGGGAAGTTCCATGTCAGGGCCGTTCACGGGCGCCTGCCGCCCCGCGCGGGCGGCATTGTGCCCAAGCGGGGGCGCCACCGTGGCGGCTGTGGTGACGGCGCGACGCGCGCCGGCGCGAGCCTCAGGCGCGGTGGTGCGACAGCGCGTGGCTGACCAGCCGCGACGTGATGTCGACGATCTGGATCATGCGCTCGTAGGGCATGCGCGTCGGCCCGATGACGCCCAGCGTGCCGACGACCTCGCCGTCGACGACGTAGGGTGCCGACACCACCGACAGCTCGTCGAACGGCACGACGCCGCTCTCGCCGCCGATGTAGATGCGTACGCCTTCGGCGCGGCTGGACACCTCGAGCAGGCGCATCAGTTCCGTCTTGCGCTCGAACAGGTCGAACAGCTTGCGCAGGCTGCCCAGGTCGCTGCCGAAGTCCTGCACGCCGAGCAGGTTGCGCTCGCCGCTGACGACGACCTGCTCGGTGCTCTCGGCCAGCGCCTCGCTGCCGGCCTGCACCGCGGCCTGCATCAGCGCGGCGATCTCGCCGCGCAGCGCCTCGACCTCGGTCTTCAGCCGCTCGCGGATGCCGTCGAGCGTCAGGCCGGCGTAGTGCGTGTTGAGGTAGTTCGTGGCCTCGACGAGCTCGGACTGCGTGTAGTCGCGCGCGGTGACGACGACGCGGTTCTGCACGTCGCCGTCGGCGTCGACCAGGATCACGAGCACCCGGCGCTCCGACAGCCGCAGGAACTCGATGTGGCGGAACACGCCGGCCTTGCGTGGCGCCGTGACGACGCCGACGAAGTGCGACAGGTTCGACAGCACCTGTGCCGCCTGCGCGATGACGCGCTGCGGCTGGTCGGCCTGCACCTGCTCGCGCACGACGGCCAGGCTCGGCTCGATCGCCGCCAGGTCCAGCGGGTGCGCGGTGAGCATCGTGTCGACGAACAGGCGGTAGCCGCGCGCGGTGGGCACGCGCCCGGCGCTGGTGTGCGGGCTCGCGATCAGGCCGAGGTCTTCGAGGTCGGCCATCACGTTGCGGATCGTCGCGGGGCTCAGCTCCAGCCCGCTGGCGCGCGACAGCGTGCGCGAACCCACCGGCTGGCCGTCGGCGATGTAGCGTTCGACCAGGGTCTTCAGCAGCGTGCGGGCGCGCTCGTCGAGCATGTTTTTCATTGTAGTGACAAGGGGTTGCGCACGCCGGCGCGGGCCGTCGCCGGCGCGGGCCCTATGGTGTAATCGTTCGCATGGCGACGCGCTTCCGTCATGCTGCACTGGTGGGGAAGTACCAGGCCCAGGGCATGCGCTCGGTGCTCGACGAGATCGCGCAGTACCTGATCGCGCTCGGCCTGGACGTCACGCTCGAGGCCGACACCGCGCTGAACACCGGGATCACGGACTACGCCACCGCGCCGGCGCCCGAGATCGGGCGCCACTGCGACCTCGCGGTCGTCGTCGGCGGCGACGGCACGATGCTGGGCATCGCGCGCGAGCTGGCGCGCCACAACGTGCCGCTGGTGGGCATCAACCAGGGGCGGCTCGGCTTCATCACCGACGTGCCGGTGGGCCAGTTCCGCGAGGCGCTGGCGGCGATGGTCGCCGGCGACTACGAGGAAGAGCACCGCGCGATGATCGAAGGCGGCGTCTGGCGCGACGGTGCCTGCATCCACACCGAGCCGGCGCTCAACGAGGTCGTCGTCAACCGCGGCGCCACCGCCGGCATGGTCGAGGTGCGCGTGACGGTGGGCGACGAGTTGATGGCCCACCTGCGCGCCGACGGGCTGATCGTCGCGACGCCCACCGGCAGCACCGCGTACGCGCTGTCGGCCGGCGGGCCGATCGTGCACCCGGCGCTCGGCGGCTGGGTGATGGTGCCGATCGCGTCGCACACGCTGTCCAACCGCCCCATCGTGCTGCCCGACCACGGCGAGATCGGCATCGAGATCGTCGCCGGGCGCGACGCGTCGGTGAACTTCGACATGCACCGCCTGGCCAGCCTGCTGCACGGCGACCACGTGCGCGTGCGTCGCTCGGCGCACAAGGTGCGCTTCCTGCATCCGCGCGGCTGGAGCTACTACGGCACGTTGCGGCGCAAGTTGCGCTGGTATGAGTAGGCTCCCCCCCGAAGCGCCTTCGGCGCCTCCCCCCCGGGGGGGGCGCCGCCAGCGGACCGGCGTAGCCGGATCCGCGGCGGCCGCTTGGATGTCGCCGGGCGATCATTGGAGCCTCTGAGATGTTGCGGCGGCTGGTTCTGCGCGACTTCGTCATAGTGGACGCGCTCGACCTCGAGTTCGGGCCGGGCTTCACGGTGCTGACCGGCGAGACCGGCGCCGGCAAGTCGATCCTGGTCGACGCGCTGCAGCTCGCGCTCGGCGCGCGCGGCGACGCGGGCGTCGTGCGCGAGGGCGCGGCGCGCGCCGAGATCGGCGCCGAGTTCGACACGCCCCCCGCGCTGCGTGGCTGGCTCGACGACGCCGGCTTCGCCGCCGACGACACGCTGCTGCTGCGCCGCGCGATCGACGCGCAGGGCAAGAGTCGCGCATGGGTCAACGGCAGCCCGGCCACCGCCGCGCAGTTGCGCGAGGCGGCCGACTTCCTCGTCGAGATCCACGGCCAGCACGCGTGGCAGAGCCTGACGCGGCCCGCCGCGGTGCGCGCGCTGCTCGACGCGCAGGCCGGCGTCGACGCCGCGGCGCTCGCCGCGCGCTTC
>JBBION010000016.1:0-21685 GCA_037443345.1 Rubrivivax sp. | reverse complement strand
CCCCTCACTTGCGCGCCGCGCGCGGGCTCGCCGCCTTGGCGGCCGGGGCGTCGGCACGGCTGGCCTGGCTGCCGAGCGCGTCGCTCATGCCGACCAGCACGCCGCTGACCATCGCCGCGTAGCTCTCGGCCAGCGCCTGCGCGGCGCGCAGGCCGGCGCGGCGCGACTCGCGCGCGGCGCCCTGCATCTGCGCCACCATCTGCTCGACCGACTCGACGGTCCTCGCCGCCTGCCCGCCCGACAGCGTGCCACCGGCCTGCATCTTCTCGAGCACCTGCTGCCACGGCACCGCCATCTGCGCGCCGGCGCCCTCGGCGCCCTTCTTCACCGCGGCGATCAGCGTGTCCTCCATCCGGTCGAGGTCGTCGAGCGCCTTCTTCAGGTGCTTCTCGCGCAGGTCGGCGCCTTGCGCGAGCAGCTGCTGCAGCGCGACGCGGTTCGCGTCGACGGCCTTGAGCAGCGCGTCGTCCATGCCGGCCACGGCCTGGTCGAGCAGCGGCGCGACGTCGGCGCCGAGCGGGTTCTTCGCCAGCCCGGCACCGGCGGCGTCGGTCACCGTCTTGAGCACCTGGCGGATGTTCTTCAGCGTCAGCTCGCGCCCCTGCAGCGCCGCCAGCGTGGCCTGGCCGACGGCCTGGCGCAACTGGTCGGACTGCTTGGCCGTCGCGGACTCGAACATCGTGATCAGGGCGTCGGCGTGGAACGCGGGCTTGCTCATCGGATCTCCTCGTGGCGGGTGCGTGCGGGCGGCAATGCTCGCATCGCGGCCCTGAATGCACAAGCGCGGCGCGCGGGCGTGTGCATCCCCGCGGCGCGCGGGAGTGTGCACGCGCGCGGCGCACGCGCGTCACGGCGGCGGCGGTGCGATCTGCTCGCCCCAGTCGGCGAGCGCCTCGAGCAGCTGCATCGCCCGCTCGTCGTCGGCGTGCGCCTCGGCCAGCGCGTCGAGGCGCTCCTGGTACGCCGCCAGCGTGCGCGCGCCGCCGGTGCCGTCGTGCAGCCGACCGGCGCAGTGCCGCTCCCAGCGGCGGCGCTCGTCCTCGTCGAGCGTCGCGGGGAAGTTGCGCGCGCGCCAGCGCCACACCAGTTCGTCGAGGCGCGCGTCGTCGAACGCCGGGCGGCGGTGTGCCAGTTCGTCGGGCGGCAGCGCGCGCAGTCGTTCGAGCGCGCGGCGGTCGGCGTCGCCGACGAAGCCGCCGTACAGGTCCTCGTCGACGTCGGCCGCCTCGCCGCGCCCGAGGCGCGCGAACACGTCGCTCCACAGCCCGGCGAGTGAAGGCGCGAGGCGCTGCGCCTCGTGCAGGTGGCGCTCGATGCGCACGCCGTCGACGCCCCAGCGCTCGGCCATCGCCGGCGTCAGCACCTTCGGGTTGCCGATCACGACCGGCGCGCGGTTGAGGTGGATCGTCTTCAGCGGCAGGCGCTCGACGCCGTCGGGCAGGTCCTCGCCGCGCGTGAACAGGCGCTCGCGCACCTGCGCCGCGTCCAGGCCGTCCAGCCGCCGAGGATCCTCGGCCAAGTCCCAGACGATGACCTCGTTGCGGTTCACCGGGTGCGGCGCCAGCGGCCACACCAGTGCCAGGCAGCCTCGCTCGACCGGGTAGCGCCCCGAGACGTGCAGCAGCGGCACGCCGGCGCGCTGCGCCGCGGCGATCTCGTCGGCCACCGCCTGCTTGCCGCGGCGCGCGAGCAGGAAGTCCCACAGCTTCGGCTTGCGCGTGCGCAGCAGCCGCGCGAGCGCGATCGTCGCGCGCACGTCGCTCAGCGCGTCGTGCGCCGCGTCGTGCGCCAGCCCGTTGGCGGCCGTCAGCTTTTCGAGGCGAAACGTCGGCCGGCCGTCGTCGCCGGTGGGCCAGTGGATGTCCTCGGGGCGCAGTGCGTAGGTGCAGCGCACGACGTCGAGCAGGTCCCAGCGCCCGCAGCCGTTCTTCCACTCGCGCGCGTAGGGGTCGCGCAGCGTGCGCCAGAACAGGAAGCGGGTGACCTCGTCGTCGAAGCGGATCGAGTTGTAGCCGACGCCCACCGTGCCCGGCGCGGCCAGTTCGGCCTCGATCGCGCCGGCGAAGTCGTGCTCGCCCAGGCCGCGCTCGTGCGCGTGCTGCGGCGTGATGCCGGTCAGCAGGCAGCTCTCGGGGTCGGGCAGCACGTCCGGCGCGGGCCGGCAGTACTGCATCACGGGCGCGCCGATCTCGTGGAGCTCGGCGTCGGTGCGCACGCCGGCGAACTGCGCCGGCCGGTCGCGCCGCGGGTCGCGGCCGAAGGTCTCGTAGTCGTGCCAGAAGAAGGTGAACGCGTCCATCGGGTGCACGATAGCGCAGCGCGGCATGCGCATGGGCTAAGCTTGCCGCCCGACGCCCCACCCTGCCCCGGAGACGCCGATGACCCGCGCGATCAACTTCAGTGCCGGCCCCGCCGCGCTGCCCGAAGCCGTGCTGCGGCGCGCCGCCGAGGAGATGCTCGACTGGCGCGGCTCGGGCATGTCGGTGATGGAGATGAGCCACCGCGGCAAGGAGTACATGACGATCCACGCACAGGCCGAGGCCGACCTGCGCGAGCTGATGGCGATTCCGTCGAACTACAAGGTGCTGTTCATGCAGGGCGGCGCGATCGCGCAGAACGCGCTCGTGCCGATGAACCTGCTGCGCGGTCACACCAGTGCCGACTACGTGCACACGGGCGAGTGGTCGAAGAAGTCGATCCAGGAGGCGCGCAAGTACTGCGAGGTGCGCGTCGCCGCCAGCGCCGAGGCGAGCAGGTTCACGAAGGTGCCGCCGCGCGCCGAATGGCAGCTCGACCCGAACGCCGCCTACGTGCACATCTGCGCCAACGAGACGATCGGCGGCGTCGAGTACCACTGGACGCCCGACACCGGCGACGTGCCGCTGGTGGCCGACATGTCGAGCAACATCCTGTCGCGCCCGGTCGACGTGAGCCGCTACGGGCTGATCTACGCCGGCGCGCAGAAGAACATCGGCCCGGCGGGGCTGACGATCGTCATCGTGCGCGACGACCTGATCGGCCAGGCGCTGCCGATCACGCCCTCGGTGTTCGACTACAAGCAGGCGGCCGACAACGACTCGATGCTCAACACGCCGCCCACGTACTCGATCTATATCGCCGGGCTGGTGTTCCAGTGGCTCAAGGACCAGGGCGGGCTCGACGCGATGGAAGCGCACAACGAGCTCAAGGCCGCGCTGCTGTACGACTTCCTCGACGCCAGCGGCTTCTACTCGAGCCCGGTGTCGAAGGCCGACCGCTCGCGGATGAACGTGCCGTTCAAGCTGAAGGACGAGTCGCTCGACGACGCGTTCCTGAAGGGCGCGCAGGAGCGCGGCATGGTGCAGCTCAAGGGCCACCGCTCGGTCGGCGGCATGCGCGCGTCGATCTACAACGCCATGCCGATCGAGGGCGTGCAGGCCCTGGTCGACTACATGCAGGAGTTCGAGGCGCGCCATGGCTGAGGCCGGCGGCGAGCGCCTGCGCGTGCTGGTGCTCAACCAGGTCTCGGCGCAAGGCCTGAAGCGCCTGCCGAGCGAGCTCTACGAGGTCGGCAAGGACGTCGCCGACCCCGACGCGATCCTGCTGCGCTCGGCCGACCTGCACCACGCGCCGATCCCGGCCCGCGTCCAGGCCATCGCACGAGCCGGCGCCGGCACCAACAACATCCCCGTCGCGGCGATGAGCGCGCGCGGCGTGCCGGTGTTCAACGCGCCGGGCGCCAACGCCAACGCCGTCAAGGAGCTGGTGCTCGCCGGGATGCTGATCGCCGCGCGCAACCTGGCGCCGGCGCTGCGCTTCGTCGACGGGCTCGACTTCGCCGCGCCCAACGTCGACAAGGCGGTCGAGGACGGCAAGAAAGCCTTCGCCGGCTTCGAGCTCGCCGGCCACACGCTGGGCATCGTCGGGCTGGGCAAGATCGGCTGCCTGGTGGCCGACGCGGCGATCAGGCTCGGCATGGACGTGATGGGCTACGACCCGCACATCACGGTCGACGCGGCGTGGAGCCTGCCGTCGCAGGTGAAGAAGGCCGCGAGCGTCGCCGACGTGCTCAGGCACTGCCACTTCGTCAGCCTGCACGTGCCGCTGACGGACTCGACGCGGCACCTCGTCCACGCCGACAATGTCGCGCTGATGAAGTCCGGCGCCGTGCTGCTGAACTTCTCGCGCGAGGGTGTCGTCGACGACGCGGCGGTGGTCGCCGCGCTCGACAAGCGCGCGCTGCACGCCTACGTGTGCGACTTCCCGAACGCGACGCTGGCCGGCCGCGAGCGCGTCGTCGCGCTGCCGCACCTGGGGGCCTCGACGCGCGAGGCGGAGGAGAACTGCGCGCGCGTCGTGATCGACCAGCTGCGCGACTTCCTCGAGCACGGGCAGGTCGAGCACGCGGTCAACTTCCCGAGCGTGACGATGGCGCGCGAGTCGCCGTGGCGGGTGGCGATCGCCAATGCCAACGTGCCGAACATGCTCGGCCAGATCTCGACGGCGATGGCGCGCGCGGGGCTGAACATCCACAACATGGTCAACAAGTCGCGCGGCGAGATGGCCTACACGCTGGTCGACGTCGACAGCCCGGTCGCCGACGCGGTGCTCGCCGAGTTGCGGCGCATCGACGGCGTGCTGTCGGTGCGCTACCTGCCCGAGCCCTCCGCGTGACCGGCCTGGACGCCGCGCAGCGCGACGATCTGCGCGCCAGCCTGCGCCGCTTCGTCGAGCGCGAGATCGCGCCGCACGTCGACGCCTGGGACGAGGCTGGCGAGTTCCCGCGCGACCTGTACCGGCGCGCCGCCGCGCTCGGGCTGCTCGGGCTCGGCTACCCCGAGTCCCTCGGCGGCACGCCGTGCGACCTGGCCACACGGCTCGTCGCCGTCGAGGAGATCGCGCGCGCCGGCAGCGGCGGGCTGGTGGCGGGCCTGTTCTCGCACAACATCGGCCTGCCGCCGATCGTCGCCGCCGGCAGCGACGCGCTCCAGCGACGCGTGGTCCCGGCGGTGCTCACCGGCGAGAAGATCGCCGCGCTGGCCGTCACCGAGCCCGGCGGCGGCTCCGACGTCGCCCGCATTGCGACGACGGCGCGGCGCGACGGCGACCACTACGTGATCGACGGCGAGAAGGTGTTCATCACGTCGGGAATGCGCGCCGACTGGCTGACGGTGGCGGTGCGCACCGGCGCTCCCGGCGCCGGCGGCATCTCGCTGGTCGCCGTGCCGGGCGACGCGCCGGGCCTCGTGCGCACGCCACTGAAGAAGATGGGCTGGTGGTGCAGCGACACGGCGCACCTGCGCTTCGACGGCGTGCGCGTGCCGGTGGACCATCGGGTCGGCGACGAGCACGGGGGCTTTCGCCTGATCATGGAGAACTTCAACGGCGAGCGGCTGGTGCTTGCCGCCGGCGCCGTCGCGTTCGCGCAGGTCGCCTACGACGAAGCGCTCGACTGGGCACGCCAGCGGCGCTCCTTCGGCCGCGCCCTCGTCGAGCACCAGGTGATCCGCCACCGGCTGATGGACATGCGCACGCGCATCGTCGCCAGCCGCGCGCTGCTGCAAGACGTCACGCGCCGTCTCGACGCCGCCGGCGGTGCGCCCGACGCCGAGACGGTGGCCGACCTGTGCCTGTTGAAGAACGATGCCACCGCGACGATGCAGGCCTGCGCCGACGCGGCGGTGCAGATCCTCGGCGGCATGGGCTACATGCGCGGCACGACGAGCGAGCGCCTCTACCGCGAGGTCAAGGTGATGACGATCGGCGGCGGCACCGACGAGATCATGAAGGAGCTCGCCGCGCGGCAACTGGGGGTCTGAATGCCACGCTTCTCGGCGCTGAAGCTCGCGGTGCGCGGGCGCATCGCGACGATCACGCTGAACCGCCCCGAGCGGCTCAACGCCATCGACGACCGCATGCCCGGTGAGATCGCCGCCGCCGTGCAGCGCGCCAATGACGACGCGCGCGTGCACGCCATCGTGCTGCAGGGCGCCGGCAGCGCCTTCTGCGCCGGCTACGACCTCAAGTTCTACGCCGAGCACGCGCACGAGGCGAACCAGCCGATGCCCTGGCAGCCGATGCGCGACTACCGGCTGATGAAGCGCAACACCGAGCAGTTCATGAGCCTGTGGAAGAGCCACAAGCCGACGATCGCGAAGGTGCACGGCTACGCGGTGGCCGGCGGCAGCGACATCGCGCTCGCCTGCGACCTGCTCGTGATGGCCGACGACGCGAAGATCGGCTACATGCCCGCGCGCGCGTGGGGCTGCCCGACGACGGCGATGTGGGTCTACCGGATCGGCGCGATGCGCGCCAAGCGGCTGCTGTTCACCGGCGACCTGATCGACGGCCGCACCGCGGCCGACTGGGGGCTGGCGACGCTGGCGGTGCCCGCCGCCGAGCTCGACGCCGCGACACGGGCGCTCGCCGAGCGCATCGCAGGCGTGCCCACCGCGCAGCTGATGATGCAGAAGCTGGTGATCAACCAGGCCGTCGAGGCGATGGGGCTCGAGCAGACGCAGATGTTCGCGACGCTGTTCGACGGCATCACGCGCCACTCGCCCGAGGGCGTGTGGTTCCGCCGCTATGCCGAGGCGCATGGCTTCGGGGCCGCGGTCGAGTGGCGCGACTCGGGCCGCCCTTTGCCCGAGCTCGTGCCGGGCGACCGCGGCGACGCCCACATGGCGCCTCCGGCCGCACCCGACGCGCGCTCGGCCTGGTCGCGCGACGTCACCGGCAGGCGTCGAGGCGCACCGGCGCGCAAACGCCCGCGCGCCTGACCCCCCACGTCGATCCCCGTGACAGGCGGCGCCGCCGTCCGTAGCATCCGTCGCACCACGCCAACGACACGAGGAGCCTGCGATGACCGAACGTGCCACACCCCGCGACGACTACCTCGCCAGCACCGGGCGCCGGCGCCTGCTGCGCGCCGGTGCCGGCTCGCTGACGGCGCTGGCCGCCGGCGGCCTGTTCGGCGGCCGCGTCGCGGTGGCGCAGGCGATCGACAGGCCGGCCGACATCCCGGTCGTCGACCGCGTCGCGATCCGCGTCGTCACCGACTCGTACCACCACGCGTTCGAGCCGCCACGCACGCTCGGCAACCTGCAGGTGCAGCGCCTGGGCTTCGCGGTGCGGCCGGGCGTGCCGCCGCGGCGCACACTGCAGAACGAGTGGGGGCTGTCGCTGCACGTCGAGTCGGCGCGCGGCGCCGAGACGCGGCAGGTGCTGCTCGACTTCGCCTACACGCCCGAGGCGCTGCTGAACAACCTGCTGCTGTGCGGCATCGACGCGGGCCAGCTCGACGCCATCGCGCTCAG
Organism: Rubrivivax sp.; assembly: GCA_037443345.1. Classification (GTDB taxonomy): domain Bacteria; phylum Pseudomonadota; class Gammaproteobacteria; order Burkholderiales; family Burkholderiaceae_C; genus Calidifontimicrobium. The sequence goes on along the minus strand of JBBION010000016.1, from coordinate 14,390 downwards.
CCACGGCCACTACGACCACTTCGGCGGCATGGTCGGCTTCCTCGAGGCGAACCGCGGCAAGCTGAAGGCCGGGCTGCCGTTCTACCTCGGCAGCGAGGAGTGCTTCTGCACGCGCGAGCTGAACGTGCCCGGCGAGGGCGGCAGCTTCGGCGCCCTCGACCGCGAGGCGATCCGCAACGCCGGCATGACGGTGACCTTCGCCGAGCGGCCGTCGATCCTCGCCTCGCACGGCTTCACCACCGGCACGATCGCACGCAATTCCTTCGAGCGGGTGCTCGCGCCCACGCGCATGACGGTGGGCATGAAGGACGGCCTGGGCTGCGCGCCCGCCGGCCTGCCAGAGGCCAAGCGCACGCTGACCACCGCCGTGCCCGACGACTTCGAGCACGAGCAGGCGATCGTCTACCACCTCAAGGGCCGCGGTCTCGTCGTGATGACGTCGTGCGGGCACCGCGGCATCGTCAACTCGGTGCGCAAGGCGATGCAGGTCGCCGGCACCGACAAGGTCCACGCCATCCTCGGCGGTTTCCACCTCGCGCCGCACGCGCCCGACTACCAGCGCCAGACGCTGGCCGAGCTGAAGGCGATCAACCCCGACTTCCTGATCCCGATGCACTGCTCGGGCGAAGCCTTCATCGCGATGGTGCAGGCCGAGATGCCCGAGCGCTTCGTGCGCTCGTCGACCGGCACGCGCTTCGTGTTCAGCGCGTGATGCCGACAGCGTGCGGCCTCAGGCCGGCCGCCCGCCGCGCCCGGCGCCGTCCCTGAAGCGCGCGGCGCCCTCGCGGCTCTCGCCCGCGGCGAGCGTCGCCATGCCGAGCGCGAACTCGTGCGCCAGCGCGTCGCGTAGCGGCAACCCGGCCTGCGCCTTGACGCTCGCGAGGTCGGAGCGCAGGCAGGTCTGAGGCAGTGCGGCGAGCTGTCGCGCCAGTTCGATCGCGGCGTCGCGCGCCGTCTGACCCGGCGCTGCGCGCCGGGTCGCCAGCCCGATCGCGATCGCCTCGTCGGCGTCGACGGCGCGGCCGGTGAGGATCAGGTCGAGCGCGCGGCTCTCGCCGATCAGCCGCGGCAGCCGCACGGTGCCGCCGTCGATCAGCGGCACGCCCCAGCGGCGGCAGAACACGCCGAACACGGCGCTGTCGTCGACGACGCGCAGGTCGCACCACAGCGCCAGCTCGAAGCCCCCGGCCACCGCGGGGCCACTGACCGCGGCGATCACCGGCTTGGTCAGTACCAGCCGGGTCGGGCCCATCGGGCCGTCGGCGTCGAGGTCGTCCTCGAGCGGGTTCATGCGAGCGCCGCCTTCGGCGACCGCCTTCAGGTCGGCACCGGCACAGAAGCTGCCGCCGGCGCCCGTCAGCACGGCGACGCGCGCGCCGGCATCGGCGTCGAACGCGCGGAATGCCGCCGCGAGCGCACGCGCCGTGGGGCCGTCGACCGCGTTGCGCGCGGCGGGCCGCTGCAGCGTGACGGTCCACACCGGGCCGTCGCGCGCGACGCCGACTGTCTCCATCGTGACACCTCCTCGGGCGTGCTTGCGGGTTTCCTCGCGCACGGAAGGCGCTGGCCTTTCGCTACAAATGCGCGGTTTGTCTGGCGGCATTGTCGATCGGTCTTTCGAGGCGTGTCTTGCAGGTTCTGCAGGTTCTGGTCAGTGGCATCGCGCAAGGCTGCATCTACGGCCTGATCGCGCTGGGCTTCGTGCTCATCTACAAGGCCACGGAGGCGGTGAGCTTCGCGCAGGGCGACCTGATGATGCTCGGCGCCTTCCTCGGGCTGGCGTCGCTGACGGTGCTGGGATTCCCGTTCTGGATCACGGTGCCGGCCGTGATCGCGGCGATGGCGCTGTTCGGCTTCGCGATCGAGCGCGTCGTGATCCGCCCGATCCTCGGCCAGCCGACGTTTTCGATCGTGATGCTGACGATCGGCATCGGCTACGTCGCGCGCGGCGCGATCACGATGATTCCGGGCATCGGCACCGACACGCACACGCTGCCCGTGCCGTACAAGGACGCCGTCGTGCCGGTCGGCGGCGTCGTGCTCGCCGTCGAGCAGCTCGTCGTGATCGCCGTGACCGCGCTGCTGTGCCTGGTGCTGTACCTGCTGTTCAGCCGCAGCAAGGTCGGCATCGCGATGCAGGCGGCGTCGCAGAACCAGCTCGCCGCCTATTACATGGGCATCCCGGTCAAGAAGCTCAACGGCGTCGTGTGGGCGCTGGCGGCCACGGTGGCCGCGGTGGCCGGTCTGCTGCTGGCGCCGATCACGTTCGTGCACGCCAACATGGGCTTCATCGGGCTGAAGGCGTTCCCGGCGGCCGTCGTCGGCGGCTTCGGCAGCCTGCCCGGGGCGATCGTCGGCGGGCTGATCATCGGCGTCGTCGAGTCGATGGCCGGCTTCTACCTGCCCGAGGGGTTCAAGGACGTCGCCGCCTACGTCGTCGTGCTCGTGATGCTGATGATCAAGCCGAACGGCCTGTTCGGCGAGAACCTGCGGAAGAAGGTATGACCCCCCCCGAAGCGCCTTCGGCGCCTCCCCCCCGGGGGGGCACCGCCAGCGGACCGGCGAAGCCGGATCCGCGGCGGCCGCTTGGCGGCCGCGTTGGCCTGCTTGCCTGCGCGCTTTGAGGCCACGCGATGCGCTTCATCTTCAAGACCACCTACGACCAGGACATCCGCCTGGCCAAGCACGGCGGGCACAAGTTCTGGTACGGCCTGCTGCTCGCCGCGCTCGTGACGGCGCCGTGGTGGCTCGAGGCCTACGGCCTGGCGCAGCTGACCTTCATCCTGATCTACGGCGTCGTCGGCCTCGGGCTGATGCTGCTCGCCGGCTTCACCGGGCTGTTCTCGATCGGCCACGCCGCGTTCCTCGGCGTCGGCGCGTACACGCAGGCGGTGCTCGCGGCGCAGGGCTGGCCGTTCCCGCTGTCGCTGGCGGCAGCGGCCGGCCTGTCGGCGATCGTCGGCGCCGTCGTCGGGCTGCCGGCGCTGCGCGTCAAGGGCATCTACCTCGGCATCGCGACGCTGGCGTTCGGCTTCATCGTCGAGGAGGTGCTCGCGCGCTGGGAGAGCGTCACGGGCGGCAACGCCGGGCTGATGGTCGGCCAGCCGCGGATGTTCGGCTGGGTCGCCGACAGCGGCGAGAAGTTCTACTTCCTGTGCCTGGTCATCACGGTGGCGTGCACGCTGGCGGTGCTCAACCTGCTGCGCAGCCCCACGGGGCGGGCCTTCGTGGCGATCCGCGACAGCGAGATCTCGGCGCAGAGCATGGGCATCCACCTCGCGTACTACAAGACGCTGAGCTTCGCGATCAGCGCCGCGCTGGCGGGCATCGGCGGCGCGCTGTACGCGCACATGATCCGCTTCCTGAGCCCGGACCAGTTCAACATCATCCAGTCGATCGACCTGCTGCTGATGGTCGTCATCGGCGGGCTCGGCAGCGTGCACGGTGCCTTCCTCGGCGCGATCTTCCTGATCGGCATGCCGCAGGCCATCAGCGCGCTCAAGGACGTGCTGCCCGAGGCGATCGCGCAGGCACCGGGCCTGAAGGCCGTGATCTACGGCGCGGTGCTGATCGCGTTCGTGCTGTTCGAGCCGATGGGGCTGTACGGCCGGTGGCTGAAGATCCGCACCTGGTTCCAGCTCTTCCCCTTCTACCGCAAGGGTCTGTTCAGGCGGCAGAAGGCGTTCCAGAAATCGGATCGACTGAGATGATCCCCCTCGAAGCGACTCTGGCGCCTCCCCCCCGGGGGGGCGACGCCAGCGGACCGGCGAAGCCGGCTCCGCGGCGCCCGCTTGACTGGGCGGGTGCGCTGCGGTGTCACGTCCAACCCGCCGGGTTGGCGCACTGACCGACCCATGCAAGACGTCCTCCTCTCGGCGAAAAGCCTGCAGGTGCGCTTCGGCGGCGTGCTGGCGGTCAACGACGTCAGCTTCGACGTGCGCCGCGGCGAGGTGTTCACGCTGATCGGGCCCAACGGCGCCGGCAAGACGACGGTGTTCAACCTGATCAGCCGCATCTACACGCCCACCGCCGGCTCGATCGCGTTCGAAGGGCAGGACCTGCTGTCGGTGCCGCCGCACAAGATCGCGCCGCTGGGCATCGCGCGCACGTTCCAGAACATCGAGCTGTTCGAGCACGCGACGGTGCTGCAGAACCTGCTGATCGGCCGTCACGTGCACCGCAGCAGCGGGCTGTGGAGCGAGATGCTGTTCCTGCCCAAGGTGCGCGCCGCCGAGCGCGCCACGCGCGAGAAGGTCGAGGAGGTGATCGACTTCCTCGACCTGCAGCACTACCGAGACACCATGGTCGCCGGGCTGCCGTACGGCGTGCGCAAGGTCGTCGAGCTCGCGCGCGCACTGGCCACCGGCCCGAAGCTGCTGCTGCTCGACGAGCCGTCGTCGGGCCTGAACGTCGAGGAGACGGGCGACATGGCGTTCTGGATCCAGGACATCGTCGCCGACCTCGGCATCACGGTGCTGATGGTCGAGCACGACATGAGCCTGGTCTCGCGCGTGTCGGACCGCGTGCTGGCGATGAACCAGGGCGAGGTGCTCGCGCTCGGCACGCCGGCCGAGGTGCAGTCGCACCCGGGCGTCGTCGAGGCCTACCTCGGCACCGCCGACGACGCGACGTCGCTGCGCAGGAGGACCTGATGGCCGAGGTCATCCTCAAGCTCAGCAACGTCGAGAGCGCCTACGGGCCGATCAAGGCGATCCGCGGCGTCAGCCTGAAGGTCGAGCGCGGCCAGATCGCTACCGTGCTCGGCAGCAACGGCGCGGGCAAGACGACAATCCTGAAGACGATCAGCGGCATCATCGACCCGCGCAAGGGCAGCGTCGAGTTCAAGGGCGCGAACATCACGGCGCAGGACCCGGCCTTCATCGTGCAGCAGGGCCTCGTGCACGTGCCCGAGGGTCGGGAGGTGTTCCCGCTGCTGTCGGTGCACGACAACCTGCTGATGGGCGCCTACACGCGCACCGACCGCGACGCCGTGGCGCGCGACATGGCGTCGGTGTACCGCTACTTTCCGATCCTCAAGGAGCGCGAGAAGCAGGACGCCGGGCTGCTGTCGGGCGGCCAGCAGCAGATGCTCGCGATCAGCCGCGCGCTGATGGCGGCGCCCGAGCTGATCCTGCTCGACGAGCCGAGCCTGGGCCTGAGCCCGAAGCTGACGAAGGAGATCTTCGAGATCGTCGTGCGCATCAACCGCGAGCGCGGCACGACGATGCTGCTCGTCGAGCAGAACGCCAACATGGCGCTCAACGCCGCCGACTACGGCTACGTGCTCGAGAACGGCCGCATCGTGATGGAGGACACCTGCGAGCGCCTGCGCGAGAAGGAGGACATCAAGGAGTTCTACCTGGGCATGAAGGAAGCCGGCGCGCGCGGCGAGCGGCGCTGGAAGAAGAAGAAGACGTGGCGGTGAGCGCATGAGCAACCTGTGGGACCTGAGCCACATCCAGCCGCGCACCGACGTCGTCGTGCCCGGCAAGACGATTCCCGAGGTCTTCTGGAACGCGGTGAAGGCGCGTGGCGACCAGGTCTGGCTGCGCGAGAAGCACCTGGGCCTGTGGCGCGCGTGGACCTGGAACGACACCGCGACCGCGGTGCGCGAGGTCGCGATGGGGCTGGCGGCGCTGGGCTTCGAGCCGGGCGACACCGCGTCGATCCTGTCGAACACCGTCGTCGAGTGGGTGCTGGCCGACCTCGGCATCCTCAGTGCCGGCGGCGTCTCGAACGGCATCTACCCGACCGACTCGCCGTCGCAGGTGCAGTACCTGTGCGAGGACTCGAGCACGACGGTGCTGTTCGTCGAGGACGAGGAGCAGCTCGACAAGGCGCTCGAGGTGCGCGAGCGGCTGCCGCGGCTGAAGAAGATCGTCGTCTTCGACATGGAGGGCCTGCACCGCTTCGAGGACCCGATGGTCGTCGGCTTCGACGTGCTGCGCAGCATGGGGCGCGAGCACGACCGCGCGCACCCGGGGCTGTTCGACGCGCGGGTCGGGAGCCGCCGGCCCGAGGACCTGGCGATCCTGATCTACACCTCGGGCACCACCGGCAAGCCCAAGGGGGCGATGCACAGCCACCAGGGCCTGATCTACACGACGCGCGGCTACAACACGCTGATCTCGGGCGACGACACCGACGAGCGCATGTGCTTCCTGCCGCTGTGCCACGTCGCCGAGCGGCTGGGCGGCGAGTACTTCGCGATGTACACCGGGGCGAAGCTGAACTTCGTCGAGAACCCGGACACGGTGCCGGAGAACGTGCGCGAGATCGCGCCGACCGTGTTCGTCGCGGTGCCGCGCGTGTGGGAGAAGTTCTACTCGGCGGTGACGATCGCGCTGTCGGAGTCCAGCCAGCTGCAGCAGGCGGCCTACGCGTGGGGCATCGGCGTGGGCCGGCGCATCGCCGAAAGGGTGCTGGCCGGCCAGCCGGTGCCGGGCTCGCTGAAGCTGCAGTTCCGGCTGGCGCGGCTGCTCGTGCTCGACAACGTGCGCAAGCTGATCGGCATCCACCGCTCGCGCTTCCTCGTCACCGGCGCGGCGCCGATCTCGCCCGAACTGGTGCGCTGGTACCTGGCGCTGGGCGTGCCGATGCTCGAGGTCTGGGGCCAGACCGAGTCCGGCGGCGCATCCACCGGCATGCCGGCGGCGAAGATCAAGCCCGGCTCGATCGGCCCGGCGTGCAGCTACAACGAGGTCCGGGTCGACCCGGCGACCGGCGAGCTGCTGATCCGCGGTCCCAACGTCTTCATGGGCTACCTGAACCAGCCCGAGAAGACGGCCGAGACGATCGACGCCGAGGGCTGGCTGCACACGGGCGACGTCGGCACCGTCGACGACGAAGGGTTCTTCCGCATCACCGACCGGATGAAGGACATCATCATCACGGCCGGGGGCAAGAACATCACCCCGAGCGAGATCGAGAACGAGCTGAAGTTCTCGCCGTACGTCACCGACGCGGTGGTGATCGGCGACAAGCGACCGTTCCTGACGGTGCTGATCATGATCGACCAGGAAAACGTCGAGAAGTACGCGCAGGACCACGACGTGCCGTTCTCGAACTATGCCAGCCTGACGCGAGCGCGCGAGGTGCAGGAGCTGATCCAGCGCGAGATCGACAAGGTGAATGCCAGGTTCGCGCGGGTCGAGCAGATCAAGGCGTTCCGCCTGATCGAGACCCAGCTCACCGCCGAGGATGAGGAACTGACCCCGACGATGAAGCTCAAACGGCGGTTCGTGCAGCAGAAGTACGCCCCGCTGATCGAGTCGATGTACGGCAACGCCCGCGGCTAGCGGCACTCAAGGAGACGACGCATGAAACACACCCTCACCGTCCTGGCGCTGGCCTTCGCCGCGCCGCTGGCCCTGGCGCAGGCCACGCAGGGCGTCAGCAAGAACGAGATCGTCATCGGCTCGATCCAGGACCTGTCGGGACCGATCGCCGGCTTCGGCAAGCAGGTGCGCCTGGGCATGATGCTGCGCGTCGACGAGGCCAACGAGCAGGGCGGCGTCGGCGGGCGCAAGCTGCGCCTGGTGGTCGAGGACTCGGCCTACGACCCGCGCAAGGCCGTGCTCGCGGCGCAGAAGCTCGTCAACCAGGACAAGGTGTTCGCCGTCGTCGGCCACATCGGCACGGCGCAGAACATGGCGGCGATGCCGGTGCAGTTCGAGCGCAACGTGATCAACTTCTTCCCGGTCACCGCGGCGCGGCAGATGTACGACCCGTTCCACCGCCTGAAGTACTCGTTCGCGGCGCCGTACTACGACCAGATGGTGATCGCCGCACCGATGCTCTACAGGCAGCGCAACGCGACCAAGGCCTGCACGATGTACCAGGACGACGAGTTCGGCCTGGAGGTGATGCGCGGCGCCGAGGACGGACTGAAGACAATCGGCGTCGAGCTGGCCGAGAAGACGTCGTACAAGCGCGGCGCGACCGACTTCTCGAGCCAGGTCGCGCGCATGAAGGCCGCCGGCTGCGACTTCGTCGTGCTCGGCACCATCATCCGCGAGACGATCGGCGCCATCGCCGAGGCGCGCAAGACGGGCTTCAACCCGACCTTCCTCGGCTCGAGCGCGGCCTACACCGACCTGATCCACAAGCTCGGCGGCAAGGCGATGGACGGGCTGTACGCGACGATGACGGTGCAGAACCCGTACCTCGACGACACGTCGCGCGAGATCAGCTTCTGGGCCACCAAGTACAAGACCAAGTTCAACGAGGACCCGACGGTGTTCTCGGTCTACGGCTACACGGCGGTCGACGCCTTCATCCGCGCCGCGACCAAGGCGGGGCCGAACCTGACGACCGACAGCTTCATCAAGGCGATGGACTCGATGACGATCCCGCCCGACATCTTCGGCAGCGCCGAGATGACGTTCAGCCCGACCAAGCGCCTGGGCAGCAACGCGACGCGGCTGTCGCAGCTGCAGGACGCGCGCTGGAAGGTCGTCAGCGAGTACATGGCGCTGAAGAAGTGACGCCGTGACGCGCTGCCGCCGAGCGGCGCGCGCGCCCTCCCCTCGAGCCGCCTACGGGCGGCTTTTTCATGTCCGCCGAGCCCCGCCGCGCCGCGGGTTTTCCCGAGATCTGCAGGGTTCGGTATGTATACTGCATCCATACTTCGACGCCCTTGCCATGGAAGCCACCGTCGCCGAACGCGGACAGATCACGCTGCCCAAGGCCGTGCGCGACGCGCTCGGCCTGACCAAGGGCACCAAGCTCAAGGTCGAGCTCGACGGCAGCCGCATCGTGCTGCGCAAGGAGGTCGACGACGCGCTGTCGCGCCTGCGCGGGCGCTTCAAGCTGCCCGCGGGCGTCACCACCGACGACGTGATGCGCGAACTGCGCGGCCGCGCCCCCGGCGACCCGGCCGACGCCTGATGATCGCCGTCGACTCCCCGGTGCTGATCGACCTGCTCGGCGGCGACGCGCGCGCCGAGTCGGCCGAGGAGAGCCTGCGCGACGCGCTGGCGCGCGGGCCCGTCGTCGTCTGCGACGTCGTGGTCAGCGAAGTCGTCAGCGGCCTCGGCTACGGCGCCGAGCTGCTCGACACGCTCGAGCAGGCCGGCATCACGTTCTCGCCGATCGAGGCGCGCGCGGCCGTGCGCGCCGGCGAGATGCAGCGCCGCTACAAGGAGCGCCGCAAGGCCGCCGGGTTGCCGGCGGCCGGGCCGCGCACCGTGCCCGACTTCCTGATCGGCGCGCACGCGCTGCTGCAGTGCAGCGGCCTGATCACGCGCGACGCCGGCTTCTTCCGCGACTACTTCAAGGGCCTGAAAGTCATCGTGCCGCAAGGTGCGTGACCGACCATCCCCCGGCTCCACCGCCCCACCCCTTCCCGCACCGCAACCCCTGCGACCCCGAGAGGACCGACCCATGCTCGCCCCCGCCCACGCCTTCTCCAAGACGCTGAAGTCGTTCAAGACCGCTTCCGGCAAGGAAGGGCTGCTGTACTCGCTGCCCGCGCTGGCCAAGATCTACCCCAACGTCAACCGGCTGCCGGTGTCGATCCGCATCGTGCTCGAGAGCGTGCTGCGCAACTGCGACGGCAAGAAGGTCACGAAGGAGCACGTCGAGCAGCTCGCCAAGTGGAAGCCCAACGCGCCGCGCACCGACGAGATCCCGTTCGTCGTCGCGCGCGTCGTGCTGCAGGACTTCACCGGCGTGCCGCTGCTGGCCGACCTGGCGGCGATGCGCAACGTCGCCGACAAGATGGGCAAGAACCCGAAGACGATCGAGCCGCTCGTGCCGGTCGACCTCGTCGTCGACCACTCGGTGATGATCGACCACTACGGCAACAAGAAGGCGCTCGACCTGAACATGAAGCTCGAGTTCGAGCGCAACCGCGAGCGCTACGAGTTCATGAAGTGGGGCATGCAGGCGTTCGACACCTTCGGCGTCGTGCCGCCGGGCTTCGGCATCGTGCACCAGGTCAACCTCGAGTACCTCGCGCGCGGCGTGCACAAGCGCAAGGACAAGGTCCACTACCCCGACACGCTGGTGGGCACCGACAGCCACACGACGATGATCAACGGCATCGGCGTCGTCGGATGGGGCGTCGGCGGCATCGAGGCCGAGGCCGGCATGCTCGGCCAGCCGGTGTACTTCCTGACGCCCGACGTCGTCGGCTTCGAGCTCACCGGCCAGCTGCGCGAGGGCGTGACGGCCACCGACCTCGTGCTCACCGTCACCGAGATCCTGCGCAAGCACAAGGTGGTGGGCAAGTTCGTCGAGTTCTTCGGCCCCGGCACCGAGAGCCTGGCGCTGCCCGACCGCGCGACGATCGCCAACATGGCGCCCGAGTACGGCGCGACGATGGGCTTCTTCCCGGTCGACGGCAAGACCGTCGAGTACTTCAGGGGCACCGGCCGCACCAAGGCCGAGATCGAGGCCTTCGAGGCCTACTTCAAGGCGCAGAAGCTGTTCGGCATCCCGAAGGCCGGCGAGATCGACTACACCAGCGTCGTCAGGCTCGACCTGTCGACCGTCGCGCCGAGCCTGGCCGGCCCGAAGCGCCCGCAGGACCGCATCGAGATCACGCACCTGTCGAGCAAGTTCGGCGAGCTGTTCAGCAAGCCGGTGGCCGAGAACGGCTTCAACCAGCCGGCCGACAAGCTCGGCCAGACGTTCAACACCGACGGTGGCCTCGAGATCCGCAACGGCGACGTGCTGATCGCCGCGATCACGAGCTGCACGAACACCAGCAACCCCGGCGTGCTGCTCGCCGCGGGCCTGCTGGCGAAGAAGGCGGTCGAGGCGGGGCTGAAGGTCAGGCCGCACGTCAAGACCTCGCTCGCGCCCGGCTCGCGCATCGTCACCGAGTACCTGACCAAGGCGGGCCTGCTGCCGTACCTCGAGAAGCTCGGCTTCGCGGTGGCGGCCTACGGCTGCACGACGTGCATCGGCAATGCCGGCGACCTCACGCCCGAGATCAACGACGTCATCACGAAGAACGACCTGGTGTGCGCCGCGGTGCTGTCGGGCAACCGCAACTTCGAGGCCCGCATCCACCCGAACCTGAAGGCCAACTTCCTCGCCAGCCCGCCTCTGGTGGTGGCCTACGCGATCGCCGGCAACGTCACGAAGGACCTGATGACCGAGCCGGTGGGCACCGGCAAGGGCGGCAAGCCGGTCTACCTCGGCGACATCTGGCCCAGCAGCGACGAGGTCTACCAGCTGATGAAGTACGCGATGGACGCCAAGGCGTTCAAGGAGAACTACGGCAAGGTGCACGCCAAGCCGGGCAAGCTGTGGGAGCAGATCAAGGGCGTCAAGGGCCAGGTCTACACGTGGCCCAAGAGCACCTACATCGCGCAGCCGCCGTTCTTCGAGGGCTTCGAGATGCTGCCCAAGGCGCTCGAGTCGGGCGTCAAGGGCGCGCGCATCATGGCGCTGTTCGGCGACTCGATCACCACCGACCACATCTCGCCGGCCGGCTCGATCAAGGAGAAGTCGCCCGGCGGCCAGTACCTGATCGCCAACGGCGTCGCCAAGGCCGACTTCAACAGCTACGGGTCGCGGCGCGGCAACCACGAGGTGATGATGCGCGGCACCTTCGCCAACGTGCGCATCAAGAACCTGATGATTCCGCCGCAGGCCGACGGCTCGCGCGAGGAAGGCGGCGTGACGCTGTTCCAACCGGGCGGCGAGAAGATGTTCATCTACGACGCCGCGATGAAGTACATGGCCGCCGGCGTGCCCACCGTGATCTTCGCCGGAGAGGAGTACGGCACCGGCTCGAGCCGCGACTGGGCCGCCAAGGGCACGCAGCTGCTGGGCATCAAGGCCGTGGCGGCCAAGAGCTTCGAGCGCATCCACCGCAGCAACCTGATCGGCATGGGCGTGCTGCCGCTGCAGTTCAAGGCCGGTGACTCGTGGGAGAGCTTGGGGCTGAAGGGCGACGAAGTCGTCGACGTCGTGCTCGGCAGCGAGATCAAGCCGCAGAGCGACGCCAAGCTCGTGATCACGAAGCCCGACGGCTCGAAGCGCGAGGTGACGGTGACGCTGCGCATCGACACCGCGATCGAGGTCGACTACTACAAGCACGGCGGCATCCTGCCCTTCGTGCTGCGGCAGCTGCTCGCGGCCTGATCGGCGGCGCAACGGCACCCGGGGCGTGGCGCGCGAGCGCCACGCCCTTTTCGCTGAGCGCCACCCTGCCCGGGCAAGCCCGCTGGGCAAGCCGCGCCGCGCCGCGCACACTGCCGGCGTGGATGCCGACGCCGCCCGCGCGCTCGCCGCGCGCTTCACGCTGACGAACCCGCCGCCGGGCTTCGTCGACGATCCCTACCCCGTCTACGCCGCGCTGCGCGCGCACGACCCGGTGCACGAACTCGCGCCCGGGTCGTTCCTGCTGACGCGCTACGACGACGTCGCCGCCGTCTACCGCCACCCGGCGGCGAGCTCCGACAAGCGGCGCGAGTTCGCCCCCAAGTTCGGCGCCGGCACGCCGCTGTACGAGCACCACACGACCAGCCTCGTCTTCAACGACCCGCCGCTGCACACGCGCGTGCGCCGGCCCATCGTCACCGCGCTGAACCCGCGCGCGCTCGCGCGCATGGAGCCCGGGCTGGTCGCGCTCGTCGACGCGCTGCTCGACCGCCTGGCCGACCTGAGCGCGCCCGACCTGATCGACGACTTCGCCGCACGCATCCCGGTGGACGTGATCGGCAACCTGCTCGACGTGCCGGCCGGCGAGCGCGGCCCGCTGCGCGACTGGTCGCTCGCGATCCTGTCGGCGCTCGAGCCGGCGCCCTCGGCCGACGTGCTCGCGCGCGGCCACGCGGCGGTCGCCGACTTCAAGGCCTACCTGCAAGCGCTGGTCGCCGAGCGCCGTCGCCGCCCCGGCGACCCCGACGTCGACGTGCTGACGCGGCTGATCGTCGGCGACGGCGAGCCGCTGAGCGACGCCGAGCTGCTGCACCAGTGCATCTTCCTGCTCAACGCCGGCCACGAGACGACGACGAACCTGATCGGCAACGGCGCGCACGCGCTGCTCGCGCACCGCGACCAGTGGCAGCGGCTCGCGACCGAACCCGATCTGATCACGACCGCCGTCGAGGAGCTGCTGCGCTACGAAAGCCCGCTGCAGCTCAACAACCGTCTCGCGACGGCGCCGATCGAGCTCGCCGACCGCACCGTGCCGGCCGGCGCCTTCGTCACGCTGGCCATCGGCGCGGCCAACCGCGACCCGGCCGTGTTCGCCGACCCCGACCGGCTCGACATCGCGCGCAAGCCGAACCCGCACCTCGCGTTCGGCCACGGCGCACACGCCTGCGCCGGGATGAACGTGGCGCGGCTCGAGGCGCGCGTCGCGATCGGCCGGCTGGCCGCGCGCTTTCCGCGGCTGGACCTGGCCGCGACGCCCGAGCGCGATGCGCGCGTGCGCTTCCGTGGCTTCCGGCGGCTGCCGGTGCGCGTGCGCTGAGCCGCGCGGCTACAGCCATCGCGCCCAGTCGTCGGGGTCGAAGCCCACCGTCAGCGCCCCGTCGCCCCAGCGCACCACCGGCCGGCGGATCACGCTGGGCTGCGCGAGCATCAGCGCGCGCGCCGATGCGGCGTCGGTGACGGCGGCCTTGGTGGCGTCGTCGAGCTTGCGCCAGGTCGTGCCCTGACGGTTGAGCAGACGCTCCCAGCCGAGGGCGGCGAGCCACGCGTCGAGCGCCTCGGGCGGCACGCCGGCCTTCTTGAAGTCATGGAACGCGGCTTCGACGCCGCGCGCCGCGAGCCACGCGCGGGCGCGCTTGACGGTGTCGCAGTGGGGAATGCCGTAGACGGTGAGTGTCATCGCAAGAACGGGTCAGAACCGCTCGAACATCGGCTCGCACAGCGGGTCGGGCAGGTAGCCGCCACCGCCGATCGTGCGGCCGTCGGGGCCGAACGTGACGCGAAACCACAGGCACCAATTGTTCTCGTAGCGCCACGACCACACGACGCGCCCGACGAAGCCCACCGCCTGACGCTCGGCCGGGCGGCGGATGCGGCGCAACACCTCGGCCTCGGTCATGCCGTCGACGATCTCGGCGAAGCGCCGCTCGTCGAGCACCTGCTCGCCGCGCAGCACGCGCCCGCCCGCGTCGACATCGAGCATGTAGGTCTCGCGCCCGTACGGGCCGCGCGCGATCTCGACGCGCGTCGTGCCGTCGGGCAGCGGGTAGCGGTTCGTCACCGGCCCGAGGGCGCGCACGACGTCGGCCTCGGCCTGCCCGGGCGAGATCGGCGGCGGCGCGAACGCCGCGCAGCCGCCCAGCAGCACCGTCGCGAGCGTGGTCGCGACGAACGTGCGCAGGGCGTCGCGCCGCACCGCCGACGGTGCAGACCCGGGTCGCGTCATGGGTCGCAGCATGTCGCGTGCGGTGCGATCGGACAAGCGTGGCGCGTCG
>JBBION010000015.1:0-23143 GCA_037443345.1 Rubrivivax sp. | reverse complement strand
CGCGCTGCTGCGCGACCGCGCGCGCTGCGCCGCGATGGGCGCACACAACCGCGGCGTCGCGCTCGCGCGCGCGTCGCGCCGCGCGCAGATGGACCGCATGTGGGCGCTGTACCTGCAGCTGCTGGGGCGCGGGCCATGACGGCCACGCGCCGCGTCAGCATCGTCGTGCCCTGCCGCAACGAGGCGGCGCACGTCGACGCCTTCGTCGCGTCGGCGCTCGCGCAGCGGCTGCCCGCGGACGTGATGCTCGAGCTGATCGTCGCCGACGGCGCCAGCGACGACGGCACCCGCGAGCGGCTGGCCGCGCTCGCGGCACGCGAGCCGCGCCTCGCGGTGATCGACAACCCGCACAGGATCGTCGCCGCCGGCCTGAACCGCGCGCTGGCCGCCGCGCACGGCGACGTCGTCGTGCGCATGGACGTGCACACCACCTACGCCGACGACTACGTCGCGCAGTGCCTCGCCGCGCTCGCGCGCACCGGCGCCGACAACGTCGGCGGCCCGTGGCGCGCCGAAGGCACCGGGCCCTGGGGCCGCGCGATCGCCGCCGCGTTCCAGTCGCGCTGGGCCGCCGGCGGGGCGCGCTCGCGCTCGACGACGTACGAGGGGCCGGTCGACACCGTCTACCTCGGCTGCTGGCCGCGCGCCACGTTCGAGCGCTTCGGCGGCTTCGACGAGGCGCTGGTGCGCAACCAGGACGACGAGCACAACCTGCGCATCGTGCGCGGCGGCGGCCGCGTGTGGCAGAGCCCGGCGATCCGCAGCAGCTACCACCCGCGCGAGTCGCTTGCCGCGTTCGCGCGCCAGTGGCTGCAGTACGGCTACTGGAAGCCCTTCGTGATGCGCAAGCACGGCCAGCCGGCGTCGCCGCGGCACCTGCTGCCCGGCGCCTTCGTCGCGGCGCTCGCCGCAGCGGCGGTGGCGGCGCTGCTCGGCCTCGGGGTGATGCCGCTCGCCGCACTGGCGGCGGCCTATGCGGTGGCGGTGCTCGCAGGGGCCATCGACGCCGCCGCGCGCTCGTCGTGGACGCTGCTGCCACGGCTGCCCGTCGTGATCGCAACGCAGCAGCTCGCCTACGGCGCCGGCTCGCTGCTCGGTGCCTGGGACGCCTGGCGCCACGGACGCGGGCGCGAGCGCTTCGCCCGCCTGACCCGATGAGCCCGTCCGACGACGCCCCCGACGAGACCGACGCCGTGCGCGAGCGCTACGCGCGCCGTGACCGCGACGACCCGCGCTACCACCCGCTGCAGCCCGACGTGTGGCAGTCGCGGCTCGAGCGCGAACGCGTGTTCCTGCGCTGGCTGGCCACGCTCGGCTGGCGCGACCTCGACGCGCGCCGCGCGACCGACGTCGGCTGCGGCAGCGGCGCCCAGCTGCTCGACCTGCTGCGCCTGGGCTTCGCGCCCGCGCACCTGACCGGGCTGGAACTGCTGCCCGAGCGCCACGCCGCCGCGCGCGCGCGCCTGCCCGCCACCGTCACGCTGTGGCTCGGCGACGCCTGCGACGCGCCGATCGCGCCGGCCAGCCAGGACCTGGTGCTGCAATCGACGGTGTTCTCGTCGCTGCTCGACGACGCGTTCCAGCAGCGGCTGGCCGACGCGATGTGGCGCTGGGTCAGGCCCGGCGGCGGCGTCTGGTGGCACGACTTCACGCGCGACAACCCGCGCAACCCCGACGTGCGCGGCGTGCCGGCGGCACGCATCCGGGCGCTCTTCCCGCAAGGCACAATCCGCACCTGGCGCGTGACGCTGGCGCCCCCGCTGGCGCGCGCCGTCTGCCGCGGCCACCCCGCGCTGTACCCCGCATTCAATGCCTTGCCCCTGCTGCGCACCCACGCCCTCGCGTGGATCGGCAAGCCGCGCTGACCCCGCCTCGGGGCCGCGCGCCGCGCGTTCTCGCTCACTGAAGGGATTCGAGAGATGAAGGTCACGATCGTCGGCACGGGCTATGTCGGGCTGGTCACCGGCGCCTGCCTGGCCGAGATGGGCAACCACGTGCTGTGCGTCGACGTCGACGAGCGCAAGATCCGCATCCTCCACGAGGGCGGGCTGCCGATCCACGAGCCGGGCCTGCTCGAGGTCGTGCAGCGCAACGTGCACGCCGGGCGGCTCGAGTTCACGACCGACGTCGACCGCGGCGTGCAGCACGGCACGCTGCAGTTCATCGCGGTGGGCACGCCGCCCGACGAGGACGGCTCGGCCGACCTGCGCTACGTCGTCGAGGCGGCGCGCCAGATCGGCCGGCGCATGACCGACTACAAGGTCGTCGTCGACAAGAGCACGGTGCCGGTCGGCACGGCCGACAAGGTGCGCGCCGCGATCGCCGAGGAGCTCGCGCTGCGCGACGTGCAGGTCGACTTCTCGGTCGTCAGCAACCCCGAGTTCCTGAAGGAAGGCGCCGCGGTCGAGGACTTCATGCGTCCCGACCGCGTCGTCGTCGGCGCCGACGACGAGCGTGCCGTGCTGCTGATGCGCTCGCTGTACGCGCCGTTCGTGCGCAGCCGCGACCGCCTGCTGGTCATGGACATCCGCAGCGCCGAGTTCACCAAGTACGCCGCCAACGCGATGCTGGCCACGCGCATCAGCTTCATGAACGAGCTCGCGCTGCTGGCCGAGAAGCTCGGCGCCGACATCGAGCGCGTGCGCCAGGGCATCGGCAGCGACCCGCGCATCGGTCACCAGTTCCTCTACGCCGGCGCCGGCTACGGCGGCTCGTGCTTCCCGAAGGACGTCAAGGCGCTGCTGAAGACCGCCGCCGACCACGGCCAGTCGCTGTGGGTGCTCGACGCGGTGGAGCGCGCCAACGAGCGGCAGAAGCACGTGTTGGTGGGCAAGGTCGTCGCGCGCTTCGGCGAGAAGCTCGACGGACGCACCTTCGCGCTGTGGGGACTGGCGTTCAAGCCCGGCACCGACGACATGCGCGAGGCGCCCAGCCGCATCGTGGTGGCCGAGCTGCTCGAGCGCGGCGCGCGCGTCGTCGCCTACGACCCGGTCGCGATCGCCGAGGCCAGGCGCGTGTTCGGCGACGTCGCCGGCCTCGCCTACGCCGACAGCGCCGCGGCCGCGCTGGCCGGCGCCGACGCGCTGGTCATCATCACGGAGTGGAAGGAGTTCCGCAGCCCCGACTTCGACGCGATGCGCGCGGCGCTCAAGCAGCCCGTCGTGTTCGACGGGCGCAACCTGTTCGACCCCGCGCTGGCGGCCGGCTTCGGCATCGAGTACCACGCGATCGGCCGCGCCGCGCTCGGCAAGAGCGTGAGCGACCTGTGAGCGCGCGGCGAGCGTGACGCCACCCGCCCTGCCCTTCCTGCCGTTCGCGCGCCCGGAGATCGGCGACGACGAGATCGCCGCCGTCGTCGAGACGCTGCGCTCGGGGTGGCTCACGACAGGGCCGCAGGCGCAGCGCTTCGAGGCCGAGTTCGCCGCGTTCCTCGGCGACACCGGCCTGCACGCCGTGGCCGTCAACTCCGCCACCGCGGGCCTGCACCTCGCGCTCGAAGCCGTCGGCGTCGGCGCGGGCGACGAGGTCGTCACCACCACGCACACGTTCACCGCCACCGCCGAGGTCGCGCGCTACCTGGGTGCCGACGTGAAGCTGGCCGACATCGACGCCGCGACGTTGAACATCGACCCCGCCGCCGTCGAGGCCGCCATCGGCCCGCGCACGAAGGCGATCGTGCCGGTGCACTTCGGCGGGCTGGCCGCCCACATGCCGGCGCTGCTGGCGATCGCGCGCCGCCACGGCCTGAAGGTGGTCGAGGACGCCGCGCACGCGCTGCCCACCACGCGCGACGGCGCACTGGTCGGCACGCTGGCCAGCGACGCCACCGTGTTCAGCTTCTACGCCAACAAGACGATCACCACCGGCGAAGGCGGCATGCTCGTCACCCGCGACGCGGCGCTGGCCCGGCGCGCGAAGGTGATGCGCCTGCACGGCATCAGCCGCGACGCGTTCGACCGCTTCACGGCGAAGGCGCCGAGCTGGTACTACGAGATCGTCGCGCCGGGCTTCAAGTACAACCTGACCGACGTCGCCGCCGCGATCGGCCGCGTGCAGCTGACGAAGGCGCACGCCTTCCAGCAGCGCCGCGCGCGCATCGCGGCGCTGTACGACGAAGGTCTGGCCGGGTTGCCGGTGATCACGCCGCCGCACGCGCGGGCCGGCGACACGCACGCCTGGCACCTGTACGTGCTGCGCCTGGCCGACGACGCGCCGATCGGCCGCGACACGCTGATCGAGCGCCTGTTCGCCGCCGGCATCGGCTGCAGCGTGCACTACATCCCGCTGCACCGGCAGCCATACTGGCGCGCGCGCTACCGCTTGACCGACGCGATGTTCCCGGTCAGCCAGCACGCCTACGAGCGGTCGCTGAGCCTGCCGATCTACCCGTCGATGAGCGACGCCGACGTCGAGCGCGTCGTCGACGCAGTGCGCGACACGCTGCGCTGAACCGGTTCGCATGACGCGACGATGGCCAAGCGCCTGCTCGACTTCGTCGTCGCGTCGCTCGCGCTGGTGCTGCTCGCGCCGTTGCTGCTCGTGATCGCGGCCTGGGTGCGGCTCGACTCGCCGGGCCCGGCGCTGTTCCGCCAGGAGCGCGTCGGCCGCGGCGGGCGCCCCTTCCGCATCCACAAGTTCCGCACGATGATCGCCGACGCGCCGCAGCGCGGGCCGGCGCTGACGGTCGGCGACGACGCGCGCATCACCCGCGCCGGGCGCTGGCTGCGCCGCCACCGCCTCGACGAGCTGCCGCAGCTCATCGACGTGCTCAAGGGCGACATGAGCCTGGTCGGCCCGCGCCCCGAGGTGCCGCGCTACGTCGCGCAGTACCCGGCCGCGCTGCGCGACGACGTGCTCGCACTCAAGCCCGGGCTGACCGACCCGGTGTCGCTCGCCCACCTCGACGAGAGCGCACTGCTGGCTCGCGCCGCCGACCCCGAGCGCGAGTACGTCCAGGTGGTGCTGCCGAGGAAGCTGGAACTGTCGCTGGACTACGCGCGTCGCGCGACGGTCTTCAGCGACCTCCGCGTGCTGTGGCGCACCGCGGCGACCCTGCTGGGGCGGCGATGAGCGAGGCCTCGAACGGCTTCTGGCCGCGCCTGGACCGCGCACTCGCGCGCCTGCGACCGCACCGCCAGCCGCTGTCGCTCGTCGTCGACGGCGCCGTCGTCGTCGTCGCGTGGCAGCTGACCTACCTGTTCCGTCTCGGCTTCGAGCGCTGGTGGAGCGCGCGCGCCGGCTACGACGCGTGGGTGCTCGCCGGCGTCGTCGTCGCCTACCTCGTCGCGTTCGTGCTCGCCGGCGTGCCGCGCGGCATGTGGCGCTTCACCGGTTTCGGCGAACTGCGCCGCATCGCGCTGGCGTGCATCGCCGCCGGCGTCGTCGCCGCCGTCGTCGTGCGCGCCGCGGGGCTGGTGCAGGTCCCGCGCGCGGTGCTGGCGCTGCATCCGTTCGTCGTGCTCGTCGGTGTCGCGCTCGTGCGGCTGGCGTACCGCATGCTCTACGAACACGCGCGCGCGCAGATCGCCGGCGCGGGCGGCGAGCGCCGCGCGATCGTGATCGGCGCCGGCGAGGCGGC
Source organism: Rubrivivax sp. (assembly GCA_037443345.1). Taxonomy (GTDB): domain Bacteria; phylum Pseudomonadota; class Gammaproteobacteria; order Burkholderiales; family Burkholderiaceae_C; genus Calidifontimicrobium. The sequence continues at coordinate 17,565 of JBBION010000015.1, read as the reverse complement.
GCGGCTGCTGCTGGCCGGCATCCACCGCCAGGGCTGGACCGTGCTCGGGCTGCTCGACGACGATCCCGCCAAGCAGGGCGCGCGCATCGCCGGCGTGCCGGTGCGCGGCACGGTGGCCGAACTCCCGCGCGCCGAGGTGCGCGCCGGCGCGACGCACCTGATCTTCGCGATCCCGACCGCGCGCGGCGCGCGCCGGCGCGAGATCTTCGCGCTCGCCGCCGCCACCGGCCTGCCGCTGCTGACGGTGCCGTCGGCAGCGGAGCTGCGCGAAGGCGCAAGCACGATCGACCGCCTGCGCGACGTGCGCCCCGAAGACCTGCTCGGCCGCGAGCCGGTGCAGCTCGACGAGGCCGGCATCCGCGAGACGCTGGCCGGCAAGACGGTGCTCGTGACCGGCGCCGGCGGCAGCATCGGCAGCGAGCTCACGCGCCAGATCGCGCGCTTCGGGCCAGCGCGGCTGGTGCTGTTCGAGCTGGGCGAATACAACCTGTACGCGATCGAGCAGGAGCTGTCGCGGCGCTTTCCCGCGCTGGCGCTGGTGCCACTGATCGGCGACGTGAAGGATCTCGCCGCGCTGCGTGACGCGTGTGCGCGCTGGCGCCCGCAGGTCGTGTTCCACGCCGCCGCGTACAAGCACGTGCCGCTGATGGAAGACGACGCCAATGCGTGGGGCTGCGTGCGCAACAACGTGCTCGGCACCTACCACGCGGCGCTGGCCGCCGCCGAGGCCGGTGCCGAACGCTTCGTGCTGATCTCCACCGACAAGGCCGTGCACCCGACCAGCGTGATGGGTGCGAGCAAGCGCGCCGCCGAGCGCGTCGTCGCGACGCTGGCCGCGCAGCACCCGGGCACGCGCTTCATGGCCGTGCGCTTCGGCAACGTGCTCGGCTCGAGCGGCAGCGTGGTGCCCAAGTTCAAGCAGCAGATCGAGGCCGGCGGGCCGGTCACCGTGACGCACCCCGACGTGATCCGCTACTTCATGACGATCCCCGAGGCGGTGCAGCTCGTGCTGCAGGCCGGCGCGGTCGGCGAGTCGGGGCAGGTGCTGGTGCTCGACATGGGCGAGCCGGTGAAGATCGTCGAGCTCGCGCGGCAGCTGATCCGCCTCGCGGGGCGGCGCGACGACGAGATCGCGATCGAGTTCACCGGCCTGCGCCCGGGCGAGAAGCTGTACGAAGAACTGCTCGCCGACGCCGACGAGACGCTGCCCACCGCCGCGCCGCGCGTGCTGCGCGTGCGGCTGGCCACGCCGCCACTGGACCTCGCGACGATGGCCATGAGCCTGACGCCGCCGTCGGCCGCCCCCGGGGCGGCGCGCACGTGGCTCGCCGGCGTCGTGCCCGAGTACCGGCCTGCCGACGTCGCAACCGCCGCCTGACGCGAATCCGCCGCGCTCAGCGCGGCGGTGGATCGCACGCCTGGCACTGCGTTGGATCGGCAATCAAGAGCCAGCCGATCGCCAGCGCCAGCGGGACCGCGACCCAGCCCCATGCGCTGCCGCTCCACGCGGCCACGACCCCACCGACGGCGGCGCCGGCGCACAGGCACAGCACCAGCAGCGCGAGGCGCCGCAGCGGGCGATGGCCGCCGTCCGACGTCGCCGGCGTGCTCACGCCAGCGCCCGCCCGATCAGGATCTTCTGCACGTCCGACGTGCCCTCGTAGATCTGGCACACGCGCACGTCGCGGTAGATGCGCTCGACCGGGAAGTCGGCGACGTAGCCGTAGCCACCGTGGACCTGGATCGCGGCGCTGCACACGCGCTCGGCCATCTCGCTCGCATAGAGCTTGGCCATCGCGGCTTCCTTCAGGCAGGGGCGGTCGGCATCCTTCAGGCTCGCGGCGTGGTGCACGAGCTGGCGCGCGGCCTCGATCTGCGTGGCCATGTCGGCGAGGCGGAACTGCACCGCCTGGTGCTCGAAGATCGGCTGGCCGAACGCGACGCGATCCTTGCTGTAGGCGAGCGCCGCCTCGAACGCCGCGCGCGCCATGCCCACGCTCTGCGCCGCGATGCCGATGCGCCCGCCCTCAAGCCCCGACAGCGCGATCTTCAGCCCTGCGCCCTCGTCGGCCAGCCGGTTCTCGGCCGGCACGCGGCAGCCCTCGAACACGATCTGCGCCGTGTCGCTGCTGTGCTGGCCCATCTTGTCTTCCAGCCGCGCGACGCGGTAGCCCGGCGTGTCGGTGGGCACGACGAAGGCGCTGATGCCCTTCTTGCCCGCGGCCTTGTCGGTCACGGCCATCACGATGGCCACGTCGCCGTGACGGCCGCTGGTGATGAACTGCTTGACGCCGTCGAGCACGTAGTGGTCGCCGTCGCGCCGCGCCGTCGTCTTGAGCCCGGCCGCCTCGGAGCCGACGTGCGGCTCGGTCAGGCAGAACGCGCCGAGCAGGTCGCCGCGCGCCAGCGGCTTGAGCCAGCGCTGCTTCTGCGCCTCGTTGCCCCACGCCATCAGGATCGAACACACCGGGCAGTTGTTGACGCTGACCACGGTGGAGGTGCCGCCGTCGCCGGCGGCGATCTCCTCGAGGATCACGGCGAGCGCCAGGTAGTCCAGGCCCGCGCCGTCGTACTCGGGCGGCACCGCCACCCCGTAGCAGCCCAGCGCGGCCAGACCCTTCAGTTCGGCGGCGGGGAAGTGGTGCTCCTTGTCCCAGCGGGCGGCCTTCGGTGCAATCTCGGCCTGGACATAGGCGCGCACCGCGTCCTGCACGGCAAGGTGGTCTTCGGACAGCAGCATCGGTCGGACTCCCGGCTCACCAGGGGATCGGCATGCCGTCGTGGTTCAGGAAGCGGCCGGTGTCGGCCGACGTCAGCGCGGCGATCGTGCGCCGCAGGTCGGCCGCGCTCTGCTCGACCGTCAGGTCGGCGCCGGGCCCGCCCATGTCGGTGCGCACCCATCCGGGGTGCAGCGCGACGCAGGTGGCGCGCCCGGCCAGCGCGAGCGCGACGTCCTTGAGCACCGAGTTCAGCGCCGCCTTCGACGCACGGTACAGCCAGCCCGAGGTGCCGGTGCGCGCGCCGATCGAGCCCATGCGCGACGAGATCACCGCCAGCTTCGCCCCCGGCGCGAGCGCGTCGGCGAGATGCGGCAGCACCTGCATGGCGCCGAGCACGTTGGCGCGCATCACGGCGTCGAAGTCGGCCACCGCCGGCGGCTCGAGCTCGGCGGTGCGCGGGCCGTAGACGCCGGCGCAGAGGACCGCGACGTCGAAGCCGGCGCCCTCGACGCGCCAGCCGATCGACGACGCGCTGACGGGGTCGGCGACGTCGAGCGCGAACGCCTCGGCGCCAAGTGCGCGCAGCCGCGCGACGTCGGCCTCGGCGCGCGCGGTCGCCGTCACGTGCGCGCCGGCGGCCAGGTACTGCCGCACCAGCTCGGCGCCGATGCCGCGCGACGCGCCGACGACCAGCACCTTCACCCGCCGCCCCCGCCGCTCACGCCGCCGGCCGCTGCACGAGCACGGTGCCGCGGCCGATCACGCACGGGGCGCTGCCCTTGACACCGAGCGTGCCGTCGAGGTGGCCGATCGCGCCGCCGAGGCGCTCGCTCCACTCGATGGCCGTCACGTGCCAGTGCAGCAGCAGCTCCTGGTCGGCGAACACCGGGCGCTTGAACGCGAAGTTGAAGTTCAGGCAGATCACCTGGCGCCCGGCACCGCCGGCGGGCTGCGAGAAGTGGCTCGACACCAGCCCGAGCATCACCGCCGCGGTCTGCTGGCCGCTGGCGATGATCTCGCCGTAGCGCGCGCGCTGCGCGACCTGCTCGTCGAGGTGCAGCGGGTTGTCGTCGCCGGTCAGGCGCGCGAAGTCGGCGATGTCGTCGCGGCTGAAGCGCACGCTGCGCTCGAGCCGCTCGCCGAGCACGACGAGGCTGGGGTCGGGCAGCGCGTGGTTCATCGCAGCCGCCGCGCTCAGCACAGCTCGACGGCCATCGCCGTCGCCTCGCCGCCGCCGATGCACAGCGCCGCGACGCCGCGCTTCCTGCCGACCTTGCGCAGCGCGCCGAGCAGCGTGACGACGATGCGCGCGCCGCTGGCGCCGATCGGGTGGCCGAGCGCGCAGGCGCCGCCGTGCACGTTGACGATCTCGTGCGGCAGCTTGAACTCGGTCATCGCCGCCATCGTCACAGCGGCGAAGGCCTCGTTGACCTCCCACAGGTCGACGCTCTTCGCGTCCCAGCCGCTCTTCTTGAGCACCTTGTCGATCGCGCCGACTGGGGCGGTGGTAAACCACTCCGGGGCCTGCGCGTGCACCGCGTGCGCGACGATGCGCGCCACCGGCGCGAGGCCGCGCCTGGCGGCGGCCGACTCGCGCATCAGCACCAGCGCGGCGGCACCGTCGGAGATGCTCGACGCGTTGGCGGCGGTGATCGTGCCGTCCTTCTTGAACGCGGGCTTCAGGCCCGCGATCTTGTCGAGCTTGGCCTTGAAGGGCTGCTCGTCGTGCTTGACCACCATGTCGCCGCCCTTGCCCGGCAGCGTGACGGGCGCCATCTCCCAGTCGAAGCTGCCGTCCTCGTTGGCCTTCTTGCTGCGCGTCGTCGACGCGATCGCGAACTGGTCCTGCGCCTCGCGGCTGAACTGGTACTTGGCCACGCACGCTTCCGCGAACACGCCCATCGCCTTGCCGCGCTCGTAGGCGTCCTCGAGGCCGTCGAGCGCCATGTGGTCGTACATCGACGTGGCGCCGTACTTCACGCCCTTGCGCGCGAACACCAGGTGCGGCGCGTTGGTCATGCTCTCCATGCCGCCGGCGACGAGCACGTCGGCCGAGCCGGCCACGAGCATGTCGTGCGCGAACATCATCGTGCGCATGCCCGAGCCGCACATCTTCGTCATCGTGACGGCGCCGGTGCCGTCGGGCAGGCCGGCCTTGCGCATCGCCTGGCGTGCCGGCGCCTGGCCCTGGCCGGCGATCAGGCAGCAGCCCATCAGCACCTCGTCGACGCTGTCGGCCGGCACGCCGGCGCGCTCGACGGCGGCCTTGATCGCGACGGCGCCGAGCTCCCACGCCTGCAGCGACGCGAAGTCGCCGAGCAGGCCGCCGATCGGCGTGCGGGCGGCGGAGACGATGACCACGGGATCGTTCATGAGGTGCTCCTTGGCTGAGGGTCGGTGAACGGCGGAGCCGGCACGGGCTTCACGCCGGCTCGAGCCCGGCGGCGCGGCGCAGACTCTTGAAGCGCCGTGCGGGATCGTAGGGGAAGACGTCGTGCACGTGGCCGCCGGCGATGCGGTCCTTGTGCCCCTGCCAGAACCCGGCGTCGAGCAGGTCGGCGTGGTGCTTCATGAACACGTCGCGCACGGCCGGGTTGCCGAGCAGGAACGGGCCGAAGGTCTCGGGGAACACGTCGTGCGGACCGACGCTGTACCAGACGTCGCCCGACATCTCGTCCTCCTCGCAGCGCGGCGGCGGCACGCGGCGGAAGTTGCAGTCGGTGACGTACTCGATCTCGTCGTAGTCGTAGAACACCACCTTGCCGTGGCGCGTGACGCCGAAGTTCTTCCACAGCATGTCGCCGGGGAAGATGTTGGCCGCCACCAGGTCCTTGATCGCGTTGCCGTACTCGACGACGGCGTGCTCGATCTGGTCCGCGTTGGCGTCCTGCAGGTAGATGTTCAGCGGGATCATGCGCCGCTCGATGTACAGGTGCTTGATGACGAGCACGTCGCCGTCGTCCTCGAGCAGGCTCGGGCAGAAGTGCTTGAGTTCCTGCACCAGCTCGGGCTCGAAGCGCGCACGCGGGAACGCGACGTTGCTGTACTCGAGCGTGTCGGCCATGCGCCCGACGCGGTCGTGGCTCTTGACCATCAGGTACTTGGCCTTGATCTGCTCGCGCGTCGTGTCCTTCTGCGGCGGGTAGAAGTCCTTGATGACCTTGAACACGTAAGGGAAGCTCGGCAGATCGAACACCAGCATCACCATGCCCTTGATGCCCGGCGCGATGCGGAAGCGGTCGCTGCTGTGCCGCAGGTGGTTCAGGAAGTCGCGGTAGAACATGTTCTTGCCCTGCTTCTGCAGGCCCAGCGCCGAGTAGATCTCGCTGCGCGGCTTTCGCGGCATCAGGCCGCGCAGGAACTGCACGTAGGCGCTGGGGATCTCCATGTCGACCATGAAGTAGGCGCGCGCGAAGCTGAACACGAGCAGCAGGTCGTCCTCGCCGAACAGCACGGTGTCGATCACGAGGCCCCTGCCGCCGGCGGCGTGCAGGATCGGCAGCGCGAACGGCACCTCGTTGAAGCCGTTGACGATCTTGCCGACGACGTAGGCGCCCTTGTTGCGGAAGAACAGGCTCGACAGCACCTGGATCTGGAAGTTGGCGCGCAGCCGCACGGCGCCGAACTCGGCCTGCATCGCGGCGAGCACGTGGTCGACGTCGCGCTCGAGGTTCTCGAATGGCACCGCGAGCTGGAAGTTGTGCACGATGCGCAGCAGCGTCTCGCGCATCGTCGCCAGCGTCGGGTAATAGGCGCGGTAGGTCGGCAGCGCGGCCGGCTCGTCGTTCTCGATGTACTCGGTGCTGATCGCCGGGCGCACGAAGATGAAGTCGTTGCGGAAGTAGCTGCGGTGCAGGATCTTCGTCGTCACCGAGTTGAAGAACGTCTCGGCAAGCTCGGGCTGGTGGTGGTTGGTGAGCAGGCCGATGTAGTGCAGCTTGACCTGCTGCCACACGTCCATCGGCAGGCTGCCGGCGGCGAACTCGCGCTGCAGCCGCTCGGCGGCCTCGTCGACGCGCTTGTCGTAGAACTCGATGCGCTCGCGCTGCGCGCGCTGCTGGCCGTGCCAGTCGGCGCGCTCGAAGCGCTGCTTGGCCGCGGCACTGGTCTCGCGGAACAGCCGGTAGTGGCGGTTGAAGCCGTCGAGCAGTGCGCGCGCGATGTCGAACGCGCGGGGGTCGGCCAGGCTGGGCGGGAACATCAGGGCTCCGTGATCGACGGCGGCACCGCCGGCATCTCGATGGTGGCGGTGCCATCGTAGCGCCGGCGCAGCGCGGCCAGTGCGCGCTCGTAGACCGCGTCGACCTCGCCGGCGTGCTGCACCGTCATCTCGAGATCCTGCAGCAGCCCGTCGTGCAGGCCGTAGACCCAGCCGTGCACGACGACGGCCTGCCCGCGTGCCCAGGCGTCCTGCACGACGGTGGTGCCGCACACGTTGAGCGACTGCTCGAGGACGTTGAGCTCGCACAGCGCCTGCAGGCGGCGCGCGTCGTCGCCGAGCGCGTCGAGCCACGCGCGGTGCTTGCTGCGCACGTCCTGCACGTGGCGCAGCCAGTTGTCGACCAGCCCGACGCGGCGGTCGTGCAGCGCCGCGGTGACGCCGCCGCAGCCGTAGTGGCCGACGACCATGATGTGGCGCACGTGCAGCTGGTCGATCGCGTACTGCATGACCGACAGCGCGTTGAGGTCGCTGTGCACGACGACGTTGGCGACGTTGCGGTGCACGAACACGTCGCCCGGCAGCAGCCCGAGGATCTCGTTGGCCGGCACGCGGCTGTCGGCGCAGCCGATCCACAGGTACTGGGGCGCCTGCTGCTCGAGCAGGCTGGTGAAGAAGCCGGGGCGCCGCGCCTCGACGCCGCGCGCCCAGTCGCGGTTGCGCTCCAGCAGGTCGCGCAGGCGGTGTGGCATGTCCGGCAGTCTAGGACCGTGCGGCGGCCGCGACGCTGACGGCCGTCGGGCCGCTCACATCGTCTCCGCGAACAGCTCGCGGCCGATCAGCATGCGGCGAATCTCGCTCGTGCCGGCCCCGATCTCGTACAGCTTCGCGTCACGCCACAGGCGCCCGAGCGGGTACTCGTTGATGTAGCCGTTGCCGCCGAAGATCTGGATGCCCTCGCCGGCCATCCACGTGGCCTTCTCGGCGCACCACAGGATCACGCTCGCGCAGTCCTTGCGCACCTGGCGCACGTGCTCGGCACCGAGCGCGTCCAGGTTCTTGCCCACGGTGTAGCAGAAGCTGCGCGCGGCCTGCAGCACGGTGTACATGTCGGCCACCTTGCCCTGGATCAGCTGGAACTCGCCGATGCTCTGGCCGAACTGCTTGCGGTCGTGGATGTACGGCACCACGTGGTCCATCACCGCCTGCATGATGCCGATCGGCCCGGCGGCGAGCACCGCGCGCTCGTAGTCCAGGCCGCTCATCAGCACCTTCGCGCCGCCGCCGACGCTGCCGAGCACGTTCTCGGCCGGCACCTCGACGTTCTGGAACACCATCTCGCCGGTATGGCTGCCGCGCATGCCGAGCTTGTCGAGCTTCTGCGCCGTGCTGAAGCCCGGCATGCCCTTCTCGACGAGGAACGCGGTGACGCCGCGCGCGCCCATCTGCGGGTCGGTCTTCGCGTAGACGACCATCACGTCGGCGTCGGGGCCGTTGGTGATCCACATCTTCGTGCCGTCGAGCACGTAGACGCCGCCGCGCTCCTCGGCGCGCAGCTTCATCGAGATCACGTCGGAGCCGGCGCCGGGCTCGCTCATCGCGAGCGCGCCGACGTGCTCGCCGCTGATCAGCTTGGGCAGGTACTTGGCCTTCTGCGCCTCGGTGCCGTTGCGCTTGATCTGGTTGACGCACAGGTTGCTGTGCGCGCCGTAGGAGAGGCCCACGCTGGCGCTGGCGCGGCTGATCTCCTCCATCGCCACCATGTGGGCCAGGTAGCCCATGTCGGCGCCGCCGTATGCCTCGGGCACCGTGATGCCGAGCACGCCGAGCTCGCCCATCTTGCGCCACAGGTCCATCGGGAACTGGTCGCTGCGGTCGATCTCGGCCGCGCGCGGCGCGATCTCGGCCTGCGCGAACGCGCGCACCGCGTCGCGCAGCGCGTCGATGTCGTCGCCGAGCTGGAAGTTCAGGCCGGGCAGGTTCATCGGGCAGTCTCCTGGCAGGGTTCCGGGGGGTCAGCCGTCGAGGCCGCGGCCGAGCACGGTCATCACGGTGGCGGTCATCGTCGCGATCAAGGTCTGCCCGTCGCCGCCCGGCGCGTGCTGGAACGCCCGGCCGTCGACGACGCTGATCGTGCGCCCGGCCTTCGTCACCTGGCCCTCGAAGCGGAACCACGGCCCGCGTGCCGGCGCGAGCAGGTTGACCTTGAACTCGATGGTCAGCACCGCGGCATCGGCCGGCATCAGCGTGAACGCGGCATAGCCACAGGCCGAGTCGAGCGCCGTCGAGACGATGCCGGCGTGCACGAAGCCGTGCTGCTGCGTCAGCTCGGGCCTGTGGTGCATCGTGAGCACGACGCGCCCCGGCTCGACCGCGTCGAGCACGGCACCCAGCGTGTGCATCGCCTGCTGGCGCGCGAACGACTCGCGCAGGCGCTGCACGTAGCCGGCGTCGGCGGGGATCGGGTGGGCCATCGGCGGGATCCTCGGGCGCTCGTGGTTCTGACGTTTACGTAAACGTCAATTCTAGGGCCGCGTGCCGCTCGACCTCACGCCGGCGCGCGGTCGCGGCGGCGCGGTCGCACGCCGGCCTGCGCGAGCAGCCGCTGGCAGCGCGACTCGTGCTGCGCGATCTCGTCGAGCGTGACCTGGATGTCCTCGCGCTGGCGCTCGAGCTGCAGGCGGTGCGCGCGCAGCACGTCGAGGAAGGCCTGCAGCTGCGGCGCCGTGTCGGCAGGCGACTCGTACATCTCGACGAGCTCCTTGATCTCCGACAGGCTCAGCCCCAGCCGCTTGCCGCGCAGCGTCAGCTTCAGTCGCGTGCGGTCGCGGTGGGTGTAGACGCGGTTGCGTCCGCTGCGCGCCGGCTGCAGCAGCCCGACGTCCTCGTAGAAGCGGATCGCCCGCGGCGTGACGTCGAACTCCTGCGCCAGCTCGGTGATCGTGTACGTCCGCGCCGGAGCGTCGGACTTGGCGGTGGCGGTCATGGCTACACTCGGTTGACGTTGACGTCAACGTAAATCTAACAGGCCCCGCCGCCCCGGCACGATGACCCACCCCGACGCACACCGGCTCGACCACCCGCTCGGCGACGCGCAGCCCGCGCCGGGCGCCGTGCTCGACGTGGCGCCCGGCGTGCGCTGGGTGCGCATGCCGCTGCCGTTCGCGCTCGACCACATCAACCTGTGGCTGCTGCGCGACCGCGACGACGAGGGCCGCGACGGCTGGACCGTCGTCGACTGCGGCATCGCCGACGACGCGACCCGCAGCGCCTGGGAGCAGGTGTTCGCCCACGGCCTCGACGGCCTGCCGGTGCTGCGCGTCGTCGTCACGCACATGCACCCCGACCACGTCGGCCTGGCGCACTGGCTCACCGAGCGTTGGGGCTGCCGCCTGTGGATCAGCGCGACCGACTACCACGTCGGCCGCCTCGCGTGCCAGTCGACGACGGGCCAGGGCGGCGAGCAGGCCGCGGCTTTCTTCGCCGGCCACGGCCTGACCGACCCCGAGGCGATCGTCCAGGTGCGCGCCCGGCGCGACTACTACGCCCGCATGGTGCCGCAGCTGCCGTCGCAGTACCGGCGCCTGATGGACGGCATGACGATCCCCGTCGGCGCCCACGCGTGGCGCTGCCTCGCGGGCCACGGCCACGCGCCCGAGCACATCGCGCTGCACGGCGAGGTGCCGAACGTGCTGATCGCCGGCGACATGGTGCTGCCGCGCATCAGCACCAACGTCAGCGTCTACGACACCGAGCCCGAGGCCGACCCGCTGCCGCTGTACCTCGCGTCGCTGGAGCGGCTGCGCACGCTGCCGCCCGACACGCTGGTGCTGCCCTCGCACGGCCGCCCGTTCGTCGGGCTGCACGCGCGCATCGACCAGCTGCGCGCGCACCACGACGCAAGGTTGGCCGACACGCTGGCCGCCTGCCGCCGGCAGCCGACGAGTGCGCACGACCTGCTGCCGGTGCTGTTTCGCCGCCACCTCGACCTGCACCAGACGACGTTCGCGATGGGCGAGGCGATCGCGCACCTGCACGCGCTGTGGTTCGACGGGCGGCTGTCGCGCCAGCGCGACCGCGACGGCGTCTGGCGCTTCGCGGCCGCCTGAACCGACGAATACGCAGCCCGGCGCAGCGGGAGGGCGAGCGTCAGTCCGGCGGCGGCAGCGCGTGATCGCGCAATGCGCGGCGGGTACGTTCGAAGTCGGGCAGCACCGAGCGCACGACGTCCCAGAACGCGGCGCTGTGGTTCATCTCGCGCAGGTGCGCCAGCTCGTGCGCGACGACGTAGTCGATGCTCGCCAGCGGCAGGTGGATCAGGCGCCAGTGCAGGCGGATCGAGCCGTCGGCGCTCGCGCTGCCCCAGCGCGTGGCCGCGGAGCTCAGCGCCAGCCGCGTCATGCGCACGCCCAGCCGTGCCTCGAAGTGGCGGCAGCGCTCCTCGAACACGCGTCGCGCCTGACGCTGCAGCCAGCCGTGCACCGCGTCGCGGATCTGCTGCGGCGCCGCCTGCTCGGGCAGCCCGACGCGCAACACCATGCGCGCGATGCCCGGCAGCGCCTGCGCGGCCGCGTCGAGCACGGTGCCGGTGACGCGTGCGTCGAGCACGACGATCGCCGGCTCGCCGAGGAAGGGCACCGTCGCGCCGTCGCGCCACTCGATGCGCAGCCCCTCCTGCCGGCGCTGCCGTTCGGCCTGCTCGTGCAGCTTGCGCAGCACCCAGTCGGCCTTGGACTGCAGCGCGGACTCGATCTCGGCGATGCCGACCCAGCGCGGCGCGCTGACCGCCAGCCCTTCGGCGCCGACGACGAAGCCGATGCTGCGCCGGCGCGCGCGGCGCAGCGCGTAGCCGACGCGGTGGCCGTCGAGCAGCACCTCGCGGTGCGCCTGTGGATGGCGCCAGGTCGGCGGCGACGGAGCGGCGGACGGTGCCGCCGGGGCGGCGTCGGTGGCCGGAGTCACCGGGGCGGGATCGGCCGGCGGCGGCGCGTCGAACAGCGACAGCTGGGTCGGTTCGGCGGCGCGCGGCATGGGCCCCGATTGTCTAGGAAGTCGCGGAGGCCGCGCCGGCTGCGTAGGCCTCGGGGTCAAGACGGCGCATCTCGGTCTCGATCCAGCCCTCGACCTCGCGCATCAGCTCGTCGGGCTCGCGCCCTTCGACCGGGATCGGCCGCCCGATCGACACGTCGATCACCCCCGGGCGCAGCAGGAAGCTCTTGCGCGGCCAGCACTTGGCCGAGCTGACGGCGATCGGCACGATGGGCGTGCCGGTGACGACAGCCAGTCGCGACGCGCCGGTCTTGTACGTGCCCTGGCCGCCGCGCGCCGTGCGCGTGCCCTCGGGGAACATGATGACCCACACGCCCTCGGCCATCAGCCGGCGGCCCTGCTCGGCAACCTTGTGCCAGGCCTCGGTGCGCCTGCTGCGGTCGATGTGGATCATGTCGAGCCGCCCCATCGCCCAGCCGAAAAACGGGATCAGCAGCAGCTCGCGCTTGAAGACGTAGGCCAGCGGGTGCGGCATGATCGTCGGCAGCGCGAACGTCTCCCAGGTCGACTGGTGCTTGGGCGCCAGCAGCACGGCCTCGCGGCCCTGCGCCGCGGTGGGCAGGTGCTCGAGCCCCTGCACGCGGTGGCGCACGCCGCAGATCCAGCGCGCGCCCCAGATCACGACGCGCAGCCAGCCGACGCACATCCAGTACAGCGGCGCGCCGCGCACGAAGATCGACGCCAGCAGCACCGCGAGCGCCCACGGCATCACCGTGACGGTCATGTAGAGCACGAACAGCAGCGAGCGCAGCGCCGCCAGCGGTGCCGACATCAGCGCAGTTCTCCGGGCACCGAGTCGGCCGCCTGCGGGTGCTCGCGGCGCAGCAGGTCGTCGGCGAACGCCGCGAGGTCGGCGTGGATGCGCGCGTTGGGCACCTGCGCGACGATCTGCGCCAGCTCGGCCTCGCCGAGCGCGGCGGCGCGGCCGCTGAGCACCAGATGCGGCTCGCAGCCGGCGGCCTGCGCGGCCAGCAGGTCGCGCAGCGTGTCGCCGACCAGCGGCACGTGGCGCAGGTCGACGCCGTAGCGGCGCGCGATGTCGAGCAGCATGCCCGGCTGCGGCTTGCGGCAGTCGCAGGCCTCCTCGGGTGCGTGCGGGCAGAAGAACACCGCGTCGATGCGGCCGCCCTGCGCTGCCAGCAGCTTCATCATCTGCGCGTGCACAGCGTTCAGCGACGCCATGTCGAACAGGCCGCGGCCGATGCCCGACTGGTTCGTCGCCAGCACCACGTGCCAGCCGTGCTGGTTCAGCCGCGCCACCGCCTCGAGCGCGCCGGGGATCGGCAGCCACTCCTGCGGCTCCTTGACGTGGTCCTCGCGGTACACGTTGAGGATGCCGTCGCGGCCGATGACGATCAGGCGCGGCGATATCGTCATGTCAGTGGCTCCGACGCGCTGACGATCCCAACCCGACAAGCCCCCGCCGTTCCAGCGGCCGCCGCGCATCCGGCTTGGCCGGTGCGCTGGCGGCGCCCCCTCGAGGGGGAGGCGCCGCAGGCGCTTCGGGGGTGGGTCCTCATGAGGCCAGGCGCGACAGGTCGGCGACGCGGTTCATCGCCGCGTGCAGCGACGCGAGCAGCGCGAGCCGGTTGGCGCGCAGCGCGGCGTCGTCGGCGTTGACCATCACGCGGTCGAAGAACGCGTCGACCGGCGCGCGCAGCGCCGCCAGGCGCTGCAGCGACTCGGTGTAGGCGCCGGCGTCGTAGAGGCGGTCGGCCTCGGGGCGCACGGCGTCGATCGCGACGGCGAGCGCGCGCTCGGCGTCCTCGCGCAGCAGCGCGGCGTCGACCGCCACCGGCGTCGCGCCCTGCGACTTCTTCAAGATGTTGCCCACGCGCTTGTTGGCCGCCGCCAGCGCCGCCGCCTCGGGCAGCGCGCCGAACGCCCGCACCGCCGCCAGCCGCTGCGGGATCTCGGCCCAGCGCGCCGGGTGCGCGCCGAGCACGGCGTCGACCTCGGGCGCGGTCCAGCCCTGCTCGCGCAGCCAGCCGGCCAGGCGCTCGCGCAGGAAGAAGCCGACCTCGGCCTGCGCCTGGCCGTGGCCGTGCGGGAACGCGGCAAAGGCATGCGCCACCGCCGCGTGCACGTCCAGCGGCAGCGCGCGCTCGATCAGCATGCGGATCACGCCGAGGGCGTGGCGGCGCAGCGCGAACGGGTCCTTGTCGCCGGTGGGCAGCTGGCCGATGCCGAACAGACCGGCCAGCGTCTCGAGCTTGTCGGCCAGCGCGACGACGAGGCCGACGTCGTTGCGCGGCAGCGCGTCGCCGGCGAAGCGCGGCTTGTAGTGGTCCTCGATCGCGACGGCGATCGCCTCGCTCTCGCCGTCGTGGCGCGCGTAGTAGCCGCCCATCACGCCCTGCAGCTCGGGGAACTCGCCGACCATGTCGGTCAGCAGGTCGGCCTTGGCCAGGCGCGCGGCGCGGTCGGCGTCGGCCGTCAGCTGCGGGCCGCCGAGCTCGCCGGCGATCGTGCGCGCGATCGCGCGCACGCGCTCGACGCGTTCGCCCTGGCTGCCGAGCTTGCCGTGGTAGACCACCTTGGCCAGGTGCGGCACGCGGCTGTCGAGCGTGCGCTTGCGGTCCTGGTCGAAGAAGAAGCGCGCGTCGGCCAGCCGCGGGCGCACGACGCGCTCGTTGCCGCCGACCACCGCACTCGTGTCGGCCGGGCGGATGTTGCTGACGATCAGGAAGCGGTTCGTCAGGCGGCCGTGCGCGTCGAGCAGCGGAAAGTACTTCTGGTTGGCCTTCATCGTCAGGATCAGGCACTCGGGCGGCACCTCGAGGAAGACCTCGTCGAAGCGCCCGACCATCACGTTCGGCCGCTCGACGAGCGCCGTCACCTCGTCGAGCAGCGCGTCGTCGTCGATCGCGCGCAAGCCCTCGGCGGCGGCCGCGGCCGCGAGCTGGCGGGCGATCTCGGCGCGCCGGGCGTCGAAGCCGGCGATCACCGCGCCCACGGTCGCGAGCTGCTCGGCGTAGCCGTCGGCGTCGGCGAGCTCGAGGGCCTGCTTCGCCGCCTCGAAGCGGTGGCCGCGCGTCGTGCGCCCGGCGTGCAGGCCCAGCGCGCGCACCGGCACCACGTCCGCGCCGTGCAGCGCGACGAGCCCGTGCGCCGGGCGCACGAAGTGCACCGTCGTCCAGCCGGGCTGGAAGTCGGCGCCCTCGCCGGTCTCGAGCTGGTAGCTCATCACCTTCGGGATCGGCAGCTTCGCGATCGCCTCGTCGAGTGCGTGCTGCAGCCCCTGCGCGAGCGTCGCGCCCGCGGCGACGCTGTCGAGGAACAGCACCTCGGCCTTGCCGTCGACACGCCGCGCGAGCGCCGGCACCGCCGACGCGCCGGCGCCGAGCGCCGCGAGCTTCTTCAGCAGCGCGGGCGTCGGCCGGCCGTCGGCGTCGAGTGCCACGGCCACCGGCATCAGCTTGTGCTGCACCGGCTTGTCGGCCGCCTTCGCGGCGACGCCGCCCACGTGCACCGCGAGCCGGCGCGGCGACGCGAACGGCGTCACCGCGGCATCGGCCGGCGCCAGCCCCTGCGCCTTCAGGCTCGCCGCCAGCGTCGTCGCGAACGCCTCGCCAAGCGCCCTCAGCGCCTTCGGCGGCAGCTCCTCGACGAACAGTTCGACGAGCAGGTTCTTCGTGCCCATCGCCATCATGCCGCCTTGCGCTGCTGTTCGAGGTGCGCGAGCGCCGCCTCGGCCCAGGCCTTCGGCGCCATCGGGAAGCCGAGCCGCGCGCGGCTGTCGAGGTAGCTGTGCGCGACGCTGCGCGCGAGGTGGCGGATGCGGCCGATGTAGGCCGCGCGCTCGGTGACGCTGATCGCGCCGCGGGCGTCGAGCAGGTTGAACGTGTGCGCGGCCTTGAGCACCTGCTCG
Source organism: Rubrivivax sp. (assembly GCA_037443345.1). Taxonomy (GTDB): domain Bacteria; phylum Pseudomonadota; class Gammaproteobacteria; order Burkholderiales; family Burkholderiaceae_C; genus Calidifontimicrobium. The sequence goes on along the minus strand of JBBION010000015.1, from coordinate 1,766 downwards.
TAGGCCGGCAGCGCGAGCTTCGCGTCCATCAGCTCCCTGGCCTTGCGCTCGTGCGCGCCGAAAGCGCCGAGCAGGAACTCGACGTCGCTGTGCTCGAAGTTGTAGGCGCTCTGCTCGACCTCGTTCTGGTGGTAGACGTCGCGGTAGGTAAGCAGGCCCCCAGGCTCGCCGCTGCGCGGCTCGCCACTCCCCGAGGGGGCCGCGTCGGCTCGGGAGCGGCCCGTCGCCGACGCGCCGTCCGTCCACACGAGGTCGAACACGTTCTCGACGCCCTGCAGGTACATCGCCAGCCGCTCGAGGCCGTAGGTGATCTCGCCGGTGATCGGCCGGCAGTCGATGCCGCCGACCTGCTGGAAGTACGTGAACTGCGTGACTTCCATCCCGTTGAGCCAGACCTCCCAGCCCAGGCCCCAGGCGCCGAGCGTCGGGTTCTCCCAGTCGTCCTCGACGAAGCGCACGTCGTTGTGCTTCAGGTCGAAGCCCAACGCCTCGAGCGAGCCGAGGTACAGCTCCAGGATGTTCGCCGGCGCGGGCTTGAGCACGACCTGGTACTGGTAGTAGTGCTGCAGCCGGTTCGGGTTGTCGCCGTAGCGGCCGTCCTTCGGGCGTCGGCTCGGCTGCACGTAAGCGGCCTTCCACGGCTCGGGGCCGAGCGCGCGCAGGAAGGTCGCGGTGTGGCTGGTGCCGGCGCCGACTTCCATGTCGTACGGCTGCAGCAGCGCGCAGCCGTGGTCGGCCCAGTACGACTGCAGCCTGAGGATGAGTTGCTGGAAGCTGAGCATCGGTGAGGTGCCGCGCGCGTCGGCGAAAAGCGGCAATTCTAGGAGCGCCGTGCCGCGGCGACGGCGAATGCGGCGGCGACCGCCGCGGCCAGCACGGCCAGCGGCCACAGCCCGAAGCGCGACGCCCAGCGCGCGTACGGCGTGAGCCCGTCGCGGCCTTCGACGCTGCCGTCGAGCACGCCGCGCGTGAACGGCTCGAGGCGGTGCGTGACGCGGCCGCGGTGGTCGATCACGGCGGTGGCGCCGGTGTTGGTCGCACGCAGCATCGGCCGCTGGAACTCGAGTGCGCGCAGCCGCGAGATGTGCAGGTGCTGCGGCACCGCGATCGTGTCGCCGAACCACGCGATGTTGCTGACGTTGGCGAACATCGTCGGCGCCGCGGCCGGGTCGGCGAAGCGGCGCGCGAGCTCCTCGCCGAACAGGTCCTCGTAGCAGATGTTCGGCGCGACGCGCTGGCCGGCGAAGGCGAACGACGGCGCGTCGAGCGGGCCGCGCGCGAAGTCGCCGAGCGGGATGTGCATCAGGTCGACGAACCAGCGGAAGCCCCGGGGCACGAACTCGCCGAACGGCACCAAGTGCACCTTGTCGTAGCGGTATTCGCCGCCCCCCGACAGCCCGACGACGGAGTTGGTGTAGCCGCGCTCGAAGTCGCCGAGCGGCATGCCGAGCAGCAGCGCCTGGCCCGGCCCGGCGAACGCGGCGCGCAGCGCCGGCCAGTACCCCGGGTCGAGCCGTTCGAGCTGTGACGGCAGCAGCGGCACCACCGTCTCGGGCGCGACGACGAGCTCGCCGCGCGCGGCGACCAGGGTCTGCAGCAGCCAGCCGAGCGAGTCGGCGAGGCGCTCGGCGGCGAACTTCTCGTCCTGCGGCACGTTGGTCTGCAGCAGCGTGACCGTCAGCGACCCGGCGGGGCGGCTGAACTCGCGCGGGCCGGTGACTGCCAGCGCGCCCAGCACCAGCGCGGCGACCGCGGCGGCGGGCCAT
>JBBION010000014.1:0-23253 GCA_037443345.1 Rubrivivax sp. | reverse complement strand
GCCGAACGCCCCGGCGCCGACGCGCGCTGGCTCGACGCGGCGCGCGCGACGCTGCGCGAAGCCGAGCGCTAGCCAGCGGGGCTGCGGCGCGGTCGCCGCGCCGACAAGGGGATTGACCTGCCGCGCGCCGCGCGGCGACGATGACCCGCGTCACCGCCACCGGAGAGCCCATGCCCGCGCGCCGCACCCCTCAGTCGTCTGCCCGCTCCAGCGGCCCATCGAAGCCCGCGTCGAAGGCCAAGCGGCCGACGGCCGCGTCGACCGCCAAGCGGCGGCCTGCAACGCCCGCGGTGTGGAAGCGCGCGGCGCGCCCCGACGCGATCGACTTCCGCGACCGCTGGTTCGTGCCCGCGATCTCGTCGGCGCCGCCGCCGACGCTATTTCCCGCCGAGCCGCTGCCGGTCAAGCACCAGGGCGAGACCAACGCCTGCACCGGCTTCGGCCTGGCGCTCGTCGTCGAGCACCTGCTGCGGCGTGCCGGGCGCGAGGCGCAGCCGGCGATCTCGCCGTTCATGCTGTACTCGATGGCGCGCCGCTACGACGAGTTTCCCGGCTCGGTGGCCGACGAGGGCTCGAGCCTGCGCGGCGCGCTCAAGGGCTGGTTCAAGCACGGCGCCTGCCGCGAGGCGCTGTTTCCCGGCCTGCAGATGCCACCGGCCGCGCCGCGCATCGACGACGACTGGTGGTACGACGCGGTGCGCCGCCCGCTGGGTGCGTACTACCGGATCGCGCCGACGCAGCTCACCGACATGCACGCCGCGCTCAACGAGGTCGGCATCCTCTACGTCAGCAGCGGCTGCCACTCGGGCTGGGACGAGGGCGTGCGCCGCCGCCCGATGCGCCGGCCGCCGACCTCGTTCGAAGAGGTGTGGGAGATCCCGGTGCGCGGCGGCGAGGCCGAACATGCCGGCCACGCGTTCGCGATCCTCGGCTACAACGAGCGCGGCTTCCTGATCCAGAACTCGTGGGGCCCCGACTGGGGCTCGCACGGCTACGCGCTGCTGACCTACGGCGACTGGCTGGCCAACGCGATGGACTGCTGGGTCGCGCAGCTCGGCGTCGTCACGCAGGACCACCGCGACATCGCGCGCAGCGACACGCTGCGCCGCGACACGCGCACCGGCAAGGTGGTGCTCGCGGCCAGCGACGTGCTGCGCCACCGCGAGCTGGCGCCGTTCGTCCTCAACATGGGCAACAACGGCGCGCTGTCCAACAGCGGTGTGTTCCGCACCACGCCCGACGACGTGCGCGCGATCGCCGACGTGCAGCTCGACCGCGCGCGCGCCGAGTGGGCGCCGGCCGACGACGTCGTCGACGTGTGCGTCTACGCGCACGGCGGGCTGGTGGGCGAGAAGGACGCCGCGCAGACGGCCGCGCGCTGGATCCCGGCGCTGTACGAGGCGCGCATCTTCCCGATCTTTCTGATGTGGGAGACCGACTTCTGGAGCACGCTCACCGGCCTGGTGGCCGACACCGTCAAGGGCGTGCCGCGCACGACGGCCGCCGGCGCCGTGTTCGAGCGCTGGTGGAACCGGCGCCTGGAGCGCGCGCTGGCGCGGCCCGGCACCGCGCTGTGGGGCGAGATGAAGCAGAACGCCGACGCGATCAGCCTGTTCCGCGAACACGTCGCCGACGACGAGCAGGCCGGCGCCGTGCTGCTGTACCGCCACTTCAAGCACCGCGTGAAGAACAAGAACGTGCGCATGCACTTCGTCGGCCACTCGGCCGGCAGCATCGTCGGCAGCCTGATGCTGGACCGGCTGGCCGCCGAGGACATGCGCTTCGAGTCGGTGAGCTTCATGGCGCCGGCGGTGCGCAGCGACACCTTCGCCGCCCACGTCGCGCCGCTGATCAAGAAGGGCACCGTCGGGCGCTACCAGCAGTTCTCGCTCACCGCGCAGGCCGAGGAGGACGATCCCACGTGCGGGCCGTACCGCCGCTCGCTGCTGCACCTGGTGGCCGAATCGTTCGAAGGCGGCAGCCGCCAGCCCATCCTCGGCCTCGAGGCCGACGCGCGCGCCGCGCTCGACGGCGTGCCGAACACGACGCTGCACCTGGCGCCCGGTGCGCGCAGCAAGGCCAGCACGCACGGTGGCTTCGACGACGACGACGCGACGCTCAAGCAGGTGATCCGCTTCATCCACGGTACCTGACCCGGCCCGCACCGATTGACCGCATGCGGGCCGCGCGGTCTACTGCGCGCCGGCGCCCCTGTGGCGGGGCGGCGACACCTGCAGCGAGGAGAAGCACGCATGGGCAGCACGATCGAATACGCACGACCCGACGGTAAGACCGTCCACGGCTACCTGGCCGAGCCGGCCACGCCCGGCCCCGGCGTCGTCGTGATCCAGGAGTGGTGGGGGCTCAACGACCAGATCCGCGGCGTGGCTGACCGGCTCGCGCTGGCCGGCTACACCGCGCTCGTGCCCGACCTGTACCGCGGCCAGTCCACCGTCGAGGCCGAGGAGGCGCACCACCTGATGACGAACCTCAACTTCGCCGACGCCGCGTCGCAGGACGTGCGCGGCGCCGTGCAGCACCTCAAGGGCCGCGGCTGCACGAAGGTCGGCGTCACCGGCTACTGCATGGGCGGCGCGCTGACGATCCTGGCGCTGACGATGGCGCCCGAGGCCGACGCCGGCGTCGTCTGGTACGGCTACCCGCCGCTCGAGTTCGTCGATGCCGGCAAGATCAAGGCGCCGATGATGGCGCACTGGGCGACGCAGGACGCCGCGTTCGCGATGGAGGGCGTCGAGGCCCTGGAAGCCAAGCTGAAGGCCGCCGGCGTGGCCTACAGCGGCCACCGGTACCTGGCGCACCACGCCTTTGCCAACGAGACCGCGCAGGGGCCGCAGCGCATCGCCGTGACACAGTACGACCCCGCGTGGGCGCAGGTGGCGTGGGACCGCACGCTGCGCTTCTTCGGGCGGCACCTGGGCTGAGCCGCCACCGTCGGGTGCGGCCGCCGACGCCGACCCTGCGTTCGCGGGGCGGCCGCTGATCTCCTCTGGTCAGTCCCGATGCGCGTGACGGTGGCCGCGGCTAGCGTGCGGCGGCCATCTCGCAACCACCAACACACGTGCCGGAGGATTCATGACCCTTTCGCTGCGCCCGCTCGCGCGACTGTGCGCGCCCTTGCTCATTGCCGTCGGCCTGGCCGCCGGCGGTGTCCAGGCGAAGAAGCCTGGCCCGCCCGACCTGGGCTGGCAGAAGATCGAGAACCCGGCGCCGGTCACGATCGGCGGCAAGACCTACAGCGCGACGTGCTCGGGCTACCCGGGCACCGACAAGACGTTCTCGTTCTGGGCGCGCAAGGGCACGGCGAAGAACACCGTCGTGTTCTTCGAAGGCGGCGGCGCGTGCTGGGACAACCTGACCTGCACGTTCCCGATCGCCGGGCTGCCGTCCCAGGTGCCGCAGTTCTTCGTGCCGCAGGTCGCGCCGGGCGCCGACCCGGCGACGTTCGACGGCGTGTTCCGCACCGACCGCGCCGACAACCCGGTGCGCGACTGGAACATGGTCTACATCCCGTACTGCACCGGCGACCTGCACGCCGGCTCGGCCACCAAGACCTACACCAGCGTCGGGCACCCCGTGCTGCCGATTCCGGCCGGGGCACCGATCACGATCGAGCACCGCGGCTTCGACAACTTCATGGTCGTGCTCGACTGGATGAAGAGGAACCTCGAGCCGCGGCCGAAGAACCTGCTCGTGACCGGCGCGAGTGCCGGCGGCTACGGTGCCAGCCTGAACTTCCCGTACCTCGCGCGCGCTTACCCGCAGGCGCACATGTACGTGGTCGCCGACGCGAGCCAGGGCGTGACGACGCCGGCGTGGGACCAGTTCGGTCGCAGCGCGTGGAACCTGCAGTTCGCGCCCGGTGCCTTCGGTCCCGCCCCCGCGGTGCTGCCGAGTGCCGACCTGCTGCGCGCTGCCGCGCAGTCGCACCCGCGCGCGAAGGTGGCGCAGTTCACGACGACGTTCGATGCCGTGCAGATCCAGTTCTATGGCGTGATGAAGCAGTTCTACGGCCCCGGCGGCAGCTGCCCCGACCCGGCGATCGACTGGTACCAGCAGATGACGGCGAAGCTGCTCGAGTACGACGCCGAGGTGAAGAACTTCCGCTACTACCTGGCCGGTGGCACGTACCACACGCTGATGCGCAGCCCGCTCTTCTACGACGAGGCATCGACCGGCACGCCGTTCAACGAGTGGCTGCGCCAGATGCTGTCCAACCGAGGCGGCACGGGCGGCAAGGGCGGGCGCTGGACCAACGAGGCCTGCCCGAACTGCCTCGTGACGCTGCCCTGTTCCTGATGGGCGCCAGGGACCCCGCGCACACCGCGCGGGGTCGGCCCGCCGCGGTGAGCGCGGCGGGCACGAGGTCGATCACGTCATGTCCGTCGTGCGACGACGGTGCACCGCGGCGACCGACAGCAGGCCCAGCATCAGCAGCGCGAGGGAACCGGGCTCGGGGACGGCGGCGTAGAAGCGCTCGGCGATCAGGCTGTGTCCGTACGCCGTCGGGTGCACGCTGTCCCAGAAGAGCCATCTGTTGTCGACGGGATCACAGGCGCCACCGAACAGCGACAGGTTCTGCACGCACTGGCCGGTGACGTTCTCGAGACCGAAAGCGGCCGGGTTGGCGATCAACTCGGCGAACGCGGCGGCGGTGTCGAACTGGATGATGTCGGCGGTGGGCAGCAGCGCGTCGAGTGCCGTGAGCTGCGCGGCCAGGTTGACGTTGAACAGGGCCGTCAGGCCAGACAGCTCCGAGGCGAGCGGGCCGCCTGCAAAGGCCGGCGTGCTGCCGAGGTCCGGCATGTTCGGTACGAGGATGTGCTGGGCGCCGAGGGCAGCGAGCGTGCCGACGATGGTCAGGATGTTGGCGATGCCGTTGCTGACGAGGTTCGATCCACCCGGCGATCCCGGCACGGTACCGGCCGACAACCCGGCCGGGGCGGCGAACACGTCGTTCGGGAACAGCCACACGACGAACAGCGACGTGGCAGGGTTGAAGCTCCCGGGCGATGGCAGTTGGCCGAGTTGCCAGGCGGCGCCGAGGTTGTTGTAGGTGGGCTTCAGTGCGTCGGGGACGCTGGGATTGACCGAGTTGTAGTTCGCAGTCCCGGTCGTCGCGCCGCCGATCGCGTAGTTGGTGCCACCGGCCAGCGACGGCTTGAAGCTCGTGTTGCCGGGGTTGTAGATCTGCCAGAGCTGCTCGACGGCCGTCGGGCCGTTCGAGTAGCGGCCGTCCGCGTAGGGGAACGCGGGAAGACGACGCCAGCCGCGGCCTGCGTAGCCAGGCCGCTGTTGCCCCCGTCCGACAGACTGTCGCCGATCACGAACAGGCTCGACAGCGTCGTCAGCGCCGCGTGGGCGGCGTGCGGTGCGAGCAGGGTGCAGGCCAGGCTGGCGGCAGCCAGGGCGCTCTTGAGGGACTTCATTGCGGGTTTCTCCTCGGTGGTCTGGGGCACGCGGCCGGAGGGTGCGGGCCGTTGTGAAGCCAAGCAACATGCGCACCGGCAACGCGCGCGCGAGGCGTGACAAGCACTTGGCGCAGGAACGTCGCGGCGCGCGCCCTTCGCTGTCAATTGCGCCGACGCCGCGCGGGCGTCGTCAGGCGCCCCACAACCACGCCGCGCCGCGCACCCCCGACGCGTCGCCGTGCGCGGCGCTCACGATCCGGGTGCGCACCGGCTCGTCGGCACCGGCGCTGAACACCCAGCGCGACCACAGCGCCGGCACGCGCTCGTACAGCATGCCGATGCGCGACAGCCCGCCGGCGAGCACGATCACGTCGGGGTCGAGCAGGTTGATCACGCCGGCCAGCGCGCGCGCCAGCCGCTGCGCGTGGCGCTCGAGCGTCGCGGCACAGGCGGCGTCGCCGGCGGTGGCGCGCTCGGCGATCGTCGCGGCGTCGAGCGCCTCGCCGCCGTGGCGGAGGTGGTCGGCGGCCAGCGCCGGGCCGCTGAGCCAGGTCTCGATGCAGCCGCGCTGACCGCAGTAGCAGGGCAGCGGCGTCTCGTCGGCCGTGGCCCACGGCAGCGGGTTGTGGCCCCACTCGCCGGCCAGGCCGTTCGGGCCGGTGAGCACGCGACCGTGCACCGCGATGCCGGCACCGACGCCGGTGCCCAGGATCACGGCGAACACGACGTCGGCGCCCGCGCCGGCACCGTCGGTGGCTTCCGACAGCGCGAGGCAGTTGGCGTCGTTGGCCAGCCGCACCGGCCGGGCCAGCCGCGCCTCGAGGTCGGCCTGCAGCGGCTGGCCGTTCAGGCAGGTCGAGTTCGCGTTCTTGACGCGGCCCGCGCGCGTCAGCGTGCCGGGATGGCCGACGCCGATCGTCACGTCGGCGCCGATCGCACCGCGGGCGCGCGCGACGAGCGCGGCGACGGCATCCAGCGTCGCGGCGTAGTCGCCGGCCGGCGTGGCCACGCGCTCGCGCCAGCGCAGCGCACCCGCATCGTCGAGCACGGCAGCCTCGATCTTCGTGCCGCCGAGGTCGACGCCCAGCCGCAGCGGCGGCGTGGTCATGCCGTCACAGCGGCTGCGTGCGCGCCTCGAGCCAGGCGAGCGCGTCGCCGTCGACGAGCGGCGCGAGCCGCTCGCGCACGACGGCGTGGTAGCGGTCGAGCCACTCGATCTCGTCGAGCGTCAGCAGGCTGCGGTCGATGCAGCGCGTGTCGATCGGGCACAGCGTCAGCGTCTCGAACTCGAGGAACTCGCCGAACTCCTCGGGCGCGTCGAGCCGCGCCGGCACGTTGAGCACCAGGTTCTCGATGCGCACGCCCCAGCGCCCGGCGCGGTACACGCCGGGCTCGATCGACGTGATCATCCCCGGCTCCATCGCCAGCGTCGCGTCGGGCACCGCGCGGCTGATCGACTGCGGGCCCTCGTGCACGTTGAGGAAGTAGCCCACGCCGTGGCCGGTGCCGTGGCCGAAGTCGATGCCCGCAGCCCACAGCGGCGCACGCGCCAGCGCGTCGAGCGCGGGGCTGGGCAGCCCGCGCGGGAAGCGCGCGCGCGACAGCGCCAGCGTGCCCTTGAGCACGAGGGTGTAGTCGCGCTTCATCGCGGCGCTGGGCGTGCCGACGGGCCACACGCGTGTGATGTCGGTCGTGCCGCCGAGGTACTGGCCGCCCGAGTCGATCAGCAGCAGGCCGTCGCCCTCGATCACGGCGTGCGACGTCGGCGTGGCGCGGTAGTGCGGCATCGCGCCGTTGGCGGCGAAGCCGGCGATCGTCGGAAAGCTCAGGCCGACGAAGCCGGGCAGCTTCGCGCGCTCGGCGCTGAGCCACTCGTCGACGGTGAGCTCGGTCAGCCGCTCGCCGCGCGCCAGCGCCGCCTCGAAGCGGGCGTAGAAGCGGCACATCGCGGCGCCGTCGAGCGCCATCGTCTCGCGCACGAAGGCGGCTTCGGCGTCGGTCTTGCGGCTCTTGGCCAGCGTGCTCGGGTTGATCGCCTCGACGACGGCCACGCCCGCGGGCACGCGCTCGCGGAAGGCCAGCGTCACCCGCTTGGGGTCGACGAGCAGCGTGCTGCCGGGCGGCAGTTCGGCCAGCGCACCGGGGGCCCGCTCGTAGGGCGCGACCGCGATGCCGTCGGCGGCCAGCGCCGCGGCGACGTCGGCCGGCACCTTGCCCGCGCCGACGAACAGCGTGGCCGCATCGGCGGCCACCAGCAGGTGCGCGAGGAACACCGGGTTGTAGGCCACGTCGGCGCCGCGCAGGTTCGTGATCCACGCCACGTCGTCGACGGTCGACACGAAGTGGTGCGTCGCGCTGCGCTCGCGCATCGCGGCGCGCACCTGCGCCAGCTTGCCGGCGCGCGGCACCGCGGCGTGCGGCGCGCGGTGCTCGTACACGGGTGCGGCCGGCAGCGCGGGGCGGTCGGGCCACGCGTCGGCGAGCATGTCGAGGTCGGTGCGCAGTGCCACGCCCGCCTTGTCGAGCGTCTCGCGCAGCGTCTTGGCCGCGGCCAGCCCGAGCACGGCGCCGTCGACGGCGACGGTCTCGCCGGCCTTCACGTGGCTCGCCAGCCACTCGGCGTGCAGCGCCGATGAGCCGGTGGGGATCTTCTGCAGCTCGATGCCGCTGCCCTCGAGCTCGGCGGCGGCCTGCACCCAGTAGCGGCTGTCGGCGAACAGTGCCGCCTCGGTGGCCGTGACGGCCAGCGTGCCCATCGAGCCGGTGAAGCCCGACAGCCACTCGCGTCCCTGCCAGCGCTCGGGCAGGTACTCCGACAGGTGCGGGTCGCTCGACGGCACCAGCAGTGCCGCCGCGCCATGGCGCGCGAGCGCCTCGCGCACGCGCTCGAGGCGCAGTCGGATCGGTGAGGTGCGGCTGTCCATGCGCGGCGTCCGGGCGGTCACGGGATCCGGGTCATTCTAGGGAGCGTGCCGTTGCCATGTCGGCCGTGCCGGATGGGCTGGCCGCCGCCTCGTCGCGCGCCAGCACGCGCCGGCGCACGAGCTGGATGTGGCTGCGCAGCGCGTACAGCTCCTCGGCGTACGACAGCGGCACCGGGATGTGCTCGACGCGGTGGTCGACCTCGTCGAGCTCGTGCAGCAGCTCGGCCGTCGGGCGCTGGCCCACGGCGTCCTCGACGGTGCGCAGCTGCGCGTACCAGCGGAAGATGCGCGAGCGGATGCGCCACTCGACCAGCGGCGGCAGCACCTTCGACAGCGGGATCACGACGGCGATCAGCGACACCACGACGAGCCACATGCGGTCGATCAGGTTGGCGGCCCAGAACGGCAGGTAGCGCTGCAGCCACGGCGTGCCGCCGCGGTAGACGCGCTGCGCTTCGGCCGCCAGCGGCCACTCGCTGCGCTCGGGGCTGGGGAAGTCGCCGGCGCGCTGGAACCAGCCGGCGTCGCCGTGCACCTGGCGCGCCGCCTGCACGAGCAGCTGCACCAGCGCCGGGTGCAGCGTCTCGCGCGCCAGCAGCGACGCGCTCGGCGCCACCAGGTGCACGTCGGCCGCCGGGCGGTCGGCCGCGAGGTCGACGATGCCGCGCGGCAGCACGACAGGCGTCATGAACGGGAAGCGGCGCGACAGCGCCTCCGACTGCGCGAAGTCGAACAGGCGGACGCCCGGCGTGCGCAGCAGCATCTGCACCATCTGCGCCTCGGGGGCCGAGGCGACGACGACGGCGTCGAGCCGGCCCTCGAGCAGCTCGACGACGGCCGGCGTCAGCGGCAGCTGCGAGACCTGCAGCGCGTCGAGGTCGGTGCCATAGGCGTCGAGCAGGCGGGTCAGCAGCGGCGGCACGCCGCTGCCCGGCGGGCCGACGTTGACGCGCCAGCCGGCGAGCTGCGCCAGGTTCTCGAGCGTGCGGCCGCGCAGCAGGCGGCGCGCGCTGTCGTCGCGGTAGAACAGCCACACCGGCTCGTGGAACATCGTGCCCAGCGAGACGATGCCCTCGTTGGGCGGCTCGTCGACCGGGCGCTTGCCGCTGCTGCCGCCCTGCACGAACGCCACGTCGACGCCCGAGTCGGCGTCGCGCAGCAGCGCGAGGTTCTCGGCCGCGCCGTTGGTGTTTCGCAGCGCCACGGTGATGCCGTGGCGCGCGAGCAGCTCGGCGTAGCGGCGGCCGAACTCGGCGTAGGCGCCCTGCGCGCCGCCGGTGGCCAGCGTCAGCGTCGTCGGCGGCGTCGGCCGCAGCCACTGGTACGCGACGACGAGCGCAATCGCCGCGAGCAGCACGATCGGCAGCTGCGCCGCGAGGAAGTTGCGCAGCGAGTGCCACGCCGAGCGCAGCGTGCTCAGGCGTGCGTCCCTCTCCAGCGGTCGCTTCGGCGGGGTCGTCATCGGGGGCGGGGGCGCTCCAGGGGCGGCAACGGACAGGGCGCCGACGGTAGCACGCTACGATGCCGCACCGCCCGCCCCCACTGCCGATGTCTGCGACCCTGCCACCGCTGGCCGCGCGCAACGCGCGCATCGCGCCGTTCCACGTGATGGAGCTCGTCAAGCACGCCGACGCGCTCGCGGCCGCCGGGCGCTCGGTGATCCACCTGAGCATCGGCGAGCCCGACTTCACCGCGCCGCCGCCGGTCGTCGCCGCGCTCGAGCGCGCCGCGCGCGACGGCGACACCGGCTACACGCAGGCCACCGGACTCGAGCCACTGCGCCGCGCGATCGCGCGCTGGCACGGCGACGAGTTCGGCGTCGACGTCGACCCGAAGCGCGTGCTCGTCACCGCCGGCGCGTCGGGCGCGCTGCTGCTGGCCTGCGCCGCGCTGGTCAACCCCGGCGACACGGTGCTGATGAGCGACCCCGGCTACCCGTGCAACCGGCACTTCGTCGCGGCGTTCGACGGCGTGGCCCAGGCCGTGCCGGTGGGCGCGGCGCAGCGCTTCCAGCTCGACGCGGCCGCGGTGCGCGCGCACTGGGCGGCCGACGTGCGCGGCGTGCTGCTGGCCAGCCCGAGCAACCCGACGGGCACCTCGATCGCGTTCGACGAGCTCGCGCGCGTCGTCGACGCGGTGCGCGAGCGCGGCGGCTTCACGATCGTCGACGAGATCTACCTCGGGCTGACCTACGGCCACGACCCGCGCAGCGCGCTCGCGCTCGGCGACGACGTCGTGACGGTGGGCAGCTTCTCGAAGTTCTTCCACATGACGGGCTGGCGGCTGGGCTGGCTGGTGCTGCCGCCGGCGTGGGTGGCGCCATTCGAGAAGCTGGCGCAGAACCTGTTCATCTGCGCGTCGACGCTGGCGCAGCGCGCCGCGCTGGCGTGCTTCGAGCCCGACGCGACGGCCGTCTTCCGCGCGCGGCGCGACGAGTTCCGCACCCGGCGCGACTTCGTCGTGCCGGCCGTGCGCGACCTCGGCTTCGGCGTGCCGGTCGAGCCCGACGGCGCGTTCTACGTCTGGCTCGACGCGAGCCGCTTCACCGACGACACCGACCGCTTCGCGATCGAGCTGCTCGAGGCCACCGGCGTCGCGCTCGTGCCGGGCAAGGACTTCGGCGCGCACGAGCCGCACCGCTGGCTGCGGCTGTCGTACGCCACCGACATGGCGTCGCTGCGCGAGGCGGTGGCACGAATGCGCGCGTGGCTGGGATCGCGCGCCGCGCGCTGAGCCGCGCGCGACGGGCTTGCCGCGCCGCTCAATCCGCGGCCGGCGGCACGCCGGTCGGCGTGCCGCGGCGTTCCGCCATCTCGTGCCCCATCCGGGCCAGTGCGGCGGTGTCGAACGCGGCGGCCGTCGGCGGGTAGGCCTGCGATTCCTCCGCGTCGATGTGCTGGTCGTACAGCCGCGCGAACGCGTGCCAGTCGTCGAGCGTGCCGCCGGAGGCGTCGACGTTCCAGTGCCCCGCGGCGACCTGCGCGAGCGCCGCACGCACCCCCGCCCAGGCCGTGGCCATGCGGCCGTGGTCGGCGTGCAGTCGCGCGGCCAGTGCGGCGTGGCCATGGGCGGCCAGCCAGGGCAGCACGTGGCGCTCCTCGTCCTCGTGGTGCGCCGGCCCGGCGACGTCGAAGTAGCGCATCACGGTGCGTGCCGCGTCGGCCGCCTGCGCGTCGGCGCCGTGCCGCTGAAGGTGCTCGCCGAGCCGCAGCAGCAGCGCCAGCGAACGGCGCACCCGTTCGTGGCACGCGCTCAGCATCTCGAACGGCTGGTCGAAGCCCGACGCCGGTCCTGCGTGCAGCGTCTCGAGCCGCGGCCCGTTCATCGGGTGCTCCGCGCGGGCGGGCGCCGGACGCCGGCGATGCGGCACGGCTGCGCGACGCCGCCGGCCGGGAACGGATCGACCCTGCGCCTGCCGCCTCGGCCGCGGTGGCGCGGCTCGCGAGGCCTCGTCGCGTGGCGGGCGTCGGCGTGGACTGGGCGCTCCTGCCGGTGGTCGCGCATGAAGCGGATCACGTACCAGTGGTCGTCGCTCAGCGCGATATCCTGCGTGCGCGCCAGTTCCACGGCCAACGCGTCGTCCCACTCCTCGGGCTCGACGAGGTAGCCCTTGCCGTCGATCTGCGCGGGGTGTCCGGTCGTCATCGCCTTCGCTCCTTGCTGCGGGGTTCGAGGCGCGCCTTGCGGTGCGCCGGTCGGGACGCGTGCAGCGTACTCCTGCCAGTGCGACCGCAGGCCGCTGGCACCGAGGCCATGCGGCGAGCAGCGCGATCGCCATGTGGCCGACACCGAAGCATGAAGCCTGCGCGACGGCGCGCGCCTTGAACTGGTTCAAGGCGCGAGAGCGTGTCCCGTGCTCTGATGCCGACCATGCCCGCCGACGACCCGCTGCCCCCGCCGACGCGCCCGCGGCGATCGCACACATCGTCGAACGCTTCCACGAAACGCACCGGCGCGAACTGCCGGGTCTCGTCGCGCTCGCGCGCGTTGCCGGCGCCGGGGGAGGACCTCGCCGGTCACCTCGAATCGATGGCCGCCGCGCTCGAGGCGCACATGTCCAAGGAGGAGATGCGCCTGTTTCCGATGATGGAGCAAGGCGGCCGTGCGCTGATCGGTCACCTGATCGACGACCTGCGGCAGCACATGCGTGCCGGGGACGCCGTGCTGTTCCCGCGATACGCCAACGCGTCCCGTCCGCGGGCCTCGCTCGCCTGACGTCCGCCCGCAGCGCCTCGCGGCCGCGCGTGCGCGGAGCGCGCAAGTGCGCAAGCGAGCAAGTGCGCAGGTTTGCGACGATGTCGTCGCGCCCGGCGCGACGTGGTGACGGTCGTGCGGGCGGTGCATGCGCGGCGGCGTCGCGAACGACCCGTCGCGACGCACCGGGCGGTCTCGGCGGCGGACGGCGCGGGTGAAGGCATGCGCGCTAACCTTGGCGTGTGAAGCCGACGCTCGCGCTCGTGACGCCGTACCTCGCCGCGGCCAACAACGGCAACTGGCAGACGGCCCACCGTTGGGCATGCTTCCTCGCGGCCGACTACGAGGTGCACCTCGGCGACGGCTGGCGCGCCGGCGACGAGACCTTGATGATCGCGCTGCACGCGCGCCGCTCGGCGCCATCGATTGCCGCCTGGCGCGCCGCGCACCCGGCGCGGCCGCTGGTCGTGGTGCTCACTGGCACCGACCTGTACCGCGACATCGACACCGACGCCGCCGCGCAGCGCTCGCTGCAGTTGGCCGACCGGCTCGTCGTGCTCAACGAACTGGGCGCGCGGCGGTTGCCGGCGGCGCTGCGCGACCGCGTCGCGGTGATCCTGCAGTCGGTGCCGGCCCGCCGGCCGCGTGCCAGGACGAAGCGCCGTCTGCGGGCGCTGATGGTCGGCCACCTGCGCGACGAGAAATCGCCGCGCACCTACTTCGACGCCGCGCGGCGGCTCGCGCACCGGCAGGACATCTTGTTCGACCACGTCGGCGGCGCCCTCGATCCCTCGCTGGCCGACGAGGCGCGGGCGCTGGCGGCACGGGTGCCGACGTACCGCTGGCTCGGCGCGCTGCCGAACGGAGCGACGCGGGCACGCATCGCCGCCGCGCACGTGCTCGTGCACCCGAGCCGCCTGGAAGGCGGCGCGCACGTCGTCGTCGAGGCCGTCACGAGCGGCACGCCGGTGTTCGCCTCGCGCATCGACGGCAACGTCGGCCTGCTCGGCGCCGACTACGGCGGCTACTTCGAGTCCGGCGACGCCGCGGGGCTCGCGGCGCTCGTCGAGCGCGCGCGCGACGATGCCGCTATGCTCCCGGCGCTGCAGGCGCAGTGCGCCGCCATCGCGCCACGCTTCGCGCCGGCCCGCGAGCACGCGGCGCTGCTTGCGCTGGTGGCCGACGTGCTCGCCCGCTGCCGCCCCTCGGAGAACACCGCATGAATGCCCGCGAGCGCCCCGCCACCGCCGAACCCCGCCTGACTTCGCTGTCCCACGGCGGCGGTTGCGGCTGCAAGATCGCCCCCGGCGTGCTCGCCGAGATCCTCAAGGGCACGGCGGCCACGCCGGTGCCTTCGGCGCTGCTGGTGGGCATCGAGACCGCCGACGACGCGGCCGTCTACCAGCTCAACGACGAGCAGGCGCTGGTCGCGACGACGGACTTCTTCATGCCCATCGTCGACGACCCGTACGACTTCGGCCGCATCGCGGCGACGAACGCGATCAGCGACGTCTACGCGATGGGCGGGCGGCCGATCATGGCGCTGGCGCTGGTGGGCATGCCGATCAACGTGCTGAGCACGCAGACGATCGGGCGCATCCTCGAAGGCGGCGCGAGCGTCGCGCGCGCGGCGGGCATCCCGATCGCCGGCGGCCACACGATCGACTCGGTCGAGGCGATCTACGGCCTGGTCGCGATGGGTCTGGTGCACCCGAAGCGGGTCAGGCGCAACGCCGACGCGAAGCCCGGCGACGTGCTCGTGCTCGGCAAGCCGCTGGGTGTGGGCGTGATGAGCGCGGCGCTGAAGAAGGACGCGCTGGGCGACGCCGGCTACGCGCAGATGATCGCCACGTCGACGAAGCTCAACACGCCGGGGCCCGAGCTGGCGGCGCTCGACGGCGTGCACGCGATGACCGACGTCACCGGCTTCGGGCTGGCGGGCCACGCGCTCGAGATCGCGCGCGGCTCGGGCCTGTGCGTTCGCCTCGACTGGGCGCACGTGCCGCTGCTGGATGGCGTGCGCGACATGGCCGCGCAGGGCATGGTCACCGGTGCCTCGGGGCGAAACTGGGCCGGCTACGGCCACGACGTGGTGCTGCCCGACGGCTTCGCGGCCGCCGACCGCGCGCTGCTGACCGACCCGCAGACCAGCGGCGGCCTGCTCGCGTCGTGTGCGCCCCCGGTCGTCGACGAGGTGCTGGCGGTGTTCCGCCGCCACGGCTTCGACGCCGCGGCGGTGGTCGGCCACGTGGAGGCGGCACGCGCCGCTGCGCCGCGGCTGGTCGTGGGCTGACGGTGTTGCCGGCTGCCTTCAAGGCAGCACGCGCACCGTCCAGGACTGGCTGGTGCTGTCACCACAGGCATCCGGCCCGACCGTGATCTTGAAGCGCACGTCGGTGTTGGCCTGCTCCGCCGTCGGCGTCCAGTAGATGTACTTCAGCGCCATGTCGACCTGGGTCCCCGACGGCGAGATCACCAGATTGAAATCGCCGCACGGCAACGGCAGGAGTCCGCAGACGTAGAGCGCCTGGACGACGTAGCCGTACTGCTGGCCGACGCTGGCGGTGGTCGGCGGGCTCGAGCTGATGGTGGGCGGGGGCGTGGAGGTCACCCCGCTGTCGCCGCCACCGCAAGCGGACAGCAGCAGGGTTGCGGCGGCCATCGGCCCAACCAGCTTGCGTCGAGAGGCGCGCACCATGGGCGCAGTCTGCGCGAGGCGGGCAGGTCGCATCTTGACGCCGCGCAAGCCACCGAGCGGCGGCGGCGCGCCGCGAGCGCGAGGTTCGCGCTCTCAAGGAAACGCCGGGCCGCCCCAAGTTTCCTTGACCCCCACGGGGGGCGGGCCGGGCCTGGCCCGGCCCTGGGGGCGCTCAGAGGTCGGTGCGCAGCTTCCAGATCTCGGGAAACAGCACGGTGTCGAGCATCGTGCGCAGGTAGCCGACGCCGTTGGTGCCGCCGGTGCCGCGCTTGAAGCCGATCACGCGCTCGACGGTGGTCATGTGGCGGAAGCGCCAGAGGCGGAACGCGTCCTCGAGGTCGGTGAGCTCCTCGCCGAGCTGGTACAGGTCCCAGTGGTGCTGCGGGTCGCGGTAGACCTGCAGCCACGCGGCCTCGACGGCGTCGCTGGCCGGGTAGGGCTGCGTCCAGTCGCGCTCGACGTGGCTTGCCGGCACCGGCAGGCCGCGGCGCGCGAGCAGGCGCAGGCTCTCGTCGTACAGGCTGGGCGCGCGGTACGCGGCCTCGACGTGCGCGAGCAGGTCGGGGCGGTGCGCGTGCGGACGCAGCATCGCCGCGTTCTTGTTGCCCAGCCGGAACTCGATGCAGCGGTACTGCCAGCTTTGGAATCCGCTCGAGTTGGCGAGGTAGGCGCGGATCGCGCTGTACTCGGGCGGCGTCATCGTCGCGAGCACGTCCCACGCGTGCACGAGCTGCTCCATGATCTTGCTCACGCGAGCGAGCATCTTGAACGCCGGGGCCAGCTCGTCGGCGGCGATCGCGCCGATCGCCGCGCCGAGCTCGTGCAGCATCAGCTTCATCCACAGCTCGCTCGTCTGGTGCTGCACGATGAACAGCATCTCGTCGTGGCCGGGCGAGCGCGGGTGCTGTGCGCCCAGCACGGCGTCGAGGTGCAGGTAGTCGCCGTAGCTCATGTCGGCGCTGAAGTCGAGCTTGGCGCCGTGGTGCTCGGCGGCCGGTGTCGCGGCGGGGGAGGGCGGTGTGTCGTCGCCGTGGCCGAAGGGGCAGCCGCTCATGTCACCGTGCTCCGCTGGTTGAACTCGGGTCGTCGCCACGCGCCGGACTCCAGCACGTCGCGCAGGTGCTCGGCGGCGTCGAAGACGTCGACGAAGCGCGTGTACAGCGGCGTGAAGCCGAAGCGCATCACGTCGGGGGCGCGGAAGTCGCCGACGACGCCGCGCGCGATCAGCGCCTGCACGATCGCGTAGCCGCCCTCGGCGCGGCGCCAGCTGACCTGGCTGCCGCGGCGAAGGTCGTCGCGCGGCGTCACGAGCTCGAGGCCGTGGCCGGCGCAGCGCCGTTCGACGAGGTCGATGAACAGGCGCGTCAGCGCCAGCGACTTGGCGCGCAGCGCGGCCATGCCGCCATGGGGCTCGGCCGCGAGCACGGTGTCTACGCCGCATTCGAGCGCGGCCAGCGACAGGATCGGCGGCGTGCCCACCAGGTAGCGCGCGATGCCGGGCGCCGGCCGGTAGCCGGGCGTGAACTCGAACGGCGCGGCGTGGCCGATCCAGCCGGCCAGCGGCTGCCAGAAGCGCTCGACGTGGCGCGGGTGCACCCACACGAACGCCGGTGCGCCCGGGCCGCCGTTGAGGTACTTGTAGCCGCAGCCCACCGCGAAGTCGGCATCCGCGCCGGTCAGGTCCACCGGCAGCGCGCCGGCCGAGTGCGCGAGGTCCCAGATGGCGAGCGCGCCGGCGGCGTGCGCGGCGCGCGTGAGCGCGGCCATGTCGTGCAGGTGGCCGCTCTTGTAATCGACCTGCGTGAGCATCAGCACCGCGCAGCGCTCGTCGAGGCACGCGGCGATGTCGTCGGGGTCGTCGACCAGCACCAGTTCGGCGCCGTGCTGGCGCGCGAGCGACTCGGCGATGTAGAGGTCGGTCGGGAAGTTGGACCGCTCGCTGACGATGCGGTCGCGCCGCGGGGCTTCGGCGTGCTGGATCGCGAGCGCCGCGCTCAGCACCTTGAACAGGTTGGCCGACGTCGAGTCGGCGACGATCAGCTCGCCCGCGCCGGCGCCGACCAGCCGCGCGATCTTGTCGCCCACGCGCTGCGGCAGCGTGATCCAGCCGGCGCGGTTCCAACTCGTGATCAGGTCACGGCCCCACTCGGCGGCCACCACCTGCTGCACGCGCGCGGGCGTGGCCTTCGGCAGCACGCCGAGCGAGTTGCCGTCGAGGTAGATCGCGCCGGCGGGGATGTCGAACTGCGCGCGCAGCGGGGCGAGCGGGTCGGCGGCGTCGAGAGCGAGGCAGTCGTCGCGGGTCGTCATGGGTGGGTTCACAGTTCGCGCAGCACCGCGCGCACCGGCGAGGCATCCGCGCTGACGAGATTCAGCGGCAGCGCGATCAGTTCGTAGTCGCCCTCGGGCACGTCGTCGAGCACGAGGTTCTCGAGCACGCGCAGCCCACGGCGGCGGACGACCTGGTGGCTGTCCAGGGCCTTGCTGTCGGCGGGGTCGATGCTGGCGCTGTCGATGCCGATCAGCGTCACGCCGAGGTCGGCCAGGCGCTCGACGGTCTGCGCAGCGTACGCCGGCAGGTCGGGGTCCCAGCGGTCGACGGGTGCGCGCGCGTAGGTGCGCACCAGCACGCGCGGCGGCAGGCCGGCCAGCGCGTGCTCGAGGTGGCGCCACTCGACGAGGCGCACGCCGACGGCGTGGATCACGCGGCAGGGGCCCAGGTACGGTGCGAGGTCGAGCGCGCCCGCGGCAGCACCGGCGGCGTCGTAGTGCAGCGGCGCGTCGGCGTGGGCGCCGGTGTGCGGCGACAGCGTGATCGTCGCGACGTTGACCGGGCAGCCGGGGCCGAGGGTCATCGCCCACTGCTGGCGGTACTCGGCGTCGCCGGGGAACACCGGGGAGGCGGCATGCACCGGCGGCGAGAGGTCCCACAGCCGGCGGTCGTGGCGTGTCGTCATGGCGAGGAAATTTTGCAGCTAAATAGTTTAGAGGTAAAGTAATTGCCGTCGCCCACCCCGCCCCGGATGCCGCCATGACCCGCAGCGCCCATGTCGACACCTTTGCGCGCGACCACCTGCCGCCGCGCGACCAGTGGCCCGAGTTCGTGTTCGACCGGCCGGAGCTGCAGTTTGCGCCGCAGCTGAACTGCGCGACCGAGTTGCTCGACCGCTGGGTCGAGCGCGGCGAGGGCGCACGCACCGCGATTCTCGGCGCCGGCGGCCTGCGCTGGACCTATGCCGACCTGCTCGCGCAGGCCAACCGCGTCGCCCGCGTGCTCGTCGAGGACCTCGGGCTGGTGCCCGGCCACCGCGTGCTGCTGCGCGGCGCCAACTCGCCGATGCTCGCCGCGTGCTGGCTCGGCGTCGTCAAGGCCGGCGGCATCGCGGTGGGCACGATGCCGCTGCTGCGTGCGCGCGAGCTGCAGCCCATCGTCGACAAGGCACAGGTGACGCACGCGCTGTGCGACCGGCGGCTGGCCGACGAACTGGCCGCGACGCGGGCGCAGTGCCCGACGCTGACGAAAGTGCTGCACTACGGGCCGCACGACGCGCCCGACGAGCTCGAGGCGCGCATGGCCGCCAAGCCGGCCACGTTCGACGACGTGCGTACCGCGGCCGACGACACGGTGCTGATCGCGTTCACGTCGGGCACCACCGGCGTGCCCAAGGGCACGATGCACTTCCACCGCGACGTGATGGCCGCCTGCGCCTGCTGGCCGCCGCACGTGCTGCGGCCGACGGCCGACGACGTGTTCATCGGCAGCCCGCCGCTGGCGTTCACGTTCGGCCTCGGTGGCCTGCTGCTGTTCCCGCTCGCGGCGGGCGCGAGCACGGTGCTGCTCGAGAAGGCCACGCCCGAGGCGTTGCTGCCCGCCATCGCCGAGTACCGCGCCAGCGTCGTCTTCACGTCGCCGACGGCGTACCGCGCGATGGCCGCGCACGCCAAGGGCCACGACCTGTCGAGCCTGCGCAAGTGCGTCTCGGCCGGCGAGGCGCTGCCGGCGGCGACGCGGCTGCTGTGGAAACAGACGACGGGCCTCGAGATGATCGACGGCATCGGCTCGACCGAGATGCTGCACATCTTCATCTCGGCCGACGAGGCGCACGCCAAGCCAGGCGCCACGGGCACCCCGGTGCCCGGCTACCAGGCCTGCGTGCTCGACGACGAGGGCCGGCCGCTGCCGAAGGGGCAGGTCGGGCGGCTCGCGGTCAAGGGCCCGACGGGCTGCCGCTACCTCGCCGACGAGCGGCAGAAGACCTACGTGCAGCACGGCTGGAACGTCACCGGCGACGCCTACCTGATCGACGACGACGGCCAGTTCGTCTACCAGGCGCGCACCGACGACATGATCATCAGCGGCGGCTACAACATCGCCGGCCCCGAGGTCGAGGGCGCGCTGCTGCTGCACCCGGCAGTGGCCGAGTGCGGCGTGATCGGCGTGCCCGACGCCGAGCGCGGCCAGATCGTCAAGGCCTTCGTCGTGCTCAAGCCCGGCCACGCCGGCGACGCGGCCATGGCGGCCGCGCTGCAGGACTTCGTCAAGCGCACGATCGCGCCGTACAAGTACCCGCGTGCCGTCGAGTTCCGCACCCACCTGCCGCGCACCGAGACCGGCAAGCTGCAGCGCTTCAGGCTGCGCGAGCCGGCATGAGGTTCGACACCGCGCGCACGGTGCGCTTTGCCGACTGCGACCCGGCGGGCATCGTGTTCTTCCCGCAGTATCTGGTGATGGTCAACACGCTCGTCGAGCAGTGGTTCGACGACGGGCTGGGCGTGCCGTACGCCGAGGTCATCGGGGCGCGCCGCACGGGCCTGCCCACCGTGCGGCTGGAGGTCGACTTCACCGCGATCAGCCGCCATGGCGAGCACCTCGCGCTGCGCCTGTCGCTGGCCAAGCTGGGCCGCAGCTCGCTGACGCTGCGCCACGAGTTCCTCGGGGGCGACGAGCTGCGGCTGCGCGCCGTGCAGGTGCTGGTGTGCACGTCGCTCGACACCCACCGGCCGCAACCGCTGCCCGACGACCTGCGCGCCGCGATGCAACCCTACCTGGAGACCGCATGAAGACCGTCCTGCAACCGCCCGGCTGGGCCACGCCGAAGGGCTACGCGAACGGCGTGGCCGCGACGGGCCGGCAGGTGTTCGTCGCCGGCATGATCGGCTGGAACGCCGACCAGCGCTTCGACAGCGACGACTTCGTCGCGCAGGTGCGGCAGGCGCTCGCCAACGTCGTCGCGGTGCTCGCCGAGGCGGGCGCCGGGCCGCGGCACATCACGCGCATGACCTGGTACCTGACCGACAAGCGCGAGTACCTCGCCCGCGCCCGGGAGGTCGGCGCCGCGTTCCGCGAGGTCGTCGGCGACTACGCGATCGCGATGACGGCCGTCGTCGTCGCCGCGTTGATCGAGGACCGCGCGAAGGTCGAGATCGAGGTCACCGCCGTCGTGCCGGACTGAACGCGCGGGTACGATGCAGGCGATGAACCCGCTCGACCCCGACCCCGACGACGACCTCGACGCCGACGCTCCGCCGGCGCCCCTCGAGGGCCTGGAACTCGCCACCGGCGACGACCCGACCGCCAGCGTCATCGTGCTGCACGGCCTGGGCGCCGACGGCACCGACTTCGTGCCGGTCGCGCAGATGCTCGACCTCGCTGGGGTGGGCGACGTGCGTTTCGTGCTGCCGCACGCGCCGGTGCGCGAGGTCACGATCAACGGCGGCTTCCCGATGCGCGCGTGGTACGACATCCTCGCCGACGACCTCGGCCAGCGCAGCGCGCGCGAGGACGAGGCGGGCCTGCGCGCGTCGCAGGCGCTGGTGCAGGCGATGATCGAGCGCGAGGTCGCGCGCGGCGTCGATCCGCGGCGCATCGTGCTGATGGGCTTCTCGCAAGGCTGCGCGATGACGCTGCTCGCGGGGTTGCGCAGCCCGCTGCCGCTGGCCGGGCTGGCCGGCCTGTCGGGCTACCTGCCGCTGGCGGATGCCACCGCTGCCGAGCGCCACGCGGCCAATGCGGCGGTACCGGTGTTCCTCGCGCACGGCAGCGACGACGAGGTCGTACCGGTCACGCGCGGCGCGGCGTCGCGCGACGCGCTCTTGGCGCTTGGCCACGACGTCGAGTGGCACGACTACCCGATTCCGCACACGGTATGCGAGGAGGAGGTCGAGGACCTGAACCGCTGGCTGCTGCGCGTGCTGGCTTGACCTCGGACAAGGCGCGGCGTCCACTTTTCGACGCTGTCCCTTGACGGGCGTCGTCCGGCATCCATCTACCGGTGCACGAGGAGACGCCGATGCCGCAGACGATCCGTCCCGCCGCCGTGGCCGGGATGTTCTACCCCGCCGACCCGCACACGCTGCGCGGCCAGGTGGCGCAGTACCTCGCGCAGGTCGGCGTGCGCGCGGCGGCGTCCAAGCCGGCGCCGAAGATCGTGCTCGTGCCGCACGCCGGCTACGTCTATTCGGGGCCGGTGGCCGCGCACGCCTACGCGTCGCTGGGCAGCGCCGCCGAGGGAATCCGTCGCGTCGTGCTGCTCGGGCCGACGCACCGCGTCGCGGTGCGTGGCATCGCGGCGCCGACCGTCGACGCATTCGCGACGCCGCTGGGCCCGGTGCGCATCGACCGCGCCGCGATCGCGTCGCTGGCTGACCTGGCGCAGGTCGTGCCGCACGACGCCGCGCACGCGGCCGAGCACGCGCTCGAGGTGCAACTGCCGTTCCTGCAGGCCGTGCTCGGCGACTTCGCGCTCGTGCCGCTCGCGGTCGGCCGCGTGGCGCCCGAGGCGGTCGCGCAGGTCATCGACCGCCTGTGGGGCGGCGACGAGACGCTGATCGTGATCAGCTCCGACCTGTCCCACTACCTGCCGTACGCGCGAGCGCAGGCCGTCGACGGTGCGACGGTGCAGCGCGTGCTCGCGCTCGACCCGGACCTGGACCACGACGAGGCCTGTGGCGCGACGCCGCTGGCCGGTGCGCTGATCGCCGCGAAGGCGCACGGCCTCGCGCCGCGGCTGCTCGACCTGCGCAACTCGGGCGACACGGCGGGCGACCGCTCGCGCGTCGTCGGCTATTGCGCGATGGCGTTCGAGCCCGCTGGCGGCGACCGCGTGACGGACGACGACGGCAGCGCCACCGACGACGCCGACCCGGCGCTCGGCACCGCGCTGCTCGCGCGGGCGCGTAACGCGATCGCCGACGCGCTGGCGCTGTCGACAGCGGCCGAGCCGCACCACGGCGCGCTCGCACGCCCCGGCGCCACGTTCGTGACGCTGCACCGGCACGGCGAGTTGCGCGGCTGCATCGGCTCGCTCGAGGCGCACCGCACGCTCGAGCACGACGTGCGCCACAACGCGCACGCGGCGGCGTTCCGCGACCCGCGCTTCGCGCCGCTGGCGGCGCACGAGTTCGCGTCGCTGCACGTCGAGGTGTCGCTGATCGGCGCGTCGCAGCCGCTGGCCGTGGGCAGCGAGCGCGAGGCGCTGCAGGCGCTGCGCCCCGGCGTCGACGGCGTGATCCTCGAGTGGCGCGGGCGGCGCTCGACCTTCCTGCCGCAGGTGTGGGCGCAGCTGCCGCAGCCGGCGGCGTTCCTCGGCGCGCTCAAGCGCAAGGCCGGGCTGGCGGGCGACTTCTGGGCCGCCGACCTGACGCTCGCGCGCTACGGCGTGCACAAGTTCGAGGAGGGTGCACCCGCATGAACGGCATGAACGCGCGCGAGGCGACGACCGGCACGACGCAGCCGGCGCAGTGGTGGCACCGCCTCGACGACGGGCGCCTGCAGTGCGACCTGTGCCCGCGCGACTGCAAGCTGCAC
The DNA here is from genome assembly GCA_037443345.1 of Rubrivivax sp. Classification (GTDB taxonomy): domain Bacteria; phylum Pseudomonadota; class Gammaproteobacteria; order Burkholderiales; family Burkholderiaceae_C; genus Calidifontimicrobium. The sequence continues at coordinate 201 of JBBION010000014.1, read as the reverse complement.
GAGGGCCAGCGCGGGCTGTGCTTCGTTCGCGCGCGCGAGGGCGACGCGATGGTGCTGACGACCTATGGCCGCAGCTCGGGCTTTTGCATCGACCCGATCGAGAAGAAGCCGCTGAACCAGTTCCTGCCCGGCTCGAGCGTGTTCAGCTTCGGCACCGCCGGCTGCAACCTCGCGTGCAAGTTCTGCCAGAACTGGGACATC
>JBBION010000013.1:0-23424 GCA_037443345.1 Rubrivivax sp. | reverse complement strand
CGCCGGCACCGACCGCCTCCGGCGCCAGCGCGCCCGCCGGCGGCGACGGCGTCACGCGCAGCCCGCGGCGCGGCGCGGGCACGATGGAGGCCAAGGTCACCAACGACGCGGTGGCCTACATCCGCTCGCTGGCCGAGCTGCACGGCCGCAACGCCGACTGGGCCGAAGCCGCGGTGCGCGATGCCGCGAGCCTGGGCGCCGAGGACGCGCTCAAGCGCGGCGTCGTCGACCTGCTGGCCACCAGCATCCCCGACCTGCTCGACAAGGCCCACGGGCGCGAGGTCCGGCTCGGCGAGGCACGGCTGACGCTGGACACCCGCGGGCTCGCGATCGTGCGCCTCGACCCCGACTGGCGCTCGCGCCTGCTGGGTGCAATCACCAACCCCAACCTCGCGCTGATCCTGATGCTGGTCGGCATCTACGGCCTGATCTTCGAGTTCATGAACCCCGGCGCGCTCGTGCCGGGCACGATCGGCGCGATCTGCCTGCTGCTCGGCCTGTACGCGCTGTCGGCGCTGCCCGTGAACTACGTCGGCGTCGCGCTGCTGCTGCTCGGCATCGCGTTGATGGTCGCCGAGGCGTTCACGCCGTCGGTCGGGGTGCTGGGCATCGGCGGCGTGGTCGCGTTCGTGTTCGGTGCGATGCTGCTGTTCGACGCCGACGCGCCGGGCTTCGGCGTCTCGCTGCCGCTGGTCGGCGGCGTCGCGCTCGCAAGCCTCGGGATGACGCTACTGATCGTGCGCCTGGCGCTGAAGTCGCGCCGAAGCCGCGTCGTCACCGGCGCGGAGGCGCTGGTCGGCGCCGAAGGACGCGTGCTCGACTGGGACGGCCACGCCGGCCACGTGTTCGCCGCCGGTGAGCGCTGGGCCGCCGACGGCCCTGACAGTCTGCGCGCCGGCCAGGCCGTCAGGGTCACCGCCGTGCACGGGCTGCAGCTGAACGTGCGGCCCGCCGCCGAGTCGTGGCCGGTGCCGCGCCACCCCTGACCGATCCGATGGACCACCCACTGGAAGCTCTCGACATGTTCTTCGACTTCGCGTTCTACCTGCCCTTCGTCGTGCTCGCGCTCGTCGTGCTGGGCGCGTCGATCCGCGTCCTGCGCGAGTACGAGCGCGGCGTCGTGTTCACGCTCGGGCGCTTCACCGGCGTCAAGGGCCCGGGCCTGATCCTGCTCGTGCCCTACATCCAGCAGATGGTGCGCGTCGACCTGCGCGTGGCGGTGCTCGACGTGCCGAGCCAGGACGTGATCTCGCGCGACAACGTCTCGGTCAAGGTCAACGCCGTCATCTACTACCGCGTCGTCGAGCCGGCCAAGGCGGTGATCCAGGTGCAGAACTTCCACCAGGCCACCAGCGAACTCGCCCAGACGACGCTGCGCTCGGTGCTCGGCAAGCACGAGCTCGACGAGCTGCTCGCCGAGCGCGACAAGATGAACGCCGACATCCAGGAGATCCTCGACCAGCAGACCGACGCCTGGGGCATCAAGGTCGCGAACGTCGAGCTCAAGCACATCGACCTCGGCGAGAGCATGGTGCGCGTGATGGCGCGCCAGGCCGAGGCCGAGCGCGAGCGGCGCGCCAAGATCATCAACGCCGAGGGCGAGGAGCAGGCCGCGCAGAAACTGCTCGAGGCCGCGCGGATCCTCGGCGGCGCACCCGAGGCGATGCAGCTGCGCTACCTCAGCACGCTGGCGACGATCGGCATGCAGAACAGCTCGACGATCGTGTTCCCGTTCCCGACCGAGTTCGCGCAGTGGCTGTCGCGGCTGCAACCTGCCCCCGGAACCTCACCGGGTCAGACGAACTCGACCCACAGCGGGTAGTGATCGGAGACGCGGTACTGCAGCTGCGCGCGCGTCAGGCCGACGTCGCGGTACAGGTGCGGCACGAAGTCGACGCTGCCCGCGGCATCCGGGCGCAGGTCGATCAGCCGGCGCTTGCGGTCGGTGAACCACGCGATCTGATCGTAAAACTTGTCCAACGCCGGCCTGGCAGGGTCGGCGAAGATCGAGCGCGGCACCGCGTGCAGCGCGTCGGGCACCGTGAGCCCGGTCGACGTGAACGCCTGCCACAGCGCGTCGTCGCGACGGTCGATGTTGAAGTCGCCGAGCACGACGAGGTTGTGGTGCCAGCGGTTCGTCTGCTGCGCCCAGTCGGCCATCCAGCGCGCGATCCCCTGCAGCTCAGGCACGCGGTCGGCCGCGGCACTGCCGTACAGCACGTGCATCGCGACGAGGATTACGGTGACATTGCTGGCGCGAAAGCTCACCGTGTACGGCGTGCGCGCGAACTGCCGGCGCAGCACGGTCGCCGGGTCGGCGCCGGCGATCCACTCCGGCGGCACGACGAGTTCGCCCGCCAGCCCCGACAACTCGACGCGGCCGCCGTCGAAGACGAAGGCCATGCGCTCGCCGCCGCCGGCCTCGCCGCGCGTGACGTCGGTCATCACGAACTGCCAGCGCGGCCCGAGCGTCTTCATCAACGTGCGCAGCGCGCGCAGGTTGCCGGTGACCTCCTGCAGCGCGACGACGTCGAAGCGCGAGACGATCTCGGCGATCGCCCACAGCGCGCGCCAGTCGCGCTTGGGGCCGTCGCGCGCGCCGGCGTCCCACTTCTCGGTCAGCGAGCCGAATTCCTTCAGGTTCCAGGTCCCCACCAGCAGGTTGCGGTCGAGGTGGCGCTTGCGCGGCACCGTCGCGTCGAGCGCAGCGCGCAGCGCGGCCATCTCGGCGCGCACCGCGGCCGGCGCGGCGTCGTCCAGCGGCGGCAGCGCGTCCGACACCGCCTCAGCCCCGCGCCGCCGCCCAGGCCGGCCTGCGCTTGTCGATGAAGGCCTGCACGCCCTCGAGCGCGGCGTCGTCCATCATGTTGCACGCCATCGTCTGCTCGGCGTCGGCGTAGGCGGCCTCGATGCCCTGCTCGAGTTGGCGGTAGAACAGCGCCTTGCCCATCGCCACCGCGACGCGCGGCTTGGCGACGATGGCCGCGACCAGCTTCTCGACCTCGGCGTCGAGGTCTTCGGGGGCGGCGACGCGGTTGACGAGGCCCTTGGCCTTGGCCTCGTCGGCGTCGACGAACTCGCCGGTGACCAGCATCTCGAACGCCGCCTTGCGCCCGAGGTTGCGGCTGAGCGCGACGCTGGGCGTCGAGCAGAACAGCCCGAGGTTGACGCCGCTGACGGCGAACTTCGCGCCGCGCGCGGCCACCGCGAGGTCGCACATCGCGACCAGCTGGCAACCGGCCGCCGTCGCGATGCCGTGCACGCGCGCGACGACGGGCACCGGCAGCCTCTGGATGCTCATCATCATGCGCCCGCAGCGGCCGAACAGGCGCTCGTAGTAGCCCTGCGACGGCTGCGCGCGCATCTCCTTGAGGTCGTGTCCGGCGCAGAAGGCCTTGCCCGCGGCGGCGATCACGACGACGCGGGCCGTCTCGTCCTTCGCGATCGCGTCGAACTCGCGCTGCAGCGCCTCGAGCATCGCCTCGCTCAGCGAGTTGAAGGCCTGTGGCCGGTTCAGCGTCAGCGTGATCACGCCGCGCGCGTCCTTCGCGCAGCACACCAGCGGGTCGTCGGTGGTCAGCATGGCGGTCTCCTCACTCGATCGCGCTCGCGGACTTCGCCCGCTCGCGCAGCTGGAACTTCTGGATCTTGCCCGTCGACGTCTTCGGGATCTCCTCGAAGCGGATCTCGCGCGGCACCTTGTAGCCGGCGAGCTGGGTGCGGCAGTGCGAGATCAGCTCGTCGGCGGTGACGCCGGCGCCGGGCTTGAGCTCGACGTAGGCCACCGGGGTCTCGCCCCACTTCGCGTCGGGCTTCGCGACGACGGCGCAGGCCATCACCGCCGGGTGGCGGTACAGCGCGTCCTCGACCTCGAGCGAGCTGATGTTCTCGCCGCCGCTGATGATGACGTCCTTGCTGCGGTCGCGGATCTTCACGTAGCGGTCGGGCTCGAGCACCGCGAGGTCGCCGGTGTGGAACCAGCCGCCCTCGAACGCCTTGACGGTCGCCGCCGGGTTCTTCAGGTAGCCCTTCATCACGATGTTGCCGCGGAACATGATCTCGCCCATCGTCTGAGCGTCGGCGCTCACCTCGGTCATCGCCTGCGGGTCCAGCACCGTCATGCCGTCCTGCAGCGCGTAGCGCACGCCCTGGCGGCCGTTGAGGCGCGTCTGCTCGGCCAGACTCTCGTGCGCCCAGCTGTCGCGCTTGACGGCCACCGACGCCGGCCCGTAGACCTCGGTCAGGCCATAGACGTGCGTGACGTCGACGCCGATCCTCGCCATGCCCTCGATCATCGCCGCCGGCGGTGCCGCGCCGGCGACCATGCCCTTGACGGCACCGATGCCGTCGCGCCACTCGCTTGGCGCGTTGAGAATCAGGTTGTGCACGATCGGCGCGGCGCAGTAGTGCGTGACGCCGTGCGCGCGCATCGCCTCCAGGATCGCCCTCGCCTCGACCTTGCGCAGGCCCACGTGCACGCCGGCCTGCAGCGCCACCGTCCACGGGAAGCACCAGCCGTTGCAGTGGAACATCGGCAGCGTCCACAGGTAGCGCGGGAACTGGGGCATCGTCCACGTCACGGCGTTGCCCACCGCGTTGAGGTACGCGCCGCGGTGGTGCGTGACGACACCCTTGGGGTCGCCGGTGGTGCCGCTGGTGTAGCTCACGGCGATGGCGTCCCACTCGTCGGCGGCGCCGTCCAGCCGCGGCAGCGGCGCATGCGCGGCCAGCAGCGCCTCGTACTCGTGCGCGCCCAGGCGCTCGCCGGGGCCGCCGTACTCGCTGTCGCAGACGTCGACGACGACGACGTCGCGGCCGTGCAGCTCGCGCAGCAGCCGCAGCGCCTCGCGCACCGTCGGCGCGAACTCGCGGTCGCTCAGCAGCACCTTCGCCTCGCAGTGGTTCAGCTGCCACGCGATCAGCGCGGCGTCCAGACGCGTGTTCAGCGTGTTGAGCACGGCGTTGATCGCCGGTACCGCGTAGTGCGCCTCGACCATCTCGGGCGTGTTGGCGAGCATCGTGCTGACGGTGTCGAGCCGTCCGACGCCGAGCGCGCGCAGCGCCGCGGCCAGCCGCGCCGAGCGCTCGCGGCACTGCGCCCAGGTGTAGCGACGCGTACCGTGGACGACCGCCGGCAGGTCGCCGAAGACCTCGGCGCTGCGCTCGACGAAGGTCGTCGGCGTCAGCGCAGCGAAGTTGGCCGCGTTCTTGTCGAGGTGCTGCTCGTAGATGCTCGTCATGGGCCCTCCATCGGTGCGGGGGGATCGGGTGCCTCGTCGGGATCGCGCGCGAAGCCGCGGCACACGGCGGCGAGCTTGTGGCCGTCGGGGTCACGCACGTAGGCCGCGTAGAAGTCGGCGTTGTACTGCGGCCGCAGCCCGGGGCCGCCTTCCGACGTGCCGCCCGCGCGCAGCGCCGCCGCGTGGAAGTCGCGCACCGCGCGCCAGCTCGGCGCCCTGAGCGCGACCATCGTGCCGTTGCCCGCCGTCGCCGGGCGGCCGTCGTACGGCGTGCACAGCCACAGCGCCACCTCGACGGCGCCGCCGTCGAGGTACGTGCCCCAGCCGACCCAGCCGTCGAAGTCCTCGCCCGGCGTCGTGCAGCGTGCCAACCCCAGCGGCGCCAGCACGGCGTCGTAGAAGGCCGCGGCGCGATGCACGTCGCGGGTGCCGAGGCAAACGTAGGTGAACATGGCCGGGGTCCGGTGCCGCTCGCCGCGGGCTACGCGCCCGCCTTCGCGAGCGCCTGGTCGATGTCCCACAGGATGTCGTCGACATGCTCGAGCCCGACCGACATGCGGATCATGTCGGGCCACACGCCGGCGGCGCGCTGCTGCGCCTCGTCGAGCTGGCGATGCGTCGTCGATGCCGGGTGGATGATCAGCGTGCGCACGTCGCCGATGTTGGCCAGGTGGCTCATGAACTGCGCCGCCTCGATGAACTTCACGCCGGCGTCGAGCCCGCCGCGCACGCCGAACGCCAGCAGCCCCGACGCGCCCGGCGCGCCGTCGACGGCGCGCATCTGGCGCGCGACGAGCGCGTGCTGCGGGTGGTCGGGCAGCCCGGGGTAGTTGACCCAGCTCACGCTTGGGTGCGCGCGCAGGAACTCGGCCACCTTGCGCGCGTTCGTGCAATGGCGTTCCATGCGCAGGTGCAGCGTCTCGACGCCCTGCAGGATCTGCCATGCGCCCATCGGCGCGAGCGCGGCGCCGTAGACGCGCAGCGTCTCCATGCGGCAGCGCATCGTGAAGCCGAAGTCGCCGAAGGTCTCGTAGAAGCGCACGCCGTGGTAGCCCGGGCTGGGCTCGGTCATGCCGGGGAACCTGCCGTTGTCCCACGGGAACGTGCCGCTCTCGACGACGACGCCGCCCAGCGTCGTGCCGTGGCCGGCGAGGTACTTGGTGGCGCTGTGCACGACGACGTCGGCACCCCACACGATCGGGTTGCACAGGAACGGGCTGGGCACCGTGTTGTCGATCACCAGCGGCACGCCGTGCGCGTGCGCGACGTCGGCGACCGCGGCGATGTCGAGCACCGCGAGGCTCGGGTTGCCCAGGCTCTCGGCGAACACGGCGCGCGTGTTGGGTCGCATCGCGGCCGCGAACGCCTCGGGCTTCGTCGCGTCGACAAAGGTGGTCTCGATGCCGAACTTCGCGAGGTTGACGGCGAGCATCGTCACCGTGCCGCCGTACAGGGCCCCGGCGGCGACGACGTGGTCGCCCGCCTGCAGGATCGTCATCAGCGCCAGCGCCTCGGCGGCCATGCCGCTGGCCGCGGCGACCGCGGCGCGCCCTCCCTCGAGCGCGGCGACGCGCTCCTCGAGCGCGGCCACGGTCGGGTTGCTCAGCCGCGAATAGACGTTGCCGAAGGTCTGCAGGTTGAACAGCGCCGCCGCGTGCTCGGCGCTGTCGAACACGAAGCTCGTCGTCTGGTAGATCGGCAGCGCCCGCGCCCCGGTGGCGGCGTCGGGGATCTGGCCGGCGTGGATCGCCAGCGTCTCGGGGTGGAAGCGGCGGTCGGTCATCGCGGGCTCGGCACGTGTCGGTGCGGCCGTCAGTGCGACCGTCTGGCCGAGATCACGCCGGTGTTGACGCCGACCCAGTGCAGCCCGCCGAACAGCCGCGCGTGCTCGATCTTCACGCAGCGGTCCATCACGCTGTCCAGGCCGCCGGCGCGCGCGATCGCGTCGGCCTCCGCGTTCGCGACGCCGAGCTGCTGCCACAGGCACCTGGCGCCGACGGCCACCGCACTCGCCGCGATCGGCGGCAGGTCGGCCGGCTTGCGGAACACGTCGACCATGTCGACCGGGAACGGGATGTCCTCGAGCCTCGCGTAGGCGCGCTCTCCGAGGATCTCGGGGTACTTGGGATTGACCGGCACGATGCGGTAGCCCTTGCCCTGCAGGTAGCTGGCGGCGAAGTGGCTCGGCCGGAACCAGTCGGCCGACAGGCCGACGACGGCGATCGTGCGGCAGGTGCGCAGGATGCGGCGCAGGGTTGCGACGTCGTGTGTCACGGCGCGATGCTACCTGCCCCCCAGCGGCCGGGGCTGCGGTTCCCTCCACGAAGGATCGGCCGTGCAAGGAGACCGCGATGATTCCCCGTCCGCCCCTGCGCGCGGCTGCCGCGCGCGTGTCCTGCCTTGCTGTCCTGAGCCTGGCCGCGTCGCTGGCGTGCGCCCAGGCCGACCTTGTCGAGCGCGGCCGGTACCTCGTCGAGTCGATCGTCGCGTGCGGCAACTGCCACACGCCGCAGGGCCCGAGCGGCCCCGGCGCGACGAAGACGCTCGCCGGCGGCTTCCTCACCGAGGAGCCACCGTTCACGGCCTACGCGCCGAACATCACGCCGGACCCCGACACCGGCATCGACCGCTGGACCGACGCCCAGATCGTGACCGCGATCCGCGACGGCAGGCGGCCCGACGGCAGCCTGATCGGACCGCCGATGCCGTTCGCGATGTACCGCCAGATGTCCGACCGCGACGTGCAGGCCATCGTGGCCTACCTGCGCACCGTGCCGGCCGTCGGCAACCGCGTGCCGAGGTCGGTCTACCGCATGCCGCTGACGCCGGCGTGGGGCCCTCCCGTCGGTGCCGTGCCGGACGTGCCGCGCGCCGACAAGGCGGCCTACGGGCGCCACCTCGCCGGGCCGCTGGGCCATTGCCTCGAGTGCCACTCGACGCCGGACGCGAAGGGCGTGCCCGATCTCGCCCACGACCTCGGCGGCGACGGCATGGCGTTCATGGGGCCGTGGGGCAAGAGCGTCGCGAGCAACATCACGCCGACGCTGCCGAAGACGTACGGCGACGCCGAGCTGAAGAAGGTCATCACGACCGGCGTGCGGCCCGATGGCAGCCGGCTGAAGCCGCCGATGGGGACGTCGTACTACGCGCGCATGGTGCCTGCCGACCTCGACGCGCTGGTGGCCTACGTGCGCACGCTGCCACCGAAGTGACGAGCCCGGGCTGAACGCGACGCAGCGCGCGGCTCGCGCGCTGCGTCGCGGCCGCGCCGGCAGCCGGCGACTGCGGGCCACAATGAATGCCGTCACGAGCCCGAGCCTACCCCGATGAGCCACGTCCTGCACCGCCAGCTCAAGTCGTCGCTGCCCGTCGCCGTCGGCGGCGACGGCTGCTGGCTGGTCGACCGCGAAGGGCGCCGCTACCTCGACGCCTCGGGCGGCGCGGCCGTCTCGTGCCTCGGCCACGCGCACCCCGACGTGATCGCCGCGATGCACGCGCAGATCGACCGCGTCGCCTACGCGCACACGAGCTTCTTCACGACCGAGGTCGCCGAGCAACTCGCCGACCTCCTCGTGTCGCGTGCCCCGGCCGGCACGAGCCACGTGTACTTCGTCAGCGGCGGCTCGGAGGCCGTCGAGGCGGCGCTGAAGATGGCGCGCCAGTACTTCGTCGAGGTCGGCCAGTCGCAGCGCCGGCACTTCATCGCGCGCCGGCAGAGTTACCACGGCAACACGCTCGGCGCGCTCGCGGTGGGCGGCAACGAGTGGCGCCGGCGCCAGTTCGCGCCGCTGCTGATCCCGGTCACGCACGTGTCGCCGTGCTACGAGTACCGCGACCGCCGCGAAGGCGAATCGCCCGAGCAGTACGGCAGGCGGCTGGTGGCCGAACTCGCCGACGCGATCGACCGGCTGGGCGGCGAGACCGTGATCGCCTTCGTCGCCGAAACCGTGGTCGGCGCCACGGCCGGCGCGCTGACGCCGGTGCCCGGCTACCTCGAGGGCGTGCGCGAGCTGTGCGACCGCCACGGCATCCTGCTGATCCTCGACGAGGTGATGTGCGGGATGGGCCGCACCGGCACGCTGCACGCCTGCGAGCAGGAAGGCGTCGTGCCCGACCTGCTGACCGTCGCGAAAGGCCTCGGCGGCGGCTACCAGCCGATCGGCGCGGTGCTCGCGCAGCGCCGCATCGTCGACGCGTTCGCGCGCGGCAGCGGCCTGTTCCACCACGGCCACACGTACATCGGCCACGCGGTGGCGTGCGCCGCGGCTCTGGCGGTGCAGCAGGTCATCGAGCGCGACGGGCTACTCGAACGCGTGCGCCGGCAGGGACACGGTCTCGCCGAGCGGCTCTGCGCGACCTTGGGGGCGCACCCGCACGTCGGCGACATCCGTGGCCGCGGGCTGTTCTGGGGCGTCGAGCTGGTGGCCGACCGCGCGACGAAGGCACCGTTCGAGCCGGCGCGCCGATTGCACGCCGCGGTCAAGCGCGAGGCGATGGCGCGCGGCCTGATGGTCTACCCGATGGGCGGCACGATCGACGGCCAGCGCGGCGACCACGTGCTGCTCGCGCCGCCGTTCATCGTCTCGGACGCCGAGCTCGACACGATCGTCGAGCGGGTCGCGGCGGCGATCGACGCCGCCGTCGCGGCGACGGGCGCAGCCGTGGGGTGAAACCCGCGGGTCTGCGGGCCCCGCACCGGTGTGAGAATGAAAATTCCGCGGCCGACGCCTGCGTGCGCAGGCGAAGCGGCCCTCCCCCTTGCAGCCAGGAGTGAATACATGACCCCGTTGAAGAAGATCCCCGCCCTGCGTCCCCTGCTCGCCGCCGCCACGCTCGCGCTGATGCTGCCGGCCGCGCCCGCGATGGCGTAGCAGAAGTTCATCACGATCGGCACCGGTGGCGTCACCGGCGTGTACTACGCGGCCGGCGGCGCGATCTGCCGCCTGATGAACATGGAGCGCTCGCGCCACGGCATCCGCTGCTCGGTCGAGTCGACCGGCGGCTCGGTGTTCAACATCAACACGATCCGCTCGGGCGACCTCGACTTCGGCGTCGCGCAGTCCGACTGGCAGTTCCACGCGATGAACGGCAGCAAGGTGTTCGAGAAGGACGGCAAGTTCGCCGACCTGCGCGCCGTGTTCTCGCTGCACCCCGAACCCTTCACGGTGCTTGCGCGCAAGGAAGCCAACATCGCGAAGATCGACGACCTGAAGGGCAAGCGCGTCAACATCGGCAACCCCGGCTCGGGCACGCGCGCGTCGATGGAGGAGCTGATGGGCACGATGGGCTGGACGACGCGCGACTTCGCGCTGGCCGCCGAGCTGAAGGCCGACGAGCACGGCCCGGCGCTGTGCGACAACAAGATCGACGCCTTCTTCTACGGCGTCGGCCACCCGAGCGCCAACATCCAGGACCCGATCACGACCTGCGGCGCGCGGCTGGTGCCGCTGCAGGGGCCGGCGGTGAGCAAGCTGGTCAAGGACCACCCGTACTACGCGGCGGTCAGCATCCCCGGCGGCCTGTACGCCGGTCACCCGAACGCGACGCCGACCTATGGCGTGATGGCCACGTTCGTCACGTCGGCCAAGGTGCCCGAGCAGACGGTCTACGAGCTCGTCAAGGCCGTGTTCGACAAGCTCGAGGACTTCAAGAAGCTGCACCCGGCGTTCGGCGCGCTCGACCCGAAGGAGATGATTCGCAACGGCATTTCGGCGCCGCTGCACCCCGGCGCGGTGAAGTACTACAAGGAAAAGGGCTGGATGTAAGGCCAGCCTCATGAGCACCGGCACGCGCCTTGCACGCGGCCGGTGCCCGCGAGCCCGGCAGGCCCCCGCGCGTGGGGCCTGCGGTGTTTCCGGAGCCTGAACGGACCCTCGCACGGAGCGGAGGAGTGCCCATGCTGCGCAGGAAGAAGACCGACCCGGCGGCCATCGACGCCGCCCAGCTCGCCGCCGACACCGACACCGGCGGCCGCAGCCCCGGCCCCCTCGTTGCGAAGCTGATCCTCGCCGTCACGCTGGCGTGGAGCCTGTTCCAGCTCTGGATCGCGTCGCCGCTGCCGTTCTCGCTCGGCATCGGCGTGTTCAACGACACGCAGTCGCGCGCGGTGCACCTGGGCTTCGCGGTGTTCCTCGCCTTCAGGGCATACCCGGCGTTCTCGGGTTCGCCCCGGCACAGGGTGCCGCTGCTCGACTGGGTGTTCGCGCTCGTCGGCGCGTTCTGCGCGACGTACCTTTTCTTTTTCTACCGCGAACTCGCCACGCGCCCCGGCCAGCCGACCGACCTGGATCTGGGCGTCGCGATCGTCGGCATCGCGATGCTGCTCGAAGCGACGCGGCGCGCGCTCGGGCTGCCGATGGTCGTCGTCGCCGTCGTGTTCCTCGCCTACACGTTCGCCGGGCCCCACATGCCCGACCTGATCGCGCACAAGGGTGCGTCGCTGTCGCGCGCGATGTCGCACTACTGGCTGACGACGGAAGGCGTGTTCGGCGTCGCGCTCGGTGTCTCGAGCGGCTTCATCTTCCTGTTCGTGCTGTTCGGCTCGCTGCTCGACAAGGCGGGCGCGGGCAACTACTTCATCAAGAGCGCGTTCGCGCTGCTCGGCCACATGCGCGGCGGGCCGGCGAAGGCGGCCGTCGTGTCGTCGGCGGCCACCGGCATCATCAGCGGCAGCTCGATCGCCAACGTCGTGACGACGGGCACGTTCACGATCCCGCTGATGAAGCGCGTCGGCTACCGCGGCGACCAGGCCGGTGCGGTCGAGGTCTCGAGCTCGGTCAACGGCCAGATCATGCCGCCGGTGATGGGCGCCGCCGCGTTCCTGATGGTCGAGTACGTCGGCATCCCGTATACGGAGGTGATGAAGCACGCCTTCCTGCCGGCCGTCATCTCGTACATCGCGCTCGTCTACATCGTCCACCTCGAGGCGCTGAAGGCCGGGCTGCAGGGCCTGCCGCGGCGCACGACGTCGACGGTCGGCCAGCGCCTGCTTTCGTTCGGCCTCACCGTGAGCGGCTTCGTCGTGCTCGCGGGCGTCGTGTACAACGGCATCGGCTGGCTCAAGGCCGTGCTCGGCGACGCGGCGATCGTCGTCATCGGCGTCGGCGTGTTCGCCGCCTACCTCGCGCTGCTGTGGATCGGCACGCGCCAGCCCGAGCTGACGCTGGACGACCCGAACGCTCCCGTGTTCGAGCTGCCCGAGACCGGGCCGACGCTCAAGAGCGGGCTGCACTACCTGCTGTCGGTCGTCGTCCTGATCTGGTGCCTGATGGTCGAGCAGATGTCGCCGGCGCTGTCGGCGTTCTGGGCCACGATGTTCATCATCTTCGTGATCCTGACGCAGCGCCCGATCATCGCGTGGATGCGCGGGCGCGGCGAACTCGGCGCCGCGTTCGGCCTCGGCTGGAAGGACCTGATCGCCGGCCTCGAGGCGGGCGGGCGCAACATGATCGGCATCGGCGTGGCCACCGCGGCAGCCGGCATCATCGTCGGCACCGTGTCGCTCACGGGCATCGGTCTCGTGATGACGGAGATCATCGAGTTGCTCTCGGGCGGCAACCTGATGCTGATGCTCGTGCTGGTGGCCGTCATCAGCCTGATCCTCGGCATGGGCCTGCCGACCACCGCCAACTACATCGTCGTCTCGACGCTGATGGCGCCGGTGGTCGTCGAACTCGGCGCGCAGAGCGGCCTGCTGGTGCCGCTGATCGCCGTGCACCTTTTCGTCTTCTACTTCGGGCTGATGGCCGACGTGACGCCGCCGGTGGGGCTGGCATCGTTCGCTGCCGCGGCGATCTCGCGCGCCGACCCGATCAGGACCGGTGTCACGGCGTTTTTCTACAGCATGCGCACGGCGATCCTGCCGTTCCTGTTCATCTTCAACACGCAGCTGCTGCTGATCGGCATCACGGGCCCGCTGCACCTGGCACTCACGGTGAGCAGCGCGGTGGTCGCGATGCTCGTGTTCGCCGCCGCGACGCAGGGCTACTTCCTCGTCAAGTCGCGCTGGTGGGAGACGATCGCGCTGCTGCTCGTCACGTTCACGCTGTTCCGCCCGGGGTTCTGGTGGGACATGGTCTACCCGCCGTACAAGGAGCGCCCGGCGAGCGAGCTGATGACGCTGGTCGAGCAGGCGCCCGCGGGCGAGCGCAAGCGCGTGTGGGTCGAGGGACTCAACCTCGATGGCAAGGAGGTCCGCAAGGGCGTGCTGCTGCCGCTCGGCGACGCCGGCCCGGCGCGCGAGCGGCTGCGCCGCATCGGCCTGACGGTGATGGCGCTCGGCGACGAGGTGCAGGTCGCTGCGGTGCAGTTCGGCTCGACGGCCGAGAAGCTCGGCCTCGAGCAGGGCTTCAGGATCACGCAGATCGAGATGCCGGCCGACCGCCCGTCGAAGGAGTGGATGTATCTGCCGGCGCTGCTGCTGCTGGGCGTCGTGATCGTCGCGCAGCGCGCGCGCCTGAAGCGCGAGCCGGCCGCCAGGCCCGCCACGGCATGACGCGCCTCGCACTGATCCACGCGCTCGCGCACTCGATGGCGCCGATCAACGAGGCGCTCGCGCGCGACTGGCCTGAGGCGACGCGGATGAACCTGCTCGACGACAGCCTGTCGGCCGATCTCGCCGCGTCCCCGCACGGCCTCGACGACGCGATGACGCGGCGCTTCATTGTGCTCGCCGACTACGCGATCGGCACCGGTGCGCAGGGCATCCTGTTCACCTGCTCGGCGTTCGGGCCGTGCATCGACGTGGTCAAGCGCCGCCACGCGGCGATCCCGGTGCTCAAGCCGAACGAGGCGATGATCGACGAGGCCGCGGGGCTCGGCGTGCGCGTCGGGCTGGTGGCCACGTTCGGCCCGACGCTGCGCTCGATGCCGGCCGAGTTCCCGCCCGCGGTCGAACTGCGCACCGCGCTCGCCGACGGCGCGCTCGACGCGCTGAACCGCGGCGACGCCGAGCGCCACGACGCGCTGGCCGCGCAGGCCGCGATGCACCTCGTCGAGCACGAAGGCTGCGGCGCGATCGCGCTCGCGCAGTTCAGCCTCGCACGTGCCCGCCCGCGCGTCGAGGCCGCCTGTGGCGTGCCGGTGCTGACGACGGTCGACAGCGCGGTTCGCGCGCTGCGTGCGCGCCTGGGCGCCTGAGCGGCGCGCCGCTCGGCTACACTGGCCGACGTCAGGAGAGAGCGGCGCGTCGCACGGCACGCCGCCGCCGAAGGCGCAGAGGCTCGCCCTCGAACGCTCAGGCAAAAGGACTGGCAAGCGCTTCCGCAGGAAGCGTCACCACGCTGGAGAGAGGCCGCCGCACGCGGCCCACCGAAGGGGCAAGCGGCAGGCGCTTCGAGGGCGCCCCCGCCAATCTCTCAGGTAAAGCGGACAGCGAGGGGCTCCACCGGCACGATGGCGGTGGATCGACGGCCCTTCCGGAGAGCACGATGTCCGCACCGCTTCTGAAGACCCCGCTGCACGCGCTGCACGTCGAGCTCGGCGCGCGCATGGTGCCGTTCGCCGGGTACGACATGCCCGTCAACTACCCTGGCGGCATCCTCGCCGAGCACCGCCAGTGCCGCGAGTCGGCGGCGCTGTTCGACGTCTCGCACATGGGCCAGGTGCGCCTGGCCGGCGCCGAGGCCGCCGCCGCGCTCGAGTCGCTGGTGCCGGCCGACATCGTCGGCCTCGCGCCGGGTCAGCAGCGATACGCGCTGTTCACGAACGCTGCCGGCGGCATCCTCGACGACCTGATGGTCACGCGCCGCTTGCACGAGGGTGTCGACGACCTGCTGCTCGTCGTCAACGCCGCGTGCAAGGACGCCGACATCGCGCATCTGACGACGCACCTCGGCCACCGCTGCCTCGTGCAGCCGCTGCCCGATCGCGCGCTGCTCGCGATGCAGGGGCCGAAGGCCGTGACGGCGCTCGCGCGGCTGAACCCCGCGGTGGCCGCGCTCACGTTCATGACCGGCGGCCAGTTCAGCCTCGCGGCGCACGAGGTCGGCCTGCGCGGTGCCGAGTGCTTCGTCACGCGCAGCGGCTACACCGGCGAGGACGGCTTCGAAATCTCGGTGCCCGCCGAGTCGGCCGAGGCGCTCGCGCGCGCGCTGCTCGCGCAGCCCGAGACCAAGCCCGCCGGCCTCGGCGCGCGCGACACGCTGCGCCTCGAGGCCGGCCTGTGCCTGTACGGCCACGACATCAACGACCACACGACGCCGGTCGAGGCCGGCCTCGCGTGGGCGATCGCGAAGGCGCGCCGACCGGGCGGCGCCCGCGCGGGCCATTACCCCGGCGCCGAGACGATCGCGCTACAGCTCGAGCGCGGCGCGACGATCCGGCGCGTCGGACTCAGGGGCCTCGAGCGCATTCCCGTGCGCGAGGGCGCCGTGCTGCAGGACCGCCGCGGCCACAGGCTCGGCCACGTCACCAGCGGCACGACGTCGCCGACGCTGGGCGTGCCGATCGCGTTGGGCTACGTCAGCGTCGAGCACGCGCAGCCGCAGGCCGAGATCTGGGCCGACGTGCGCGGCAAGCTGCAGCCGCTGCGCGTGACCCCCCTGCCCTTCACGCCGCACCGCTACCACCGTTCCTGAAACCGCCCCCACCGGAGCCACCCCATGACGACCAAGTTCACCCCCGACCACGAGTGGATCAACATCGAGGACCACGAGGCCGCCGTCGTCGGCATCACGCTGCACGCGCAGGATGCGCTTGGCGACGTCGTCTTCGTCGAGCTGCCCGAGGTCGGGCGCACCTACAAGAAGGGCGAGGTCGCCGGCGTCGTCGAGTCGGTCAAGGCCGCGGCCGACATCTACATGCCGGTCGAGGGCGAAGTCGTCGAGGTCAACGAGGCGCTGCGCGCCGACCCGTCGCTCGCGAACAAGGATCCGATGGGCGAAGGCTGGTTCTTCAAGGTCCACGTCACGCACATGGAGCAGTTCGACGAGCTGATGGACCCGCCGGCCTACGACGCGCTGCTCAAGACCCTCTGACCCCTGCCTGCCCGACCCGGGACGCCCCATGCTGATGTCCGCCCTGCCCCCGCTCGCCGAAGTCGAGAACGCCGACGAGTTCGTCGCCCGCCACGTCGGCCCGACCGAGGCCGAGCAGCAGCGCATGCTGTCGGTGATCGGCGCGGCGTCTCGGCGCGCGCTGATCGACGCCATCGTGCCGCCGGCGATCGCGAGGGCGCGGCCGATGGAGCTGCCGCCGCCCGCGACCGAAGCGCAGGCGCTGGCCGAGCTGAAGGCGATCGCGGCGAAGAACAAGGTGATGCGCAGCTTCATCGGCCAGGGCTACCACGGCACGATCACGCCAGGCGTCGTGCTGCGCAACGTCCTCGAGAACCCGGCCTGGTACACCGCGTACACGCCGTACCAGGCCGAGATCAGCCAGGGGCGGATGGAGGCACTCGTCAACTTCCAGACGATGGTCACCGACCTGACCGGCATGGCGATCTCGAACGCGTCGATGCTCGACGAAGCCACCGCCGCCGCCGAGGCGATGACGCTCGCGATGCGCGTCGGCAAGAGCAAGAGCACCCGCTTCTTCGTCGCCGACGACGCGCTGCCGCAGACGATCGAGGTCGTGCGCACGCGCGCGAGGCCGCTGGGCATCGAAGTCGTCGTCGGCCCGGCCGAGGACTGCGCGCAGGCCGAGTGCTTCGCCGCGCTGGTGCAGTACCCCGGCGTCACCGGCCGCATCCGCGCGCTGCAGCCGCTCGCCGACGCGGTACACGCCTGCGGCGGCCTGCTGGTCGTGGCGGCCGACCTTCTCGCGCTCGCCCTGCTGACGCCGCCCGGAGAACAGGGCGCCGACATCGTCGTCGGCACGACGCAGCGCTTCGGCATGCCGATGGGCGCCGGCGGCCCGCACGCCGCCTACATGGCCACGCGCGACGAGTTCAAGCGCTCGCTGCCCGGGCGGCTGGTGGGCGTCAGCGTCGACGCGCACGGACAGCCCGCGTACCGCCTCGCGCTGCAGACGCGCGAGCAGCACATCCGCCGCGAGAAGGCCACCAGCAACATCTGCACCGCGCAGGTGCTGCCGGCGGTCGTCGCCAGCATGTACGCCGTCTACCACGGCCCCGAGGGGCTCAAGCGCATCGCACGGCGCGTCGCGGCCTACACCGCGATCCTCGCCAAGGGCCTCGCCGAGCTGGGCATCGCGCTGCGGCACGACGAGGCGTTCGACACGCTCGAGCTGCTGACCGGCGAGCGCACCGACGCGCTGCTGGCCGCCGCCGAGTCGCGCGGCATGAACCTGCGCCGCGCGAGCGCCGCGAGCGTGGGCATCACGCTCGACGAGACGACGACGCGCGCCGACATCGCCGCGCTGTGGCAGGTCGCGGCGCTGGCCACCGGCCACCGCGGCGCGCTGCCCACGGTCGAGCGCTTCGAGAGCGGCATCGCGCCGCGCCTGCCCGAGGCGCTCGTGCGCCGCAGCGCGTTCCTGGCGCACCCCGTGTTCAACACGCACCACAGCGAGACGTCGATGCTGCGCTACCTGCGCGGCCTGGCCGACAAGGACCTCGCGCTCGACCGCACGATGATCCCGCTGGGCTCGTGCACGATGAAGCTCAACGCGACGAGCGAGATGATCCCGATCACGTGGCCCGAGTTCGCGCACGTGCACCCCTTCGCGCCGGTCGACCAGCTTGCAGGCTACGCCGAACTGAACGCGCAGCTCACGGCGTGGCTGTCGCAGGCCACCGGCTACGCCGGCATCAGCCTGCAGCCCAACGCCGGCTCGCAGGGCGAGTACGCCGGGCTGCTCGCGATCAAGGCCTGGCACGAGGCCCGCGGCCAGGGCCACCGCGACGTGTGCCTGATCCCCGAGTCGGCGCACGGCACGAACCCGGCGAGCGCGCAGATGGCCGGCATGAAGGTCGTCGTCGTCAAGTGCGACGCGCAGGGCAGCGTCGACCTCGCCGACCTCGAGGCCAGGTGCACGGCGCACGCCGACGACCTCGCCGCGGTGATGATCACCTACCCGTCGACCTACGGCGTGTTCGAAGCCGGCGTGACTAAGCTGTGCGAGATCGTGCACCGCGCAGGCGGGCGCGTCTACGTCGATGGCGCGAACATGAACGCGCTCGTCGGCCTCGCGGCGCCGGGCCAGTTCGGCGGCGACGTCAGCCACCTGAACCTGCACAAGACGTTCTGCATCCCGCACGGCGGCGGCGGCCCCGGCGTCGGTCCGGTGTGTGTCGTCGAAGACCTCGTGCCGTTCCTGCCGGGCCATGTCACGGCGCAGACGGCTGGCAGGGCGTCCGAGCCGCCGTCGGGCCGTCCCAAGGCGGCGAGCGCCCCCTCGGGGGGCAGCGAAGCGCCCGCAGGGCCGAGCGTGGGGGCCGTCAGCGCCGCACCGCTCGGCAACGCGGCCGTGCTGCCGATCAGCTGGATGTACATCCGCATGATGGGCGCCGACGGGCTGCGCACCGCGACCGAAGTCGCGATCCTCGCGGCCAACCACGTCGCCGCGCGCCTGTCGGACCACTACGACATCCACTTCAGCGGGGAGGTGCCGGGCCTGAAGGGCGGCGGCGTCGCGCACGAGTGCATCCTCGACCTGCGTCCGCTCGCGAAGACGAGCGGCGTCACCGCCGAGGACGTCGCGAAGCGCCTGATCGACTACGGCTTCCACGCGCCGACGCTGAGCTTCCCGGTGGCCGGCACGCTGATGGTGGAGCCGACCGAGAGCGAGTCGCTCGCCGAA
The DNA here is from genome assembly GCA_037443345.1 of Rubrivivax sp. Lineage (GTDB taxonomy): Bacteria > Pseudomonadota > Gammaproteobacteria > Burkholderiales > Burkholderiaceae_C > Calidifontimicrobium. The sequence goes on along the minus strand of JBBION010000013.1, from coordinate 4,483 downwards.
CTCGACCGCTTCTGCGACGCGATGATCGCGATCCGTGCCGAGATCGCGAAGGTCGAGCAAGGCGTCTGGCCGAAGGACGACAACCCGCTCAAGCACGCGCCGCACACCGCGACGGCGATCGCTGCCGGCGACTGGACGCACGCCTACACGCGCGAGGAGGCCGCCTACCCGCTCGCGGCGCTGCGCCAGCGCAAGTACTGGGTGCCGGTGGGCCGCGTCGACAACGTCTACGGCGACCGCAACCTGTTCTGCAGCTGCGTGCCGGTCGGCGAGTTCGCCGCGGACTGAGGCGCGTCCGCGCAGGCGTGCGCGGCGGACCGCTACCGCGGCTGCGGATGCAGGGTCAGACCGGTCGGGCCGGGCGCGCCGGGGGCGTCGCCCACCCGCGTCGCCGGCGGCGCGGTGACGGCACCGGCGTGCGACAGGGTCTCGGCCGCGGCGGGACGGCCGAGCAGGAAGCCCTGCAACTCGTCGCAGCCGTAGCGCTGCAGCGCCTGCATCTGCGTCGGCGTCTCGACGCCCTCTGCGTTGACGCGGATGCGCATCGAGTGCGCGAGCGAGACGATCGAGCGCACGATCAGGCCGACCTTGGGGTCGGTCTCGAGGCCCTGCGTGAAGCTGCGATCGATCTTGACCTTGTCGAACGGGAAGCGCCACAGGTACGACAGGCTGGAGTACCCGGTGCCGAAGTCGTCCATCGCGATGCGCACGCCCATCGCCGACAGCGCGTTGAGCATGCTCACGACGCGCTCGGTGTTGCTCATCAGCAGCGACTCGGTGATCTCCAGCTCGAGGCGCTGCGGCGCCAGCCCCGCCTCGGCGAGCGCGGCAGCCACCGTCGGCACCAGGCCGTCGCCGCGGAACTGCGCCGCCGACAGGTTGACCGACACCGACAGCGGCGCCGGCCACTGCGCCGCCTCGCGGCATGCGCGGCGCAGCACCCAGCGCCCGAGCGGGTCGATCAGCCCGACCTCCTCGGCCAGCGGGATGAACTCGCACGGCGGCACGTTGCCGCGCGTCGGGTGGCGCCAGCGCAGCAGCGCCTCGTAGCCGACCAGCTCGCGACCCTTCGCCGCGTACAGCGGCTGGTAGTGCAACTGCAGCGACTCGGCGTCGATCGCCTCGCGCAGGTCATGCAGCAGCTCGCGCTGCGACTGCAGCATCTGGTCGAGCGCGGCGTCGTAGAAGCTGAAGGTGCCGCGGCCCTCGGCCTTGGCGCGGTACAGCGCGAGGTCGGCCTTGTGCAGAAGTTCGTCGACGGTGGTCGCGTCGGTGCCGAACACCGCCGCGCCGACGCTGGCCGTGCACACGACCGTTCTCCCGGCGACCTCGTACGGCTGCGACAGGCGCTCGACGACACGCTGCGCCAGCCGCCGCACGTCGGCCGGCACGCCGACGCCGCTTTGCAGCAGCGCGAACTCGTCGCCGCCCAGGCGCGCGATCTCGTCGCCGTGGCGCACGACCTCGCGCAGCCGCTGCGTCGCCGCGCGCAGCACTGCGTCGCCGGCCGCGTGGCCGAGGCTGTCGTTGACGTCCTTGAAGTGGTCGAGGTCCAGGCACAGCACGGCGAAGCAGCCGCCGCCGGCCTGCGCCTGCCACGCAGCGCGCTCGAGCGCGTCGTGGAAGCTCGCGCGGTTCAGCGCGCCGCTCAGGATGTCGTGCTGCGCGAGGTAGCGCACCCGCTCCTCGGCGCGGCGCTGCGCGCGCAGGCGGTGCATCCAGTGCCAGCCGGCCAGCAGCGCGAGCAGCAGCATCGTCGTGGCCGCCATCAGCGCGACCTGACGGTACTCGTTCTCGATGCCCGCGGCGGCGCGCGTCTGGTCGACGTAGACCTCGACGACGCCGATCACGCGCCCCTGGCGGACGACCGGCACGTAGGCCTCGCTGTACACCGGCGGCCGGTCGGGCTTGCCGATGCCGCTCTTGAGCTCGACGTAGTTGGCCCCGCCGAGCACGATCTGCTGCACCGACGCGTTCGCGCCGCCCTGGTGGCGGGCGATCGACTCGGTCGGCGCACTGCGCACCGCCGGCAGTGCGTCGAGGTCGTCGGACACCAGCACCTGCCAGCCGTCGCGGTCGAACAGCTTGAAGCGGAACACCTCGCCGACGTCGCGCAGACGGCGCAGCTGCGCGAGCGTCTCGCCCTCGGGCGGGTCACCGGCGAACAGCGCGTCCAGGCCCGGCACGGTGGCCGCGACGACGTCGGCGTAGCGCAGCGCCGTCAGCTCGGCGTCATCGCGCAGGTGGGCCTGCTGCAGGTGCCGCGTGAACGCGACGAGCCCCGCAAGCCCCGCGACGAGGCACAGCAGCCAGATCGAGGCCACGCGCCACTCGCGTCGCATCAGCGTCGGTGTGCCCCCCATTCGAACTCCTGCTGCCTCCGACCCCGTGACCCGACCCGTCCTCGATCGCAGATCGGCCCACAGGTCCGGCTCTTGAGGCCGCGTGCGGCTCGCGGGACCCCGGCCGCCGGCCGAACGGGCCGCATCCGTGAAGTCCTCAACGGCGGCGCCGAGGCGGCCCGGACGGCCGCAGCGCAAAAAGAAAACGGCCCTGGCGGGCCGTCGGTGGCGGAGACGGAGGGATTCGAACCCTCGATGCAGGTTTTGCCCGCATACTCCCTTAGCAGGGGAGCACCTTCGGCCTCTCGGTCACGTCTCCAGCACGAAGGCTCGCATTCTAGCCCCGGGCGGGGCCCGCTGCGCGGGCAGGCGCGCCGCCGCAGGCTCAGGCCGCGGCCGCCTCCTGGTCGAGCTCGAACGCGCGGTGCAGCGCGCGCACGGCGAGCTCCATGTACTTCTCGTCGATCACGACGCTGGTCTTGATCTCGCTGGTGGAGATCATCTGGATGTTGATGCCCTCCTCGCTGAGCGTGCGGAACATCTTCGCCGCGACGCCGACGTGGCTCTTCATCCCGATGCCGACGATGCTGACCTTGCAGATGCGCGCGTCGCCGATCACCTCGCGTGCGCCCAGCGCCGGCACGACCTTGCTCTTGAGCAGGTCCATCACGCGCGCGTGGTCGTTGCGGTGCACCGTGAACGAGAAGTCGGTCTTGCCGTCGTGCGACACGTTCTGGATGATCATGTCGACGTCGATGTTGGCGTCGGCCACCGCGCCAAGGATCCGGTAGGCGATGCCCGGCTTGTCGGGCACGCCGAGCACGGTCACCTTGGCCTCGTCACGGTTGAACGCGATGCCCGACACGACGGCTTGTTCCATCTTCTCGTCCTCTTCGAAAGTGATCAGCGTGCCCGACTTCGCTTCGTCGTCGATCGGGATGTCCCAGTCGGTGAAGCTGGAGAGCACGCGCAGCGGCACGCGGTACTTGCCGGCGAACTCGACGGAGCGGATCTGCAGCACCTTCGAGCCCAGGCTCGCCATCTCGAGCATTTCCTCGAAGCTGATCGTGTGCAGCCGGCGCGCCTCGGGCACGATGCGCGGGTCGGTGGTGTAGACGCCGTCGACGTCGGTGTAGATCAGGCACTCGTCGGCCTTCAGCGCCGCGGCCACCGCGACCGCCGAGGTATCGCTGCCGCCGCGGCCCAGCGTCGTGATGCTGCCGCGCTCGTCGATGCCCTGGAAGCCGGTGATGATGACGACGCGGCCGGCGTCGAGGTCGGCGCGCACGCGCGCGTCGTCGATGCTCGTGATGCGCGCCTTCGTGTACGCCGAGTCGGTCTTCACCGGCACCTGCCAGCCGGTGTAGCTGATCGCGTCGACCCCTTCGGCCTGCAGCGCCAGCGCGAGCAGCCCGACCGAGACCTGCTCGCCGGTCGAGGCGATCATGTCGAGCTCGCGCAGCACGCGCGCGTCGACCTGCGCCGGCTGCAGTTCCTTGGCCAGACCGAGCAGCCGGTTCGTCTCGCCGCTCATCGCCGACGGCACGACGACCATGCTGTGGCCGGCGCGCGCCCACTTGGCGACGCGCTTGGCGACGTTGCGGATGCGCTCGGTCGAGCCCATCGACGTGCCGCCGTACTTGTGAACGATCAATGCCATGACGACGCAGCGCGCGGGGTGCACGCGCCCTGTTGCGAGATGCGCGAAACCCGCGATTCTAGCGACCGCGCCTTCGCCGGCCTGACGTCAGCGCCGCTCGGGCTGCCAGCGCAGCACCACCTGCGGCGTGCCGGGCGCGGCGCGCACGCGCGCGTCGATGCCGAGCCCGGGGACGAACAGCAGGCTGCCGTCGTCGGCGTACAGCAGCGGGCCACCGCGCTCGGCCGCCGGCACGCCGGCGGCCTGGAACTGCTTCTTCAGGCTGCGCGCGACGCCGCCCGGCGTGGCCTGGAAGCGCTCACCGCCGGTGCGGGCGCGCAGTTCACAGCGGCGCAGCCGCTCGAGCGAGACGCCGCCGGCGTCGGCGGCCTCGACGCGCAGACAGCCGTGCCAGGCCGGCACGGCGTGGACGCCGGCGCCGTCGATGCGCAGTGCCGGCGCCGCCACCGCGCGCGGCGCCGGCAGCGACGCGGGTGTGTCG
>JBBION010000012.1:0-24132 GCA_037443345.1 Rubrivivax sp. | reverse complement strand
GGACGAAGGCCAGCCGCGTCCTGTCCGCCTGAAAGCTTCCTCAAGCCGCTTGGCGAGACCGATGTCCGCTTCGCGCGGCGGTGCGACCGGCGGGCGTCGCTGCCGTGCGCAGTGCCCCGGCCGGGGCGGTGCGCGCGTCGGTGCTCGCAATGCCGCGCGCGCCGCAGCAGCTGCCGCTGTTCCCGCCGAAGCGCGGTTGACGCGCGACTCCGCCGCGCCAGCGGCCGGCGTCCGCCCCGCCCTTTCCGCCTGCCGAGGCAGATCCGCCGCGCCGACGGCCGGCCCGTGACGGTTCGACGACCGCTTGCCGGCCGGCTCAGCGTCGCAGCCAGCGCCGCAACACCTCGAACAGCCGCGTGCGGTCGGCCGGCTTCGGGGTGAAGTCGTTCATGCCGGCGTCGAGCGCCTTGTCGCGCTCGGCGGCCAGCGCGGCGGCAGTGAACGCGATGATCGGCAGCTGCCGCGTGTCGGCGCGCTGACGCAGACGGCGCGCGGCCTCGTAGCCGTCCATCTCGGGCATCTGCAGGTCCATCAGCACGGCATCGAACGGGCGGCCGGCGGCCTGGGCGCGATCCACGGCCTCGAGCGCCAGCCGTCCGTTGGCGGCCGCCGTGACGTCGATGCCCCACTGGCGCAGCATCTCGCCGGCGATCAGCTGGTTCAGGTCGTTGTCCTCGACGACGAGCACGCGCGCGCCGGCGAGCGGGCGCTCCTCGAGCGTGCCGTACCCCGTCAGGTGGCTGGCCTCGGGCGCCAGCTCGAGCGGCAGCTCGGCCCAGAAGCGGCTGCCCGCGCCCGGGCGGCTGTCGACGCCGACCTCGCCGCCCATCAGCCGCGCGAGTTCGCGGCAGATCGACAGCCCGAGGCCGGTGCCGCCGAAGCGCCGCGTCGTCGACTGGTCGGCCTGCATGAACGGCGCGAACAGCCGCGCCTGCACCGCCGGGTCGATGCCGGGGCCGGTGTCGTGCACCTCGAACAGCACGCGCGGGCGCCCGCCGCCGTCGAGCAGCTGCGCCGCCACGCGCACGCTGCCGCCGCGGGGCGTGAACTTCAGCGCGTTGCTGACGTAGTTCTGCAGGATCTGGCGCACCCGCGTCGGGTCGCCGACGACGGCCTGCGGCACGTCGTCGTCGATCGCGAGCGTCAGCGCCAGCCCGTAGCCCTCGGCCAGCTTGGCGTAGCCGCGCTGCAGCGTGTGCAACAGGTGGTGCAGGTCGAACGGCACGTGCTCGACGTCGAGCTTGCCGGCCTCGATCTTCGACAGGTCGAGGATGTCGGAGATCACCGGCGCGAGCGCCTCGGCGCTGTCGGCGATCAGGTCGAGGTAGTGGCGGCGCTGGGCGTCGTCGATGTCGACGCGGCGCGCCATCTGCGTGAGGTTCAGCAGCGCGTTGAGCGGGGTGCGGATCTCGTGGCTCGTGTTGGCCAGGAAGGCGCTCTTGGCGCGGTTGGCCGCCTCGGCGTCGTCGCGCGCCTTGGCCAGCGCCTGCATCAGCTGGCGCTGCTCGGTCACGTCCTCGGTGATCCACACGGTGCCGCCCTTGCTCGGGTGGTGCGGGTCGACGGCCCGCGCGAGCATGCGGCACACGATGCGGCTGCCGTCGCGGCGCGCGACCTCGGCCTCGATCTCGACGCGCTCGCCGCGGCCGAGCGCCGGGCCGTGCTCGCGGCCGATGCGCGCGTAGTCCTCGTCGCTGGGCCACACGATGCGCGCCGGCTTGCCGACCAGCTCGCCCGGTGGCCAGCCGAGCATCTCCTCGAACGCCGGGTTGACGAGCTGGAACGCCTGGTCGCGCGTCAGCGCGATGCCGATCGACGCGTTGGCGACGATCGCCTCGCGCTCGAGGCGCGCGCGCTCGACGGCGGTCACGTCGCGCGCGCTCAGCACGACGTAGTCGCGCCCGTCCATCTCGAAGCGCGCGGCCGAGACGACCATCTGCACCGGGCGGCCTTCCTTCGTGACGAAGCTGCACGGCCAGTTGCGCTGCACGCCGTCGGCCTGCAGCGCGCGCACCAGGTGATCGCGCTCGGCCGGGTCGGCCCACATCCCGATCTCGAGCGCGCTGCGGCCGATCACCTCCTCGCGCGTGTAACCGGTGACCTGCTCGAACGACTCGTTGACCATCACGTAGCGCCCGGTCTTCATGTCGGTCAGCGTGACGACGTCGGGGCTGGTGGCCACGAGGTGCGACAGCAGCGCCTCGGAGCGGCGCACCGCCGCCTCGGTCGACGCGCGCTCGGTCTCGTCGACGAGGATCGCCAGCGTCGCCGGCCCGTCGGCGGTGTCCACGCGCACCGCGCTGGCCTGCACGAGCATGTGCTGCCCGTCGAGCGACACGACGTGCAGCTCGGTCGGCTCCATCGCCTGGCCGACCGGCATGGCCTCCATCTGCAGCAGTGCGGCGCGCATCGCCTCGCGCGCCGGCCCGGCCTCGGTGTGCGCGTCGAGGTGGTGGCCCAGCATCGACGGCAGGTCGCGGTAGCCGAACAGCGCCACGGCGGCCGGGTTCGCGTCGAGGATGCGCCCGCGCCGGTGCAGCACCAGTGGCGTCGGCAGCCGGCGGAACAGCTCGCGGTAGCGCGTTTCGGTGATCGCCAGCGCAGCCCGCGCGGCGACGTCGGCCGTGACGTCGCGCGCGACGCCCCAGTAGCCGAGGAACACGCCGCGGTGGTCGAAGCGCGGCTCGCCGCTGACGCTCAGGTGGCGCAGCGTCGTGCCGTCACGCCACTGCAACGCGCGGTCGCGGAACGGCTCGCGCGCCTCGATGTCGGCGCGCAGCGCGTCGAGCGCGTCGTCGTCGAACAGCAGACACGGCAACTCCCACGGCGGCGCCCGCGGCGGCTGCTCGTCGGCGACGAAGCGGCCGTCGGCCTGGCGGTGCGCGACGTGCGTCAGACCGTAGCGCGCGTCGAGTTCCCAGTAGGCGTCGGCGGCGATGCCCAGCAGGCCCACGAAGCGCTGCTCGCGCGCGAGGCTGGCGCGCACGTACAGCGCGATCACGTGCGCCAGCAGCAGGCCGCAGGCGACGCCGCCGGCGACCATCACGAGCTGCAGCGTCAACCGCCATTCGATCGGCTTGTCGGCCGCCGGCGGGCCGGCGATCCAGCCCATCTGCTCGCCGGCGGCGAGCGCCAGCAGCAGCAGCACGCACCACGCCGCGACCGCCAGCCCGGCACCGACCGTCGTCACCGCCGTCAACGCGGCGACGACGAGGCCGAACACGCCGAGCGCGACGCTCGACAGGCCCCACTGATGCAGCACGGTGCCGGCCGTCACCAGGCTCACGATGCCGATCGCGACGAGGGCCAGCGCCAGCGGCACGTGGCGGTCGCGCAGCCGCGTGGCCCACGCGCTGCCGAGCGCGAGCGCACCGAAGGCCGCGGCGAGCAGGTAGTTCCAGCGGCCGTCGCCGTGGATCGCGAGTGCCTGGATCACGACGCCCACGAGCGCACCCACCGCGACCGACCCGAAGAAGTAGCGGGCGATCGAGGCGTTGACCTGCAGGCGCGGATCGAGGGTGTCGGCGGAGCTCAAGTCGGTGGGCGCGCTCGCGGCGTCCGCCGGTGGCAACGGGGCCCCCGGCGGGTCGTCGTGCAGGCGCGGCAGCACGGTGTCTCCGCTTATCGACGGCGCGCGCAACAGACTGAAACGGGGGCGGCGGGAGGGGCGCCGGTGCGTGACCGATGTCACGCGCCGGCCGTCGCGCGGGCGCGGTTCAGCGCGTCGCGTGTCGCGCGCGCGACGTCGCGCGCGGCGGTGGCGAAGTCGACACCCGCATCGGCGTACAGGATCGCGCGCGACGAGTTGACGACGATCGGCCCGCCGGGGCGCCAGCCGGCGTGCACCGTGGCCTCGGCGTCACCGCCCTGGGCGCCGACGCCCGGGATCAGCAGCGGCAGCGTCGGCGCGAGCTCGCGCACGCGCGCGATCTCGGCCGGGTAGGTGGCGCCGACGACGAGGCCGAGCTGGCCGTTGCGGTTCCACGGCCCGGCGGCGAGGCGGGCGACGCGCTCGTAGACACGCTCGCCCCCGCCGAGCACCTGCGCCTGCAGGTCGTCGCCGCCGGGGTTCGACGTGCGGCACAGCAGGATCGCGCCCTTGCCGTCCCAGCGCAGGAACGGCTCGACGGAGTCGAAGCCCATGAACGGCGACAGCGTGACCGCGTCGGCGCGGTAGCGCTCGAAGGCCTCGCGCGCGTACTGCTCGGCGGTGGCGCCGATGTCGCCGCGCTTGGCGTCGAGGATCACCGGCACCCCGGGGGCGACGGCGTGGATGTGCGCCACGAGCCGCTCGAGCTGGTCTTCGGCGCGGTGCGCGGCGAAATAGGCGATCTGCGGCTTGAACGCGCACGCCAGGTCGCGCGTCGCGTCGACGATCGCGGCGCAGAAGTCGAAGATGCGCGCCGCGTCGCCGCGCCAGGCATGCGGGAACTTCGCCGGCTCGGGGTCGAGGCCGACGCACAGCATCGAGTCGTGGCGGAGGGCGGCGGCCTGCAGGGCCTCGACGAAGTTCACGCGAGCCAACTGTACAGGGTCGCCGGCACGTGCCGCGCCGGCCGCGGACCCGCAGGCGGCGCGCTCAGATGCGCCGCGCCAGCGCCGCTGCGGCGCCGGTGTACGACGCCGGCGTCATCGCCTTCAGCCGCTCGCGCTCGGTGGCCGGCAGGTCCGCGAGGCCGTCGATGAAGGCGGCCATCGTCTCGCGCGTGACGGCCTGCCCGCGCGTCAGCGCCTTCAGCCGCTCGTACGGTTCGGGCAGGCCGTGGCGGCGCATCACGGTCTGGATCGCCTCGGCCAGCACCTCCCACGCCGCGTCGAGGTCGGCCGCCAGCGCGGCCCGGTCGAGCTCGAGCTTGTCGAGCCCGCGCGCGAGCGAGTCGAGCCCGAGCACGGCGTAGCCGAGCGCGACGCCCATGTTGCGCAGCACGGTGCTGTCGGTCAGGTCGCGCTGGAAGCGCGAGATCGGCAGCTTCTGGCTCAGGTGCGTCAGCAGCGCGTTGGCCAGCCCGAAGTTGCCTTCGGCGTTCTCGAAGTCGATCGGGTTGACCTTGTGCGGCATCGTCGACGAGCCGACCTCGCCCGGCCTGAGCTTCTGCCGGAAGTAGCCCAGCGAGATGTAGCCCCACGCGTCGCGGCACCAGTCGACGAGGATCGTGTCGCAGCGCGTCACGGCGTCGAACAACTCGGCCATCGCGTCGTGCGGCTCGATCTGGATCGTGTACGGGTTGAACGCCAGGCCCAGCCGCTCCTCGACGACGCGGCGCGCGAACGCCTCCCAGTCGAAGTCGGGCCACGCGGCCAGGTGCGCGTTGTAGTTGCCCACCGCGCCGTTCATCTTGGCCAGCAGCCTGACGCCGGCGATGCGGTCGCGCGCCGTGGCCAGCCGCGCGACGACGTTGGCGATCTCCTTGCCCACCGTCGTCGGGCTCGCGGTCTGGCCGTGCGTGCGCGACAGCATCGGCACGTCGGCGAGCGCGTGCGCCATGCCACGCAGCTTGTCGACGACGCCGTCGAGCGCGGGCAGCAGCACCTGCCGGCGCGCGGCGTCGAGCATCAGCGCGTGCGCGGTGTTGTTGATGTCCTCGCTGGTGCAGGCGAAGTGCACGAACTCGCCGGCGGTCTTGAGCTCGGCGTGGCCGTCGAAACGCGACTTCAGCCAGTACTCGACGGCCTTGACGTCGTGGTTGGTCGTCTTCTCGATGTCCTTGATCGCCTGCGCGTCGGCCTCCGAGAAGCGCACGACGAGCCCGCGCAGCAGCCCGCGCGCGGCTTCCGACAGCGGCTTGAACTCGGCGAAGCCGGCGTCCGACAGCGCGATGAACCACTCGACCTCGACCTGCACGCGGCGGTGCATCAGGCCGAACTCGGACAGCAGCGGGCGCAGCGCGGCGAGCTTGGGCGCGTAGCGGCCGTCGAGCGGCGAGAGAGCGGTCAGCGACGAGAAGGTCATGGCGAGATGCAGCGCATTGAGGTGCGGACGCAGACCACCTCGGCGTCGGATTCTAGGTTGCGGCGCCGTCGCCCTCGCCGAACCTGCCCGCGGTCTGTCGAACGACCACCGGCCCGGACCCACCGGTGGCGAAACCCGGGCAGGCCACGGCCGCGTCAGGGCAGGAGATGCTTGACGAAGAACTCGATCACCGCATCGCGGGCCGCTGCGGCGTCGCGTGCGCTCGGATAGAACCTCACCTGACCGCCGCGACCGCCGCGCGCGAACGGGTCGTGGAACGTGCCACCGGGTTCCTGGGCGTCGAAGCCGTGGAAGGCACCTTCGTGATAGACGATGCTCACGTTGGCGCGGGCCGCCTCTGGCCAGGCTGCCACCAGCGGATCACACGGGCGATCGCCCTCCTCATAGTCGTCGCGCGTGCCGACCTGCATGAGCATGGGCTTCGTGCCCATGCGCACGTGCCACCCGTAGAGCGGATGCTGCGCATTGGAGGTCGAGCGCAGCATGACCGTGCAGGTCGGATAGAACGGAGCGAACGCGGCCGGAACGGGAACGTCCTTGCCCAGGCGCTCCTGCACCAGTTCGCTGGCCATCGCGACCGTCATGACGCCGCCCCACGAGAAGCCCATCACGCCGATGCGTCTCGGGTCGATGTCCGGTTGCGACGCCAGCCACCGGAGGGCCGCGGCAGCGTGCGGCAGCGTGGCGCGCGTGCCTTCGCGGGGTCGGCCCCCTCTCGGGAACATGTCGATCTCCAGCGTCGCCATCCCTGCCTCCTGGAGCGCCCGGGCGTGGAACGCGCCGCGCCCGTCGACACCCCCGCTGCCGTGCAGGAGCAGGACGGCTGCAGAGGAAGCCTTGGCGCCCGAAGGCCTGCCGAACGTCGCGTTCACGCTGGCGACGCTGCCGAGCCCAGGCAGGTCGATGCCGGGGATGGTTACCACATCGCCTGGAGCCCGTGACTGCGCCCACGTGCTGCCGACGGTGCAAGACGCAACGGCGATCGAGGTCGCGAACCGACCCACCGCACGCACAAGGGAGATCCGAATGTCCATCGCAGACTCCTCCGATCGGGCGCAGTCGTGTCCGGGGCGGAACGTGTGACCCCTTTGCATTCACGCCGAGCGATTCTGCGTATGCAGGCGTGGGCATGCAAGCCACCGGCCGGCAGGGGCCGGCGTCGACGCGCGCAGCGGCCCGCTACCAGCGCACCTCGAAGCGGCACGCGTCGTCGCCGCAGGCCTCGCACGCGGTCTCGACGACGGTCGCACGCGGGTGGACCAGCACGCGGAACAGTCGCTCGAACGTCGCAGCGTAGAAGTCGCATGCCGGCATGTCGCTCGTCAGGCCGCGGCACATCGGGTTGTGGCGGATCGCGAGCCGCACGGGGCGGCCGGGCTCGGCGGCGAACTCGCCGCTGCCGGCGAACGTCCAGGCGTGGCGCGTGATCGCGCCGAGCAGCACGCGCGCAGCCAGCGGCGCCGGCAACACCTTGAGCAGCGCCTGCACCGGCTTCGGGATGCGGTGGGCGAGCAGGTAGTCGCCGGTGCGCGTGCCGGCCTCGCGCGCGACCCGGGCCGCCGCCGCGGCGCCGAGCAGCGCGCGCAGCACGGCGTGCAGCTGCGTGACCTCGGTCTCGTCGACCATCGCCTGCGGCGGTCGGTCGACGTAGGCCGCGAGCCCCGCGAGGCCGAACAGCCGCGCCAGCGCGTCGGCGCCGAGGCGCTCGCGCAGCACCTCGGCAACGCGCGTGATCGCGTTCGGGCCGATGCGCCCGGCGGTGCGGGCGTGGTCCGCGCCCGGGTGCATCACCGCGGCCATCGCCCGCCTCCTCGAACGGCGTCGCCGGCGTGGCGGGTCACACCGCCGCGCGGCGGTCGATCGCGTCCATCTCGGCGTCGCTGAGCTGGTCCTTGCCACCGCCGCAGGCCGAGGCCTCGATCGCCGCCAGCGCCGCAGCGGCGATCTCCTCGCCCTTCTTGCGCTTCTTCATCTCGATCTTCGGCCCGTGCATCGTCACCCAGTTTTCGTCGGCCGCGGCGATCGCCTCGGCGTCGGGGCGCTCGTGCACGCGCTGGTCGGCGAACTTGAAGTCGACCTTCTTCTTGCTCTGTGGGCCCCAGTAGCCGACGCGGCCGAGGTCGTAGAAGGTGCGCTGCATGCCGCTCTTGGCGAAGGCCTTCAGGCAGCCCATCAGGTAGGCGCGGCGCTCCTTGTCCTTCGTCCAGGGGTACTGGAAGAAGGCCTTGTTCATGAAGAAGCGGCGGTAGTTGTGCATCACGCGGTCGAGCAGCTCGGCGCGGTCCATCGCGTCGGGCTTCATGATCGGCGTGACGAAGTTGTACTTCTCGAAGTCGAACACCTCGACCTTGTCGCCGAGCTCCTGGAACAGGTCGGAGAACGGCCACGGCGTGTACATTGCCCAGTTGGCCATGTCGGGGTTCCAGTCGCGCGCCATCTGGTACGTCTCTTCGAGCGTCTCGGCGGTCTCGTTCTCGAGGCCGACGATGAACTGCGCCTCGGTGACGATGCCCGCGTCCTTGAGCAGCTGGATCGCCTTCTTGTTCTGCGCGATCGTCGTTTCCTTGTTGAATCGGTCGAGCTTGAGCTGCGCCGCCGCCTCGGTGCCCAGGCTGACGTGGATCAGGCCGGCCTTGCGGAACAGCGGCAGCAGCTTCTCGTCGCGCAGGATGTCGGTCACGCGCGTGTTGATGCCCCACAGCACGTCGAGCTTGCGCTCGATCAGCTCCTCGCAGAACTGGATGAACTTCTTGCGGTGGATCGTCGGCTCCTCGTCGGCGAGGATGAAGAAACCGACGTCGTGCTCCTTGACGAGCTTCTCGATCTCGTCGACGACCTTCTTCGGGTCGCGGATGCGGTAGTCGCGCCAGAACTTCCACTGGCTGCAGAAGCTGCACGTGAACGGGCAGCCGCGCGCGAAGTTGGGGATCGCGACGCGCCGGTTCATCGGGATGTAGATGTACTTGTCCCATTCCAGGATCGACCAGTCGGGCGTGATGCGGTCGAGGTCTTCGATCGGCGGCTCGGCGGCGGTGGCGACGACCTTGCCGTCGGCGTCGTTGTACGCAATGCCGCGCACCGTGTGGCGGTCGCGCGCCCAGGTGCCGTCGTCGACGGCGCGCACGAAGTTCAGGAACACGTGCTCGCCCTCGCCGCGCACGACGGCGTCGATCCACGGTGCCTCCTTGAGCACCTGCGGGTACATGAAGGTGCCGTGGATGCCGCCGAGCACGGTGACGATCGCCGGGTCGACCTCCTTGGCCACCAGCAGCAGCCGCTCGGCCTTGTAGATCGCCGGCGTGATCGCGGTGAGGCCGACGATGTCGGGCTTCAGCTCGGCGATCCTCGCGCGCACCTGCTCGTCGTCGAGATGGTGTGTCATCGCATCGACGAAGTGCACGTCGGTGTAGCCGGCCGCCTTCAGGTAGCCCGTCAGGTACGCGACCCAGGCCGGCGGCCAGTTGCCGGCAATCTCGGCACCGCCGGAGTGGTAGTTGGGATGGATGAACAGCACGCGCATCGCGCTCTCCTCGTCGACCGACGCGCTGCCACGGTACGCCGCGCCGGCGCGGCCATCCTTGCGCTGTGTCAAGTTCACGAGACGTCGCCGCCGTCGCGCCGTCGTGACAACACTCGGCCGCCGGCGGCACGCGGAATGCGACTTGCTACATTGCCGGGCCGCCGGGACCGGCCCGGCGCGCCACCACCAACCCCCGTCGCAGGAGCCCGCCCATGTCCGCCACCCGCCGCCACGTCCTGACGATCAGCGCCGCCGCGCTCGCCACTGCCCTGTCGGGCCCCGCGTTCGCGCAGGCCAAGCTCAAGGTCGCCGCGATCTACACCGTGCCCGTCGAGCAGCAGTGGGTCAGCCGCATCGACAAGGCGCTGAAGGCCGCGGTGGCGCGCGGCGAGATCGAGTACGTGTTCAGCGAGAACGTGGCCAACGCCGACTACGAGCGCGTGATGCGCCAGTACGCCGAGGCCGGCCACCAGCTGATCGTCGGCGAGAGCTTCGCCGTCGAGGCCGCCGCGCGCCGCGTCGCGAAGGACTACCCGAAGACGGCCTTCCTGATGGGCAGCAGCGGCAAGCCGCAGGCACCCAACTTCGCCGTGTTCGACAACTACATCCAGGAGCCGGCGTACCTCACCGGGATGATCGCCGGCGGCATGACCAAGTCGAACAAGATCGGCATGGTCGGCGGCTACCCGATCCCCGAGGTCAACCGGCTGATGAACGCCTTCATGGCCGGCGCGAAGGAGGTGAACCCGAAGGTCGAGTTCATGGTGACCTTCATCAACAGCTGGTTCGACCCGCCGAAGGCCAAGGAGGCCGCGTTCGCGATGATCGACCGCGGCGCCGACATCATGTACGCCGAGCGCTTCGGCGTCTCCGACGCCGCGAAGGAGCGCAAGGTGCTCGCGATCGGCAACGTGATCGACACCCAGCCGCAGTACCCCGACACCGTGATCGCGTCGGCGCTGTGGCACATGGAGCCGACGATCGACACGGCGCTGAAGGCGGTGAAGGCCGGCCAGTTCAAGGCCGAGGACTACGGCAAGTGGTCGCACATGGGCGTCAAGGGCTCGTCGCTGAGCCCGCTGGGCACGTTCGAGAAGCGCATCCCGGCCGAGCTCGTGGCCAAGGTGCGCGCGCGCGAGAAGGAGATCCTCGACGGCAAGTTCACCGTCAAGATCGACGACGACCAGCCCAAGGGCAGCGCCAAGTGACGCTTGGGCCGGCCTCGATCGGCGCGCTCGTCTTCGACGTCTTCGGCACCGTCGTCGACTGGCGCAGCTCGGTGATCGCCGAGGGCACCGCTCGCGGCGCGCGGCTGGGACTCGCCGTCGACTGGGCCGCGTTCGCCGACGACTGGCGCGCCGGCTACCCGCTCGCGATGGACGAGGTACGCCGCGGCGTGCTGCCGTGGACCAACCTCGACGGCCTGCACCGGCGCATCCTCGTCCGCCTGCTCGCCGATCGCGGCATCGTGCTCGACGAGGCCGAGGCGGCCGAGTTCAACCGCGTGTGGCACCGCCTCGACCCGTGGCCCGACAGCGTCGAAGGACTCACGCGGCTGAAGGCGCGCTATCCGATCGCGACGCTGTCCAACGGCCACGTGCGCCTGCTGCTCGACATGGCGCGCCACGCCGGGCTGCCTTGGGACGCGATCTTCAGCGCCGAGCTGTTCGGCCACTACAAGCCCGACCCCGAGGCCTACCTCGGCGCCTGCCACCTGCTCGACCTGCCGCCGGCGCAGGTGCTGATGGTCGCCGCGCACCCGAGCGACCTGCGCGGTGCGCGCGCCGCCGGTCTGCGCACCGCCTACGTGCCGCGCCCGCTCGAGCGCGGCCCCGGCGGGCCGATGGAGCCGTGGACCGAAGGCGAGTTCGACGTCGTCGCGACCGACTTCGTCGACCTCGCGCGCCAGCTCTGCGCCTGAGCCGCGGCGCTCCTCGCCGAGGGAGCGGCCGGGCGCAGCCCGAAGGGCCTGAAGCCGCGCCGGGCGACGGTCAGCGCCCGAGATCCTTCGCGCTGACCCCCGCGATGCCCCAGTTCGTCTTCGGCATGTCGTGGATCCAGACGCGGATCGTCTCCTTTGGTGCACCCACCGCCTCGTGCAGCGCCTGGGTGACCTTCTCGATGACGGCGCGCTTTTGCTCCTCGGTGCGGCCTTCGAGCATGTAGATCTGGGCGAACGGCATCGGGGTCTCCTTCAGACGAAGCGCAGCGATACGCTGCCGAGGTCCTGGATGCGCAGGCGCACGTGGTCGCCGGCCTCGACGGCCACCGCTTCGGTGACGCCGCCCGACAGGATCAGGCTGCCAGCCGGGATCTCCTGCCCGCGCGCGCCGAGGTGGTTGGCGAGCATCGCGACTGCCGCCGCCGGGTGGCCCAGCACCGCGGCGCCGGCGCCCAGCGAGACGATCTGGCCGTTTTTCTCGAGCACGACGCCGAGCGTGCGCAGGTCGAGGTCCTCGGGCGGCAGCGCGCGGCCGCCGACGACGAAGCGCGCGGCCGACGTGTTGTCGGCGATCACGCTCTTGAGGTCGAACTTGAAGTTTCGGTAGCGGCTGTCGATCACCTCGATCCCCGGCAGCACGAAGTCGGTGGCCGCGAGCACCGCGCCGATGTGGCAGCCCGGGCCGCGCAGCGCGCGCTTGAGCACGAAGCAGATCTCGGGCTCGACCTTGGGGTGGATCAGCGCCTGGGTGTCGACCTCGCCGCCCTCGGCCACGCCGAATTCGTCGACGAGGAAGCCGAACACCGGCGTGTCGACGCCCATCTGCTTCATCTTCGCGTGCGAGGTCAGGCCGCACTTGAGGCCTACGACGCGCGCGCCGCGCGCGAGCTTGCGCGCCAGGATGCGGTCCTGCACGGCGTAGGCGTCGTCCCAGTCCATGCCGGGGTGTTCGTCGGTGATCTTCGTCGTGTCGCGCGCCTCGAGCTGGCAGCTCTCGAGGTGCGCGGCCAGGCCGTCGAGCGTCGCGTCGTCGAGCGTCATCGCGTCGCCCCTTCAGGCCGCGCGCGCCGGGATCAGCCCGCGCGCCTTGGCCATCGTGATCGCGGTGTCCTCGATCATGTCCTCCTGGCCGCCGACCATGCCGCGGCGGCCGAGCTCGACCAGGATCTCGCGCGCCGGCACGCCATACTTGGCGGCCGCGCGCTTGGCGAACAGCAGGAAGCTGCCATAGACGCCGGCGTAGCCCAGCGTCAGCGCGTCGCGGTCGATGCGGATCGGGAAGTCCATCATCGGCACCACCAGGTCCTCGGCCACGTCCTGGATCTTCCAGACGTCCACGCCCGTCTCGGCGCCCATGCGGTCGAGCACGGCCACCAGCACCTCCATCGGCGTGTTGCCCGCACCGGCACCCAGGCCGGCGCTCGCGGCGTCGATGCGGTTGGCACCGGCCTCGATCGCGGCGATGCTGTTGGCCACGCCCATGGCCAGGTTGTGGTGGCCGTGGAAGCCCAGCTCGGTCTCGGGCTCGAGCGCCTCGCGCACCGCACCGATGCGCGCCTTCACGTCCTCGGGCAGCATGTAGCCGGCGGAGTCGGTCACGTAGATGCAGTTCGCGCCGTAGCTCTCCATCAGCTTGGCCTGCTTGACGAGCCCTTGCGGGCTGTTCATGTGCGCCATCATCAGGAAGCCGACCGTGTCCATGTCGAGCTTGCGCGCCATCGTGATGTGCTGCTCGGCGACGTCGGCCTCGGTGCAGTGCGTGGCCACGCGGATCGTGTGCACGCCCAGCCCGTGCGCCATCTTCAGGTGGTCCACGGTGCCGATGCCCGGCAGCAGCAGCGCCGAGACCTTGCTGCGCGTCATCAGCGGAATCACGGCCGAGAGGTACTCCTCGTCGGTGTGCGCCGGAAAGCCGTAGTTGACGCTGCTGCCGCCGAGGCCGTCGCCGTGCGTGACCTCGATCAGTGGCACGCCGGCCTCGTCCAGGCCCTTGGCGACGGCCCTCATCTGGTCGAGCGTCATCTGGTGGCGCTTCGGGTGCATGCCGTCGCGCAGCGTCATGTCGTGCAGCGTGACCTTCCTACCCTTCAGACTCATGGTCGGTCCTCCTGTCAGGCGGTCGCCGCGTCGGCGACGACGGGTTCGAGCTTGAGCGTGCCGGCGAGGATCTCCTCGGCGAACATCTCGGCGGTGCGCGCGGCA
Source organism: Rubrivivax sp. (assembly GCA_037443345.1). Lineage (GTDB taxonomy): Bacteria > Pseudomonadota > Gammaproteobacteria > Burkholderiales > Burkholderiaceae_C > Calidifontimicrobium. The sequence continues at coordinate 10,497 of JBBION010000012.1, read as the reverse complement.
GCGGCGGTCATGATGTCGAGGTTGCCGGCGTACTTGGGCAGGTAGTCGCCCAGGCCCTCGACCTCGAGGTAGATCGACACGCGGTTGCCGTCGAACACCGGGCCGTTGACGAGCCGGTAGCCCGGCACGTACTTCTGCACCTCGTGGATCATCGTGCGCACCGAGTCCTCGATCTGCGCGGCCTTCGGCGCATCGGCGGTCAGGCAGTGCACGGTGTCACGCATGATCAGCGGCGGCTCGGCCGGGTTGATGACGATGATCGCCTTGCCCTTCTTCGCGCCGCCCACCTTGGCCACGGCGCCGGCGGTGGTGCGCGTGAACTCGTCGATGTTCTTGCGCGTGCCCGGGCCCGCGCTGCGGCTCGAGACGGTGGCGACGATCTCGGCGTAGTCCACCGGCTGCACGCGGCTGACGGCGTCGACCATCGGTATCGTCGCCTGCCCGCCGCAGGTGACCATGTTGACGTTCATCTCGCGCTTGCCGACGTGCTCGCGCAGGTTCACCGGCGGCACGCAGTACGGGCCGATCGCCGCCGGCGTGAGGTCGATCATCATGGCGCCCTCGGCGTTGACCTTGCGCGAGTTCTCGGCGTGCACGTACGCGCTGGTGGCGTCGAACACGATCTGCACGCCGTCGGCCTTCAGGTGCGGGATCAGCCCGTCGACGCCGTCGGCGGTGGTCTTCAGGCCCATCTCGCGCGCCTTCTTCAGACCGTCCGAGTTGGGGTCGATGCCCACCATCCACACCGGCTCGAGCACCGGGCTGCGCTGCAGCTTGGCCAGCAGATCGGTGCCGATGTTGCCGGGCCCGATCAGGGCGCACTTGACTTTCTTCATGCTCATCCTCGAAAGGTTCAGACGAAACGTACCGAGCAGCCGCCGATACCGCCGATCGCCACGCGCAGGCTGTCGCCGGCCTTGACGGGCACCATCGCGCCGCAGGCGCCCGACAGCACCACCTCGCCGGCTTTCAGCGGCATGCCCAGGCGCCCGAGCGTGTTCGCGAGCCAGGCCATGGCGGTCAGCGGCGAGCCCATCGTCGCCGCGCCGGCGCCGGTCACGACGACCTCGCCGTTCTTCTCCAGCACCATGCCGCAGGTCTGCAGGTCCACGCGCTTCGGGTCGACGACACGGTCGCCGAGCACGAACACGCCGCAGCTCGCGTTGTCGGCCACCGTGTCCTGGATGCGAATCTTCCAGTCGCGGATGCGGCTGTCGACGATCTCGAAGCAGGCCATCACGCCTTCGGTGGCGGCGAGCACGTCGGCGGCGCTCACGCCGGGGCCGACGAGGTCCTTCTTCAGCAGGAAGGCGATCTCGCCCTCGGCTTTCGGCTGGATGAGCCTACGCGCCTCGATCGCCTCGCCCTCGTTGTAGACCATCGCGTCGGTCAGCATGCCGAAGTCGGGCTGGTTGACGCCGAGCATGTTCATCACCGCCTGCGAGGTGACGCCGATCTTCTTGCCGACGATCGTCTCGCCGGCGGCGACGCGCCGGGCGTTCAGCCGCTGCTGGATGCGGTAGGCGTCCTCGACGGTGATCTCGGGGTGGCGGCTCGTCAGCGGCTCGAGCACGTGGCAGCCGGTGAGCGCCGCGTACAGCTCGTCGCCGAGGGTGGTGATCAGGTCGGGGCTCATCGCGCCTCCAGCGATCGGGGTTCGTCGGCCGCGGCCTCGGCCAGGAAGTCGCCCACCAGCCGCGCGAAGCGCGCCGCGTGCTCGATCTGCGTCCAGTGGCCGCACTGGCCGAACACGTGCAGTTGCGCGCGCGGGATCCAGCTGGCCAGCGTCAGCGAGTTCGCCAGCGGGATCACCTGGTCCTCGCGGCCGTGGATCACCAGCGTCTCGTGCGGCAGACGGCGGATCTCGGCCTCGGGGCTGCACATCGCGTCGACCCAGCGCTGGCGCGGCGGCGGGAACATCGCGGCGAACGACTCCTGGAAGCCGGGGCGGATGCTCGCCTGGTAGCGCAGCTGCGCGAGCTCGTCGGTGACCAGCGCGCGGCTGTAGGCGAAGATGTCGAGCAGCCGGCGCATCGTCTCGAGCGAGGGCGTGTAGCCCCACACCGCGTCCAGGCCGGGCGTGATCTCGAAGGGCACGCCCACGCTGCCCATCAGCACGAGGCGTCGCACGCGCGCCGGATGGCGCGTGGCCAGCGCCAGCGCCAGCGCGCCGCCGAAGCTGTTGCCCACCAGGTCGACCTGCGGCAGGTCGAGCGCGTCGATCAGGTCGAGCGCCTGGCGCACCCACGTGTCCATCGAATACGTGATGCCGGCCGGCCGGTCGGTGAAGCCGAAGCCGACCATGTCGGGTGCGATCACGCGGCGCTGCTCGGCCAGTACCGGCAGCACCAGCCGCCAGTTGGCCCAGGCGCTGACGCCGGGGCCCGAGCCGTGGATGAACAGCGTCGGCGTGCCGCCGTGGGCGCTGCCGGCGTCGAGCACGTTGGTGTCGAACGCGCCGGTGCGCACGCGGCGGCCGAGTTCGGGATTGGAAGAGGTCATCGTGGGAGTGCGGCGTTGGCTTGGGTGCAACGATAGTGACGCCGGTCCATACTGTCCAATACTGTTTGGAGCTTTGTCGATACTTATCGAGTATCGACAAGCGAACGGGCGGCGACCGACCGCGGGATCAGAGCTTGATCATCACGTTGCGCAGCTCGGTGTAGAACTCGAGCGAGTGCACGCCACCCTCGCGGCCGATGCCCGAGGCCTTGGCGCCCCCGAACGCGGTGCGCAGGTCGCGCAGGAACCAGCTGTTGATCCAGCACAGGCCGACCTCGATCTCCTTGGCCATGCGGTGCGCCGTCGACAGGTTCTGCGTCCACACCGTCGTCGCCAGCCCGTAGGGCGTGTCGTTGGCCAGCGCGATCGCCTCGTCGATCGTGTCGAACGGAGCGACGTGGCAGCACGGGCCGAAGATCTCCTCGCGGATCACGGCGGAACTCTCGGGCAGCCCGGTCCAGATCGTCGGCTGCACCCAGTAGCCGTCGGCCGCGTCGCCGCTCATCGCGGGCGCCCCGCCGCCAGTGACCACCGTCGCGCCCTCGGCGCGCGCGCGGTCGTAGTACGACAGCACCTTGCGCCGGTGCTCGGCCGAGATCAGGGGCCCCAGGCCGACCCCCGGCTCGTGCGGCATGCCCATCTTGAGCTTCTCGGCGCTGGCCTTGAGGGCCTCGACGAAGCGCTCGAAGATCGGCCGCTGCACGTAGACGCGCTCGGTGCCCAGGCACACCTGGCCGCAGTTCTCGAAGCTGCTGCGCGTGATGCCGGCCACCGCCTTGTCGAAGTCGGCGTCGGCGAACACGATGCCGGCGTTCTTGCCACCGAGTTCGAAGCTCACCGGCCGCACGCCCTTGGCGGCGGCGGCCATGATCGCCTCGCCGGTGCGCGTCTCGCCGGTGAACGTGATGCCGTTGACGCCGGGGTGGCGCGTCAGGAACTCGCCTGCCGAGTTCGGCCCGAAGCCATGCACGACGTTGTAGACGCCCTTGGGCACGCCGACGGCGTTCATCACCTCGCCGAGCAGCGTCGCGGTGGCCGGCGTCTCCTCCGAGGGCTTGACGACGACCGTGTTGCCGCACGCGAGCGCCGGCCCGACCTTCCACGTCATCAGCAGCAGCGGCAGGTTCCACGGGCAGACGACGCCGATGACGCCCAGCGGCGTGCGCAGCGCGTAGCTCAGCGCCGTGCCGCCGTCGGGCGTGGCCATCTCGAAGCTCTCGGTGGGCACGTTCTTGACGATGTCGGCGAAGACCTTGAAGTTGGCCGCGCCGCGCGGGATGTCGATGTGCGAGGCCAGCGACCGCGGCTTGCCGGTGTCGGCGACCTCGGCCTGCAGGAAGTCGTCGAAGCGGCGGTTGATCTCGTCGGCCACCGCATACAGCAGCTCGACGCGCTGGACCGTGCTCATGCGGCCCCAGTCGCCCCTGAGCGCGCGCTGCGCCGCGCGCACGGCCGCGTCCACCTCGGCGGCGCCGGCCTCGTGCACCGGGCCGATGACGCGGCCGGTGGCGGGGTTGCGGTTGTCGAAGGTCTTGCCGGTGGCGACGAAGGCGCCGTCGATGAAGTTGAGGAATTCGTTCATGGCGTGGGTCCGGGAAAGGGATAGGAGCCGGGCGTCTCGGCGAGCGTCTCGGCGAGCGTCACGGCAGCAACGGGCCGCGGCCGCGGGGTCTCAACCCAGGCCCAGCGCGCGGATGCCCGCCGCGGCGCAGGCTTCGTCCTGCTCGGCCGAGCCGCCAGACACGCCGATGCCGCCGATGCGCTGGCCGGCCTCGACGATCGGCAGCCCGCCGCCGAACATCACGAGCCCGGGGCGCTGGTTCAGCCCGAGACGCAGCAGCTCGTCGTCGCCGACGACGGCGCCCCACCCGCTGGTCGGGAAGCCGAAGCCGGCCGCGGTGCGCGCCTTGTCGATCGCGATGTCGACCGAGTGGACGAAGGCGCCGGGCATGCGCAGGAAGCCCGCAAGCACGCCCGACGAGTCGGCGACGGCGACGTTGACGCGGATGCCCAGCGCCTTCGCGTGCGCCACCGCGCCCTGCAGCGCGGCGGCAGCCGCCTCCGCGGTGATCACGCGCTGCTCGACGCTGTGACGATCCTGGGTCATCGCCGCCGCCTCCGCGCCCGTGCGATCAGGTGTAGACGTCGGTGAACGACGGCACCGCCTCGCCCGTGTGATAGAAGATGCCGGTCCACAGCTTGTCCTCGCTCCACGTGGTCACCGGGCGGTCGCGCTGCGCCAGGTAGCCCAGGCCGGCGAAGGTCTCGTTGCGGTTGCCGCTCGGGTCGAAGAAGTAGATCGTCTCGCCGCGCGTGATGCCGTGGCGCGTCGGCGCGACGTCGATCTTGACCTTGTTCTTGGCCATCACGTCGGCGGCCTTGAGCACGTCGTGCCAGCTGTCGAGGAAGAACGAGATGTGGTGAAGGCCCGCGCGCGGGCCGCCGACGAAGGCGATGTCGTGCGGCGTCGTCGTGCGCGCCAGCCAGGTGGCGGCCTGGATCGCGCCGCCCGGGCCCACCACGACCTGCTCGGTCAGGTAGAAGTCCAGCGCCTCGACCATGAACCTCGTGTTCTCGGCGACCTTGTTGACGCCGGTCTCGGGGTTGAGCTCGCACATCAGCAGGCAGTGGTCGAGCCAGTGCGCGCCCGCGCCGGTGATGTTGTCGGGCCAGGGGTCGGGGTTGGTGGTGCCGACCTCGGTGCCGACGTACTCCTTCATCGCGTACAGCCGCATCTCGTGGCCGCTGGGCAGGTCGAACTTCAGCATGCGGCCGGTCGAGGGCAGCGTGCCCTCGGGCAGCATCGTCGTCTTCACGCCCCAGGCTTCGATCTTCTTCTGCAGGTCGTCGAGGTCGCCGTCCTTCTCGACCTTGAACGCCACGTGGTTCATGCCGGCCTGGTCCGACGGCGTCAGGATCAGCGAGTACTTGTCCCACTCGTCCCAGCACTTCATGTACACGTTGCCGTGCTTGTCCTCCATGGTCTTCTTCAGGCCGAGCACCTTCTCGTAGTGCCTGACGGCCGCGGCCATGTCCATCACGCGCAGGCTCGCGTGCCCGATGCGCATCACTCCACTCATTGCAGTCTCCTTCGCTTCAGTTCCCCGCGTGGGGTTCGGTCAGGGGGGTTGACACACGGTCCGCCGCCACGGCGAACCCCTTCTTGAACGGCTTCTCGAGCTTGCCGGCCACGGCCAGCCGCACCGGCGTCGTCGGGGCGACGCGGCACGCGAGCGTGCAGCCCTGCGCCTCGTCCTCGGCGCTGACGTGCGCACGGCTGACCGGCCCGAGCCGCGCCACCTCGCCTTCGACGATGCGCACCTTGCACACGCCGCAGCCGCCGTTGACGCACCCGACCGGGATGCCCTTGCGCCCGAGGCGCAACATGCCCTGCAGCAGGCTCTCGCTCGTCGCGCACAGGTAGCTCTCGCCGGTCTGCTCGACGTGCACGGTGACCTTGGGGCGGGTGTCGAAGAACATGGGCGGGGCTCAGGGCAGCGCAGGGCCGGCGAGGGCGACGCGGCTGGCGCGGCCAGCATAGGCGGCGCCCTCCATACTGTCCAATACCGTTTTCTGCCGGCGTGATACTGTTTCGGTCTTCCGGAACGGATGGAGACGATGTCGATGGACCTGCGCCAGATGCGCTACTTCCTCGCCGTGGCCGAGGAGCGCAACTTCGGCCGCGCCGCCGAGCGGCTGCACATGGCGCAGCCGCCGCTGTCGCGGCAGATCCAGGGGCTGGAGGACGAACTCGGCGCGCGGCTGTTCGTGCGCACGCCGCGCGGCGTCGACCTGACCGAGGCGGGCGAGGCGCTGCTGGCCGAGGTGCCCAACCTGCTCGCGCTGGCGCAGCGTGCGGCCGAGCGGGCGCGGCTCGCGGGACAGGGCGTGGTCGGGCGTCTGGACGTGGGCCTGTTCGGCTCCGGCGTGCTCGACGTGATCCCGCGCATCCTGGCGCGCTTCCACGCCGCGCGGCCGCAGGTGAAGATCGCGCTGCACAACATGACGAAGACCGAGCAGCTGCAGGCGCTGCGCGAGCGCCGCATCACGGTCGGCTTCAACCGGCTGGTGCCCGACGAGCCGGGCATCGTCGTGCGCCCGGTGCTGCGCGAGCCGCTGGTGGTCGCGCTGCCTGACGCGCACCCGCTCGCGGCACGCGCGGCGCTGACGATCGCCGACCTCGACGGCCAGCCGATGATCGTCTACCCCAACGTGCCGATGCACGGCCTGGCGCAGGAGGTGGCCGACGCGTTCCGGCTCGAGGGTGCGCGGCTCGACGTCGAGCAGGAGGTCGAGGACGTGCTGACCGCCGTCGCGCTCGTGGCCAGCGGCTTCGGCCTCGCGGTGACGACGCAGTCGGCGACCAACCTGCGGCTGCCGGGCGTGGCGTTCCGGCCGCTTCGCAGCCGCCACCTCAAGGACCTCGAGCTGAGCTGCCTGTGGCGCGAGGGCGATCCGTCGCCCGTCCTGGCGGCGTTCCTCGAGGTGCTGCGCGGGTTCGAACACGGCCAAGCGGGGCGGCGGGGGACTAGATCCGCTTGAACAGCGGGCTGCGCGCGCTGCCGGCGTCGGCGGCGCTGAGGAACTTCTCGGTGTAGATGTCGCGCTCGAACAGGCGCCCCTGCATCAGCGCGCCGATGCAGGCCTCGACCATCGGCGGCGGGCCGCACAGGTACGCCTTGCGCCCGGCGAAGTTGCCGCCGCAGTGGCTGCGCGCGACCTCGTGGACGAAGCCGCGGGCGCCGCTCCAGTCGCTGCCCTCGGGCTCGTCGGACAGCGCCGGCACGTAGGTGAAGTTGGCGTGCCGGGCGGCCAGCGCGCGGAACTGCTCGTCGTAGTACAGCTCGTCGCGCGTGCGCTGGCCGTAGACGAGCATGATCGGCTCGGTGGCACCGCCTTCGAGCAGGTCGAGGATCATCGAGCGCGGGCTCGACAGCCCCGAGCCGCCGGCCATGAACAGCATCGGCAACGCGGCCGACTTGCGCACGAAGAAGCGGCCGTAGGGCCCGGACACGCGCAGCGTGTCGCCTGCGGCCAGCCGCTCGTGCAGCCACGTCGTCGCCGCCCCGCCGGGCACGATGCGCACGTTGAGCTCGATCGTGCCGGTGCGCTCGACCTCGGCCGGGCTGTTGGCGATCGAGAACGCCCGCCCGCCCTCGACGCCCGGCACGTGCACCTGCACGTACTGTCCGGCCTGGAAGTGGATCGGTTGGTCGAGCCGAAGCCACAGGCCGCGGATCGTCGGCGTGAGCATCTCGGCGCGGACCACGGTGGCGGTGAAGTCGCGCACCGGGATGACCTCGGCGTCGGGCTCCTCGTCGATGTCGGCCTCGATCGTCGCGTCGCTGTGCAGCGTCGCGCAGCAGGCGAGCGTCTTGCCCTCCTCGCGCTCGACGTCCATCAGCGCGAACGGGTTCGCCGCGCCGTGGTCGACCTCGCCGTCGCTCACCTGCACCTTGCACGTGCCGCACAGGCCGTGCCCGCACGCGTGCGGGATGTAGATGCCCTGGCGCAGCGCGGCGTCGAGCAGGGTCTGGCCTTCGGCGACCTCGATGGTCGCGCCCAGCGGTTCGATCGTGAGCGAGTAGGTCATGGCGGTGCGGCCGCGGGCGGCGGCCCGGGTCGAAGGCCCGGGCCGGGCCCGCGTCAGCTGAAGGAGCCCGCGATGCCGGTGAGCCCCGGCGAGCGGAAGCGGATGACGTCCTTGTGCTTCAGGCCGTTGTCCGCCAGCGACTTGGCCGGGTCCGGCTGCCAGGGCTGGCCCGACTTGAACCACTGCACCTGCGCCCAGTCGATCTTCTGGAAGTCCGGGTGCCAGCCGTAGACGCCGGGCAGCACCGCCGTGGGCAGCGCGCCGAAGGGCATGTCCGGCGGCAGCGGCAGGCAGAACGGGGCGCAGAACAGCAGGTGGTCCTCCCAGCCGATGTACAGCAGCGGGGCGGGGAAGTTCTCGCGGACGTCCTTCGCGGGGAAGTCGTAGTCCTTGACGGCGGCGACGCTCATGCCTGGCCTCCTTGCGCGGCGTTGCTGGCGGCCTCGCCGCGCCAGGCGGCGAAGTTCTTCTGGTCCTCGGAGCCCTCGAAGTCGAAGTTGTCGCGGCCCACGTTCATCTCGTAGTAGTCGAGCACCGCGAGCAGCGGGTCGAAGCCCTCCTTCGTCGGGTCGACGCCGGGCTTGAAGCAGTGGCCCTGGTAGATCTGGTGCACCGGCAGCCAGCTCTGCACGTACTTCTCGGGCTCGTGGTCGAAGATGCCCTTGCAGTGGTCGCTGCAGAAGTGGTACTTGTTGCCGCGCCAGTCGCTCTCGCGGTAGCAGATCTTGGTCGGGTCGCCGGGCTCGGTGAACAGCATCGGGATCTGGCACGTGGTGCACAGCATCGGCAGCGTCTTGTTGTAGAAGCGGTTGCCGGCACGGTGCTGCTCGCGCAGGTACTCCAGGCGCGGGCGGTGGTACTTGTCGAAGCTCTCGGGGTACTTCTCGCTCAGCCACGCCATCTCGTCGTCGCTCGGCACCCAGGTGTGGAACGGGGCGGCGGCGTTGTAGTTGTAGAACGTGTTCCACGCCTGGTGGCTGATGTGGTGCTTGCCGTCGCAGGCGTCGGCCCAGCCCAGCGGCTCGCGGATGCCGTAGCGCGCGAGGTCCTTGAACAGGGCGCCGCCATTGCTCTCGGCGTACATCTCCCACGCCTCCTTCCAGCTCATCACGCGCTTGGGCAGCATGTAGTCCTGCATCATCGCGACGATGGTGAGCAGCCGGTAGCCGCGCCAGAACCACTTGTCGATCCAGCGCTGCACGATCGGCACGTTGGCCGGGTCCTGCTCGAGCATGAACTTGATGCACTCGATGCCCAGCGTCATGTGGCGGCTCTCGTCGCTCTGGGCCGAGAAGCCGAAGGTCACCGTGCTCATGTCGCCGTTGTGGGCGGCGCCGCTCATGAACGGCACGAACAGCAGGTTGGTCAGCACGTACTCGAACGAGAAGCTGACCGAGGTCAGGAACTCGAACGGTCCGGCCGAGACCGCGTCCTCGAAGAACGACTTCGGCACCGACAGGTACCACACGCGGTCGAACCAGTGCATCGACCGGTGCATGCCGTTGAAGTACTTGTTGTAGTGGCTGATCGCGTGCGTCTCGGTCTGGTAGTGGCGCAGCTCGTCGATGCTCTGCATCTGGCAGGCCACGCGCGCGCCCTCGCCGCGGAAGGCGCGGCCGGTGTGCGCGAAGCCGCGGTGCGCGTAGTACTCGAGCGGCGTGACGCCCTGGATGAACAGCTTGAGCGCGTTGACGTAGCGCGCGTCGGAGACGCCGAGCTGGCCGTTGTTCTGCGCGAACGCGTCGATGACGGCGTAGAGCTTGCGCTCCTTCTCGCCCTGGTACTTCCAGTAGGCGTCCATCGTCAGGCGGAACGGGTCCTCCCACCGGTCCCAGTCGTGGATCTTGATGCCCTCGTACTTGTCGTACGGGAACACCTGGTCCATCGGCTGGTACGTCGTCTCCCAGCCCAGGCCACGCGTCATCGCGGCGTAGCGCTCCTTCAGGCCGAGCTTCTTCTTCAGTACACGGGTGTCCATCGGTGCGGTCTCCTGCGTTGTCTCAGTGCTTCCAGCTCAGCGTGAACTGGTCGTCGTCCTCGTCGATGTGGCCCGACAGCGTCACGAGGTTGACGTGCAGCTGCTGCAGGTCGAAGGGGCGGCCGGTCTGCGCCTCGATCGTCTCGCGCCGGATCGTCAGCGAGTCGGGGGCGTCGATCTTCACCAGGCCCGGCGAGTGCACGGCCTGCGCCTTGGGGTTGTCCGCCAGGATCGCCTCGACGATCGGGTAGGACTCCTCGTTCGACTGGAACGCGATGAATACGTTGGACATGTCGTCTCCTTGGGCGGGTCCGGGTCAGGCGAGGCCCGCCTTTTTGAGGCGGGCGTCGAGCGTCGCGCGGGCGTCGGCCAGCGCGGCGTCGCCGGCGGCGCCGAGCGCGAGCTCGGCCACCGGCGCGAGCGC
>JBBION010000011.1:0-24168 GCA_037443345.1 Rubrivivax sp. | reverse complement strand
TGGCGCGCGGCGGCGGGCCCTGGCGCATCACGGTCGCGGCCGACCAGCTCGCCGGCTACGCCGAGTGGCGCTCGAGCACGCCGGCGGCGCCCGGCGGCCTGCGCGCACGGCTGTCGCGGCTGGTGGTGCCGGCGGCGGACCCGGCGTCCGACGAGTCGCTGCTCAACCGCGCGCCGGCGCGCGTGCCGGCGCTCGACATCGTCGTCGACCGCTTCGAACTCGCCGGCAAGGCGCTCGGCCGGCTCGAGGTCGACGCCGTCAACGTGCCGCTCGCCGACGGCAGCGGTGCGCACGAGTGGCGGCTCGACAAGCTTCGCCTGGCCAACGACGCGGCGGTGTTCAGCGCGACCGGGCGCTGGCGCGCGGCGGCCGGGCGCGCACCAGCACGCGTGACGGCCGACTTCGGTCTCGAGCTGGCCGACGCCGGCGCGCTGCTCGACCGCCTGGGGCTGCCGGGCACGCTTCGCGGCGGCAAGGGGCGGCTGACGGGCGAGGTGTCGTGGCAGGGCTCGCCGCTGGCGCTGCACACGCCGTCGCTCGACGGCCGCCTGCGCCTCGCGCTGGGCAGCGGGCGCTTCCTGAAGGCCGAGCCGGGTGCCGCGCGGCTGCTGTCGGTGCTCAGCCTGCAGGCGCTGCCGCGGCGGCTCGCGCTCGACTTCCGCGACGTGTTCCAGGACGGCTTCGCGTTCGAGGACGCGTCGGGCGACGTGACGATCGCCGACGGTGTCGCGCGCAGCAACAACCTGCGGCTGCGCGGCCTGCAGGCGGCCGTGCTGATGGAAGGCCAGGCCGACCTGTGGCAGGAGACGCAGGACCTGCGCGTGATCGTCGTGCCCGAGATCAACGCCGGCACGGCGTCGCTGGTCTACTCGATCATCAACCCGGCCGTCGGGCTGGGCAGCTTCGTCGCGCAGCTGTTCCTGCGCCAGCCGCTGATGCAGGCCAGCACGCGAGAATTCCACGTCACCGGCAGCTGGGGCGACCCGAAGGTCGAACGCGTCGTGCGCACCGCCGAGGCGCCGGCCCCCGCGAACCCGGCGCAGTGACATTCGCGCACCCCTCGAAGGACACCCGATGAAGATCGCCGCGCTGCAGATGGTCTCGACGCCCAGCGTCGAGCGCAACCTCGCCACGGCCGCCGACCTGGTCGCCGACGCCGCGGCGCAGGGCGCGACGCTCGTCGCGCTGCCCGAGTACTTCTGCCTGATGGGCGCCGAGACCGACAAGCTGACGCTTGCCGAGCCCGATGACGGCAGCGGCCGCGGCGGCCCGATCCAGGCCTTCCTGTCGGAGCGCGCGAAGGCGCACGGCGTGTGGATCATCGGCGGCACGCTGCCGATCCGCGAGCCCGGCCACGAGCGCGTGCGCAACGCCTGCTGCGTCTACGCGCCCGACGGCACGCGCGCGGCGCGTTACGACAAGCTGCACCTGTTCGCGTTCGACAACGGCCGCGAGAGCTACGACGAGGCGCGCGTGCTCGAGCCGGGTGGCCAGCCGGTCGCGGTGCAGGCCGGCCCGTGGCGCGTCGGCCTGAGCGTGTGCTATGACCTGCGCTTTCCCGAGCTGTACCGCGCGATGACGTACGGCGACTCCCGCCCGCTCGACCTGATCAGCGTGCCGGCGGCGTTCACCTACACGACCGGGCGCGCGCACTGGGAGCTGCTGCTGCGCGCGCGCGCGGTCGAAAACCAGTGTCACGTGATTGCGGCCGCGCAGGGCGGCATGCACGAGAACGGGCGCCGCACCTGGGGCCACAGCATGATCGTCGACCCCTGGGGCGAGGTGCTGGCGGTGCGCCCCGAAGGCGAGGGCGTCGTGATCGCCGACATCGACCCCGAGCGCCAGCGGCAGGTGCGGGTGCAGTTGCCGGCGCTCGCGCACCGCCGGCTGTAGCCGCCGTCACCAGCGCGTGGCCGGGTGGGTGCGCCGCCCGGTCCAGCGCTCGATCGTCGCCGACAGCTGCGCGGTGCTGACCGGCTTGGTCATGAAGCCGTCCATGCCGGCGGCGAAGCAGCGCTCGCGGTCGGTGGCCAGCGCGTCGGCCGTCAGCGCGACGATCGGCGTGCGCGTGCCGGCACCCTGCTCGTCGGCACGGATGCGGCGGGCGGCCTCGTAGCCGTCCATCACGGGCATGTGGCAGTCCATGAACACGAGGTCGTAGCGCTTGCGCGCGACGGCGCGGCGCGCCGCCTCGCCGTCGGCGGCGAGGTCGACCTCGCAGCCGAGCTGCAGCAGCATCTGCTCGACGACCATCTGGTTGACGTGGTCGTCCTCGACCACCAGCACGGCGGCGCCGACCTCGTCGTCGGTTGCCGGCGCCGGCGCGGGCGGTGGCGCCGGCGCGGCTGCCGGCGGCAGCGGCAGGTCGACCCAGAAGCGCGAGCCGACGCCTGGGCGGCTGTGCACCTGCACCTGGCCGCCCATCATCTCGCTCAACTGCCTGACGATCGCCAGGCCCAGGCCGCTGCCGCCATGGCGGCGTGTGCTCGAGCCGTCGACCTGCGAGAACGCGACGAACAGCTCGCCGAGGCGCTCGGCCGCGATGCCGATGCCGGTGTCGCGCACCGAGAAGCGCACCGACGCCGCATCGCGACCCGCCACCGGCAGCGCCGACACCTCGAGGCGCACGCTGCCGCGTTCCGTGAACTTGACTGCGTTGTGCAGCAGGTTCAGCAGCACCTGCCGCAGGCGCCGGGGGTCGGCACGCACGCGCGCGGGCACGTCGTGCGCGACGTCGACGGCGAGCGCCACCGGCTTGTCGCGCGCCGCGACGCGGGCGAGGTCGACCGTCTCGGCGACGAGTGCGTGCAGGTCCACCGGCTCGGGGGTCAGCGTCAGGCGGCCGGTTTCGAGCCTCGACAGGTCGAGCACGTCGTCGATCAGCGCCAGCAGCGCCGTCGCGGAGTGGTGCACCGTGCGCACGTAGCGCTGCTGCGCAGGCGTCAGCGGCGTCGCCGCGAGCAGTTCCGTCGCGCCGAGGATGCCGTTCATCGGCGTGCGGATCTCGTGGCTCGTGACGGCGAGGAACTGCGACTTCGCGCGGCTGGCCGCCTCGGCCTGCTCGCGCGCGCGCCGCAGCTCCTCGGTCTGCGCCTGCAGGTCGCGCGTCTTCTGCTCGAGGCGACCGACGAGCGCGCGCGCCGCGTGCACCGCCTGGCGCGAGCGGCGGCGCAGGCGCTCGGTGACGAGACCGGTCAGCGCGAGGTAGCCGCCCAGCAGGTACATGCCGGCGGCGATGCCCAGCCGTTCGCCCCACAGCGCGCGGGCGGGCTCGGCCCACGCGATCCAGAAGGCGTACGCGAGATAGGCCGCGACCACGACGTGGGCGAAGTACAGCGCGCGGCGGAAGCCGAAGCCGACCTGGTCGGCCACGCGCACCAGCAGGAAGTACGCGAAGAACAGGTTCGCCTGCTCGAGGTGCCGCAGGTTCACGAGCCACATCGCGATGTCGAGGTGGAACAGCACGAGGCCGAGGTCGACGCGGCCGGTGCGGCCGTGGCCGAGCCGCAGCACGATCCAGGCGCCGGCGGCGCAGGCGAGGTTGGCGGCGATCAGCGCCAGCAGCGGGGGCGACGTGAGCGGCGCGCCGTCGCGCCAGGCCTGGACCGCCAGCAGCGCGCACAGCACGGCGTAGCCCGCCGCGCGCAGCGCCGGCACCTGCACGGTGTACAGGCGGCGCTCGCTCGCCGCCTTGCGGCGGGCCCGTTCGGCTTCGTCGAGCGTGAAGCCGGTGTCGTCGCTGTGGGGGTCCGGCGCGGCCGGTGCTGCATCCCGCGTGGCCATGCCGGCGATGATGGTTCGCGTCGCGTGCGGCTCACATGCCCCTTCGGAGGGTGGAGCGGCACGGCCGCAGCGGCCGTCCGCGGCCGCCAGGGTGCGGTCGGCGCTGCTACGATGACCGGTTCCGAGTCGTACGCCGTCCTTCCGAGTGATGTCCACGCCCGCTGGTCCCGAGACGCCTGACCTCGACACCGGCGCGCCGCCGGCCCCCGCGTCGGCCCGCGACGCCGACCGCGGCCTGATCCGCATCCGCGGCGCGCGTCAGCACAACCTGAAGCACCTCGACCTCGACATCCGCACCGGCGAGATGACGGTGGTCACCGGCCCCAGCGGCTCGGGCAAGTCGAGCCTCGTGTTCGACACCCTGTATGCCGAGGGCCAGCGCCGCTACGTCGAGACGTTCAGCGCCTACGCGCGCCAGTTCCTCGACCGCATGGACCGCCCGGCGGTCGACCGCGTCGACGGCGTGCCGCCGGCCATCGCGATCGACCAGACCAACCCGGTGCGCACCAGCCGCAGCACGGTCGGCACGATGACCGAGCTGAACGACCACCTGAAACTGCTGTTCGCGCGCGGTGCGCAGCTGTTCGACCGCGTGACGGCGCTGCCGGTGCGCCACGACACGCCGGCGACGATCCAGGCCGACCTGCGCGCGCGAGCGGTCGCCGCGGGCGACCCGCGGCTGACGGTCACGTTCCCGGTCGAGCTGCCGGCGAACACGACGGCCGAGGAGGTGGCGCAGTGGCTCGCGGCGAGCGGCTTCTCGCGCGTGCACGGCGAGCGCATCGTCGGCGGCAAGATGCCGAGCGGCGCCGGGCCGTCCCAAGCCGCGAGCGCCCCCTCGGGGGGCAGCGGCGCGGCGCCAGCCGCAAGCGTGTGGGCGGTCAGGGTCCTGGACGTGGTGGCCGACCGCTTCCGCGCGTCGAACGCCGAGTCGGTGCGCATCGACGAAGCGATCGAGACCGCGCTGAAGCGTGGCGGCGGGCGCGTCGACGTTCACGTGCAGCACGAGGATGGCACGACCGACCTGTGGCGCTGGTCGACCGGGCTGCACTGCCCCGAGTCGGACCTGCGTTACGCCGACCCGCAGCCGAGCCTGTTCAGCTTCAACTCGGCCTACGGCGCGTGCGAGACCTGCCGCGGCTTCGGCCGCGTGATCGGCGTCGACCTGGGTCTCGTGATCCCCGACGGGCGCAAGACGCTGCGCAACGGCGCGATCAAGCCGCTGCAGACCCCGGCCTGGGCCGAGGTGCAGGACGACCTGCTGAAGTACGCCGGCGAGGCCGGCATCCCGCGCGACACGGCGTGGCACCAGCTGACGCCGGCGCAGCGCGACTGGGTGATCCGCGGCTCGCCGCACTGGAAGGGCGACTGGAACAAGCAGTGGTACGGCGTGCTGCGCTTCTTCGACTACCTCGAGAGCAAGGCGTACAAGATGCACATCCGTGTGCTCTTGTCGAAGTACCGCAGCTACACGCCGTGCACCGCGTGCGGCGGCGCGCGGCTGAAGCGCGAAGCCTTGCTGTGGCGCCTGGGCTCGATGGCCGACGCCGACGCGGTGCTCGCGCCCGACAGGCGCTTGATGCCACTCGGCGTCGAGTGGACGCGCGCGCAGCTCGAGGCACTGCCGGGCCTGAGCCTGCACGACCTGATGCTGCTGCCGATCGAGCGCCTGAAGCGCTTCTTCGACGGCCTGCACGTCGACGGTGCCGTGCTCGACGAGGCGCTGAAGCTGCTGCTCGGCGAGATCCGCACCCGGCTGAAGTACCTGGGCGACGTCGGTCTCGGCTACCTCACGCTCGACCGCCAGAGCCGCACGCTGTCGGGCGGCGAGGTGCAGCGCATCAACCTGACGACGGCGCTCGGCACCTCGCTCGTCAACACGATGTTCGTGCTCGACGAACCGAGCATCGGCCTGCACCCGCGCGACATGAACCGCATCGTGCAGGCGATGCACCGGCTGCGCGATGCCGGCAACACGCTCGTCGTCGTCGAACACGACCCGGCCGTGATGCTCGCCGCCGACCGCCTGATCGACATGGGGCCAGGCCCCGGCGAGCGCGGCGGCCAGATCGTGTTCGACGGCACGCCCGACGAAGCGCGGCACGCGGCGACGCTGACTGGCGCGTACCTCGGCGGGCGCAAGCAGGTCGGCCTCGGCTTTCGACGCCTGGTCGACGACGCGACGCCGAAGCTGATCGTCGAAGGCGCGCGCGAGCACAACCTGAAGGGCGTCGACGTCGCCTTCCCGCTGCAGCGGCTGGTGGTGGTGACCGGCGTGTCGGGTTCGGGCAAGAGCACGCTGGTGCAGGACGTGCTGTACCCGGCGCTGGCCCGCCACTTCGGCAAGGCCACCGAGGCGCCCGGCGCGCACGACAAGCTGCTCGGCGCCGACTGGCTGGCCGACGCCGTGTTCGTCGACCAGAGCCCGATCGGCAAGACGGCGCGCAGCAATCCGGCGAGCTACGTCGGCGCGTTCGACGCGATCCGCGCGCTGTTCGCCGACGCGCCGCTCGCGCGCGAGCGCGGCTACGGCGCCGGCATGTTCAGCTTCAACGCCGGCGACGGGCGCTGCCCGACCTGCGGCGGCTCGGGCTTCGAGCACGTCGAGATGCAGTTCCTGTCCGACGTCTACCTGCGCTGCCCCGACTGCGACGGCAAGCGCTTCCGCGCCGAGATCCTCGAGGTCAAGATCGTGCGTGGGCCGCTGCGGCTGTCGGTGGCCGACGTGCTCGAGCTGACCGTGGCCGAGGCCGCGCACTGGTTCCAGGCCGACCGCGACGTGGTGGCGCGGCTGCAGCCCATCATCGACGTCGGCCTCGACTACGTGCGCCTCGGCCAGCCGGTGCCGACGCTGTCGGGCGGCGAGGCGCAGCGGCTCAAGCTCGCCGGCTTCCTCGCCGAGGCCGCGGCGCGCCCGTCCCAGCCGGTGGCGAAGAAGGGCACCCTCTTCCTGTTCGACGAGCCCACCACCGGGCTGCACTTCGACGACATCGCGAAGCTGATGCGCGCATTGCGCAAGCTGCTCGATGCCGGCCATTCGCTGCTCGTGATCGAGCACAACCTCGACGTGATCCGCGCGGCCGACTGGATCGTCGACCTCGGCCCCGAAGGCGGCGACGGCGGCGGCGAGGTCGTGACCACCGGCACGCCCGACGACGTCAAGGTGCATCCCACGTCGCACACCGGCGCCGCGCTGCGCGAGTACGAGCAGGCGCTCGGCGTCGGTGCCCCGCGCGCCGAGGAAGGCGTGCCGCTGCAGGCCCTCGTGAAGGCGCGGCGCGACGCGGCGCGCGCCGAGGGGGGCGACGCGATCCGCATCGTCAACGCGCGCGAGCACAACCTGAAGAGCCTCACGGTCGACATCCCGCGCGGCAAGTTCAGCGTCGTGACCGGCGTCTCGGGCTCGGGCAAGTCGACGCTCGCGTTCGACATCCTGTTCAACGAAGGGCAGCGGCGCTACCTCGAATCGCTCAACGCCTACGCGCGCAGCATCGTGCAGCCGGCGGGCCGGCCCGAGGTCGACGCCGTCTATGGCATCCCGCCGACCGTCGCGATCGAGCAGCGGCTGTCGCGCGGCGGGCGCAAGAGCACCGTCGCGACGACGACCGAGGTCTGGCACTTCCTGCGCCTGCTGTGGGTCAAGCTCGGGCTGCAGCACTGCATCCACGACGGCGCCGAGGTGCGGCCGCAATGTGTCGAGAGCATCGCCGCGCAGCTGCTGACCCAGCACCGCGGCCAGCACGTCGGCCTGCTCGCGCCGCTGGTCGTGAACCGCAAGGGTGTCTACACCGACCTCGCGAAGTGGGCCCGGGCGCGCGGCCACACGCACCTGCGCGTCGACGGCGAGTTCCTGAAGGTCGACCCGTGGCCGCGCATCGACCGCTTCCGCGAGCACACGATCGAGCTGCCGGTGGCCGACTTCGTCGTCGACCCGGCGCGCGAGGCCGAGCTGCGCGACGCGCTCGCGAAGACGCTCGACCTCGGCCGCGGCGTGCTGCACCTGCTGCACCCGCTCGACGGGCTCGCGGCGGCGCTCGAGGACGGCCAGTCGACCGCCGGCATCGGCACACTGAAGGTGTTCTCGACCAAGCGCGCGTGCCCGGTGTGCGGCACCAGCTACCCGGAGCCGGATCCGCGCCTGTTCAGCTACAACAGCAAGCATGGCTGGTGCACGACCTGCGTCGGCACCGGCCTCGCGCTGACGCGCGAGCAGCGGCGCGCGTTCGACGACTCGGTGCGTGCCGACGACGACAAGGGCCGCGAGCAGGCCTTTGCGAGCGAGGAGCCCGAGGTCGAGGGGCTGGCCGACACGCCGTGCCCCGACTGCGGCGGCACGCGGCTGAACCCGACCGCGCGTGCCGTCACCTTCGACGGTCATGCGATCAGCGACGTCGCCGCGTGGTCGGTGTCCGACGCGCGGCGCTGGGTCGACGCGCTGCGGCTCGAGGGCCGCGACGCGCAGATCGCGCGCGACGTCGTCGCCGAGATCGCGAGCCGGCTGCGCTTCCTCGAAGACGTCGGCCTCGGCTACCTCACGCTCGACCGTGCGGCGCCGACGCTGTCGGGCGGCGAGGCACAGCGCATCCGGCTGGCCGCGCAGCTCGGCAGCCACCTGCAGGGCGTGTGCTACGTGCTCGACGAGCCGACGATCGGGCTGCACCCGCGCGACAACGGCATCCTGCTCGACGCGCTGCAGCGCCTGGGTGCGCTGGGCAACACGCTCGTCGTCGTCGAGCACGACGAGGACACGATCCGCCGCGCCGAGCACCTGATCGACATCGGCCCTGGTGCCGGCAAGCGCGGCGGGCGCGTCGTCGCACAGGGCAGCCCGGCCGACCTGCAGCGCGCCGCCGACTCCGTCACCGGGCGCTTCCTCGCCGCGCCGATGCGCCACCCGCTGCAGCCGCGCCGGGCGGTGGGCGACGACTCGCCACGCCTCGTCGTGCGTGGCGCGTCGCTGCACAACCTGCAGCGGCTCGACGTCGGCGTGCCGCTGCAGCGGCTGGTGGCGGTGACCGGTGTCAGCGGCTCGGGCAAGAGCACGCTCGCGCGCGACGTGCTGCTGGCCAACCTGCAGTTCCGCAACCAGAGGGGGGCGAAGCCGTCCTGGTCCGGGTGCGAGCGCATCGACGGGTACGAGGCGATCGACCGCGTGCTCGAGGTCGACCAGACGCCGATCGGCAAGACGCCGCGGTCGTGCCCGGCGACCTACGTCGGCTTCTGGGACGCGATCCGCAGGCTGTTCGCCGAGACGCTCGAAGCGAAGGCCCGCGGCTACGGGCCCGGGCGATTCAGCTTCAACACCGGCGAGGGGCGCTGCCCCGCCTGCGAGGGGCAGGGCGTGCGCACGATCGCGATGAGCTTCCTGCCCGACGTCAAGGTGCCGTGCGAGGTCTGCCACGGCCAGCGCTTCAACGCCGAGACGCTGGCCGTGAGTTGGCGCGGGCGCAGCATCGGCGAGGTGCTGCAGATGGAGGTCGACGAGGCGGTCGACTTCTTCGCGTCGATGCCGGCCATCGCGTACCCGCTGCGGCTGCTGCACGACGTCGGACTCGGGTACCTGACGCTGGGCCAGCCGAGTCCGACGCTGTCGGGCGGCGAGGCGCAGCGCATCAAGCTCGTGACCGAGCTGAGCAAGGTGCGCGGCGACGTGACCCGGCGGGGCCAGAAGCCGCCGCACACGCTGTACGTGCTCGACGAGCCGACGGTGGGCCTGCACATGGCCGACGTCGAGCGCCTGATCCGCGTGCTGCACCGCCTCGTCGACGGCGGCCACAGCGTCGTCGTGATCGAGCACGACCTCGACGTGATCGCCGAGGCCGACTGGGTCGTCGACCTGGGCCCCGAGGGCGGCGGCGAAGGCGGACGCGTCGCCGCGGCGGGCACGCCCGAGCAGGTGATCGCGGCCGGCACCCACACCGGGCGCGCGCTGGCGCCGGTGCTGGCGCGCTGAGCTTCGCGGCTACATCGTCGTCGACGGCGCCGCGGCGCGCGGCGCGGGCAGCGACGTCATGTGGCTGCGCGCGATCAGGTCGATCGCGCGGCACTGCAGCGCCACGGCGTCGTCGTGGTCGCCGCAGCGGTCGAGCACGTCGCTGACGCGCAGCAGCACGGTGACTTCCCACGCCGGGTCGGCGCACTGGCGCGCGAGCGCGGCCGCCTCGAAGCCATGATCGCGCGCGCGGTCGCGTGCCGCACGCGCCTCGGCGCGCTCGCGGGCCGGGTCGGTCGCCGCGGTCACGGCCAGCTCCGACAGGTCGCACAGCAGGTCGACGCTGGCGTCGACCCCGCCGAGCGTGCGCGCCCAGCGCAGCGCCTGCTGCAGGTAGCGCTCGGCGGCGCCGTGCTCGCCCAGCGCGCGGTAGCCGTGGCCGACCTGGGCCAGCGCACGGACCATGTCGACCGGCCGCTGGCGCGCCTCCGCCGCGTCGAGCAGGCGGATCGCGGCGTCGAGCGCATCGCGCGTCGGGGCACGGCGTTCGCCGCAGGCGGGGGACGGCGGGGTCTGGGGCGAACCGTTCATGAAGGGACTCCGGAGGGGCGGCGGGGCGGCCACGGTGCGTCAAGCACGAGGCATGCTAGGCAGGCGCGCGGGTCGTGTCTTCCCGTGACCGCGGGGGAGGCCGGGCCACCCGAGGCCGGGTCGGGCGACGGGGTCGCGGCGACGTGCATTCGGTCACGATCGGCGCACCGGTCCGGGCGCGCCGTGCACCGCGGCCGTGCGGCGCCGATTGATGCGACGCATCAAGGAAAACCACAGTCCGGGTGTGGCGGGGCCGGCCGGACAATGCCGCGCACCATCCGATCCCCTCACTGGCACGTGATTCAGGAGACTGCCATGCGCTTGCCGTCCACCCTCCGCTCGCTGGCCCTGGCCGGCCTCGTCGCGTTCGCCGGCCACGCCTCGGCGCAGGTCACGCTGACCATGTCGTCGTGGGTGCCGCCGTCGCACACGCTGACCGAGACGCAGAAGGCGTGGTGCGAGATGCTCTCCCAGCGTGCCGCCGGCAAGGTGCGCTGCAACCAGCTGCCGCGCGCCGTCGTCGCGCCGCCGGGTACCTTCGACGCGGTGCGCAACGGGCTGGTCGACCTGTCGTTCACGGTGCACGGCTACACGCCGGGGCGCTTCGTGACGACGCAGCTGGCCGAGTTCCCGTTCCTCGGCGACTCGGCCGAGGCCAACTCCGTCGCGTTCCAACGCATCTACGCGAAGACGCCGGCGATGCAGGAGGAGCACAAGGGCGTCAAGGTGCTGGCGGTGTTCACCCACGGCCCGGGCATCGTGTTCAACACCAAGCGCCCGATTGCCAAGGTCGACGACCTGTCGGGGCTGAAGTTCCGCGTCGGCGGCGGCATGGTCAGCGAGATCAGCAAGGCGCTGGCCATGAACGTCACTCTCAAGCCGGCGCCCGAGAGCTACGAGTTGCTGTCCACCGGCGTGATGGACGGCACGCTGTTCCCGGCCGAGTCGGTCGAGGGCTTCAAGATCGACAAGGTCATCAAGCACGCGACGACGTTCCCCGGCGGCCTGTACAACACCAGCTTCGTGTTCATGATGAACGAGAACACGTACAACAACCTGCCGGCCGACGTGAAGAAGATCGTCGACGAAATGTCCGGCGAGTTCGCCGCGCGCATGATCGGCCGCGGCTGGGACAAGGTCGACACGCGCGGCATGGCGTTCATGCAGGCCGCCGGCGTGCAGTTCACGAAGGCCGACGCGGCGTTCGTCAACGCCGTCAAGCAGCGCACCGCCGGCCTCGAGGACTCGTGGGCGAAGGCCGCCGAAGCCAAGGGCATGAAGGACCCGAAAAAGGCGCTGACCGACTTCCGTGCGGAGATCAAGAAGCTGCAGTGAGCGATACTGCACGGGGGCCCTGACGGGGGTCGTCGTCGCCGACCGAGTGCCGGCCCCGCGCCGGCTCGCTTTGTCCGTGCACCCGCTGCGATCGCTGCTCCACACGCTGTGCGGCCTGATGGCCGCGGTGGCGCTGTTCGCGATCATGGTGCTCACCTTCGTCGACGTCGCAGGACGCAAGTTCGCCTCGACGTCGCTGCCCGGCGCGCTCGAGCTGACCGAGATCCTGATGGTCGCGGTGATCTTCGCCGGGCTGCCGCTGGTGTCGCTGCGTGGCGAGCACGTCACGTTCGACTCGCTCGACCCGTGGCTGCCGCGCCTCGTGCGGCGGGTGCAGCAGGCCGTCGTCGACCTGCTGTGCGCGGCGATGCTGGTGTTCATCGCATGGCTGATGTGGCGGCACGCGGGCCAGCTCGCGGAGTACGGCGACGTCACGGCGCGGCTGAAGATCCCGCTCGCGCCGTTCGTCTACGCGATGAGCGTGCTGTGCGCCGTCACC
Organism: Rubrivivax sp.; assembly: GCA_037443345.1. Lineage (GTDB taxonomy): Bacteria > Pseudomonadota > Gammaproteobacteria > Burkholderiales > Burkholderiaceae_C > Calidifontimicrobium. The sequence goes on along the minus strand of JBBION010000011.1, from coordinate 12,028 downwards.
GCGGCGGTGCACCTGATGCTGATGGCGCAGCCCGTCGCGCACCACCACGCGGGCGTCGAGGACACGCCGTGACGCCCCGCCGCGCGGCCGCCGCACGATGACCGAGGCGCTGATCGGCTTCGCCGCCGTGTTCGCGCTCGCGCTGCTGCGGGTGCCGCTGGCGTTCGCGATGGGCGTGGTCGGCGTCGCCGGGCTGGCGCTCGTGCGGAGCTGGCCGGCGTCGCTGTCGAGCACGGCTCAGGTGATCCAGGAGACCGGGTTCGCGTACATCCTGAGCGTGATCCCGCTGTTCATCCTGATGGGCAACTTCGTCGCGCGTGCCGGGCTCGCGCACGAGCTGTACCGCGCCGCGTACTCGTTCATCGGCCACTTCCGGGGCGGGCTCGCGCACGCGACGGTGATCTCGTGCGCGGGCTTCGGCGCGATCTGCGGCTCGTCGATCGCCACCGCCGCGACGATGAGCCGCGTCGCCTACCCGTCGATGAAGAAGCTCGGCTACGCCGACTACCTCAGCGCCGGCGTCATCGCGGCCGGCGGCACGCTGGGCATCATGATCCCGCCGTCGACGATCCTGGTCATCTACGGCATCGTCACCGAGACCAACATCGGCAAGCTGTTCGCCGCCGGCGTGATCCCCGGCCTGCTGTGCGCGCTGCTGATGATGGTCGCGATCGCCGTCATCGTCTGGCGCGACCCGGCCGCCGGCCCGGCCGGCGAGCGTGCGAGCTGGCGCGAGCGGATGCGCGCGGTCAAGGGCGTGTGGGGCGTCGCGCTGCTCGTCGTCCTCGTGCTCGGCGGCATCTACGGCGGCGTGTTCACCGCCACCGAAGGTGCGGGCATCGGGGCGTTCGGCGCCTTCGTGTTCGCCTGGCTGCGGCGCACGCTGACCTGGCGCGTGCTGTTCGAGGTGCTGGTCGACAGCGCGCGCACGACGGCGATGCTGTTCACGATCCTGATCGCGGCGACGATGTTCGCGAACTTCATCAACATGACGTCGATGCCGTACGACCTGAAGGAGTGGATCCTGCACCTCGGGTTGCCGCCGCTGGCGATCGTCGGCGCGATGATGGTGATCTACATCCTGCTCGGCATGATCATGGAAGAACTCGCCATGGTGCTGCTGACGCTGCCGGTGTTCTTTCCGATCGTCGTCGGTCTGGGCTTCGACCCGGTGTGGTTCGGCGTGCTGATCGTGCTCGTCGTGCAGATCGGCCTGATCAGCCCCCCCGTGGGACTGAACCTGTTCGTGCTGAACTCGCTGCTGCGCGACGTGCCGCTGACGCAGATCTACCGTGGCGTGTGGATGTTCGTGCTCGCGCTGATCGTCTCGCTGTTCCTGATCCTGGAGTTCGCGCCGATCGCGCTGTGGCTGCCGGGCTTCATGCCCTGACGGCCGTGCGCCGGCGCCAGCGCACGAGACGCCAGCCGAGCAGGGCGGCGACGACGGCCGCGTAGACGCCGACCTCGGCGAAGTCGTTCTTGCCGGCGCGCATCCAGAAGAAGTGCAGCAGCGCGAGGCCCGCGACCGCGTAGACGGCACGGTGCAGCGCGCGCCAGCGGCGCGCGCCGAGGTGGCGGATCGCGGCGTCGAACGACGTCGCCGCCAGCGGCAGCATCAGCAGCAGCGCGGCGGTGCCGACGAGAATGAACGGGCGCTTGGCGATGTCGCGCACCACGTCGCCGACGACGAAGGCCATGTCGAGCCACCCGTAGGCCAGCAGGTGCAGCAGCGCGTAGCCGAACGTCGCGACGCCGAGGATTCGGCGAAAGCGCGCCAGCGCGGTCCAGCCGGTGGCCTCGCGCAGCGGCGTGACGGCCAGCGTCAGGCACAGCAGGCGCAGCGTCCAGTCGCCGGTCGAGCGGATCAGTGCCTCGGCCGGGTTGGTGCCGAGACGGTTCGCCAGTGCGCCGTAGAGCAGCCACGCGAGCGGGCCGACAACGACGGCGATCAGCAGGGGCTTCGCGGCCGGATGCAGCAGGTGGCGGTTCACCCGCGCGCGCGTCAGAACTGGCGGCGCAGGTCCATGCCGGCGTACAGCGACGCGACCTGGGCCTCGTAGCCGTTGAACATCAGCGTCGGGCGCTTGCGCTGCAGCAGGCCATCCTCGCCGATGCGCCGCTCGGTGGCCTGGCTCCAGCGCGCATGGTCGACCTGCGGGTTGACGTTGGAATAGAAGCCGTACTCGTGCGGCGCGGCGACGACCCAGCTGGTGGCCGGCTGCTTCTCGACGAAGCGGATGCGCACGATCGACTTGCCCGACTTGAAGCCGTACTTCCACGGCACGACCAGGCGCAGCGGCGCGCCGTTCTGGTTCGGCAGCACCTCGCCGTAGAGGCCGAACGCGAGCAGCGTCAGCGGGTGCATCGCCTCGTCGAGGCGCAGCCCCTCGACGTACGGCCAGTCGAGCACCGACGAGCGCAGCCCCGGCATCTGCTCGCGGTCGGCCAGCGTGACGAACTCGACGAACTTCGCGTTGCCGGTGGGTTCGACGCGCCGGATCAGCTCCGCCAGCGACCAGCCCACCCACGGGATCACCATCGACCAGCCCTCGACGCAGCGCATGCGGTAGACGCGCTCCTCCATCGGCGCGAGCTTCATCAGCTCGTCGACGTCGTAGACCTTCGGCTTCGCGATCGCGCCCTCGACCGCCACCGTCCACGGCCGCGGCTTCAGCCGGTGGGCGTGGCGCGCCGGGTCGGACTTGTCGGTGCCGAACTCGTAGAAGTTGTTGTAGCCGGTGACGTCGGCATACAACGTCGGCTTGTCCATCGTGATCGCACCGGGCACGTCGCTGCGCACGCCGGGCAGCGCGGCGAGCTTGCCCGGCCGCTGCATCGACGCGCGTGCGTCGCGCGCGGCCCACAGGCCGAGTGCGGTGCCGGCGCCCGCGGTGGCGGCGGCCTGCAGCAGGCGGCGGCGCTGCTCGAACACGCGCCGCGGCGTGATCTCGGAGGCCACCGGGTGGACGAAGCCGCGGTCTTTCAGGTACTTCATCCCCGCTCCGATCGTGCCGATGCGCCCGGGTTCGCGCCGGCCGCGCCGGCGGTTACAGCTCGCCGTACGAGTGCAGCCCCGACAGGAACATGTTGACGCCGAGGAACGCGAACGTCGTCACCGCCAGGCCCACCAGCGCCCACCACGCCGAGACCGTGCCGCGCAGCCCCTTCATCAGCCGCATGTGCAGCCAGGCGGCGTAGTTCAGCCAGACGATCAGCGCCCAGGTCTCCTTCGGGTCCCAGCTCCAGTAGCCGCCCCAGGCCTCGGCAGCCCAGAACGCGCCGAGGATCGTCGCGATCGTGAAGAACGCGAAGCCGACCGCGATCGCCTTGTACATCACGTCGTCGAGCACCTCGAACGACGGCAGGCCGGCGGCGATGCGCCGGCGCAGCGCGATGATGCCGCCCACCAGCAGCGCGCTCGCGCCGAAGTAGATCGCCCAGAAGTTGCTGATGCCGCCGTCCGCCGACTTGCGAAACAGCAGCGGCTCGAAGCACAGCACGACGCCCAGCGCCCACAGCGGCGCGAGTTTCCACCAGCGCGTCTCCTCGGCCTGCTGCTTGATCAGGTACGCGAACGCGACCATCGCGGCGATCGCGAACGTGCCGTAGCCGACGAAGTTGGTCGGCACGTGCAGCTTCATCCACCAGCTCTGCAGCGCCGGCACCAGCGGCTGGATCTCGTGCGCCTGGCGGTCGACCGTGTACCAGAGCAGGAAGCCCACCGCCGCGCTGACGATCAGCATCGCGAAGGCGCCCAGCGCCTTCGTCTTGTAGACCTGCTCGTAGTAGAGGTAGAACAGCGCCGTCATCCAGCAAAACAGCACGAACACTTCGTACAGGTTGCTGACCGGGATGTGGCCGATGTCGGGCGCGATCTGGTGGCTCTCGTACCAGCGCACGAGCGAGCCGACCAGCGCCATGAACACGGCCGCCCACGCCAGCCGCGAGCCGATGCGCTGCGCCGTGTTGTCCTGCCCTGCGCGCGGGGTCGCGAGGACGCCGATCCAGTAGAAGGTCGTGCTCATGAAGAACAGCACGCTCATCCACAGGATCGCGCTCTGGCTCGACAGGAAGTACTTCAGCAGGAACACGTTGTCGGCCGCGGCGAGGTCGGCGCCGAAGCCGTCGGTCGTTCGTGCGTACAGGCCGATGGCCAGCAGCACCGCCGCGCCGACGCCGAGCGACAGCGTGCGCAGCGGGCCCCAGAACCAGCCGAGACCGATCACCACCGGCGCGCTGCCGGCGAGGATCCACTTCTCGTAGATGTCCATCGACGTGCCGTAACGCCAGAACGCGAAGCCCGTGCCGGCGAGCACGAGGGCGGCGAACAGCCAGTCGTAGGCGCTGCGCGCGCCCAGCCGCGACGGCCGCGGCGCGACGGGCAGGCTGTGGGTAGACGTGGTCGCGGTGTTCATGCGGACTCCATGGCGGGTGCCGTCGCGCCGGGCAGGAGGACGGTCTTCAGGCGGTCGAACTCGGCGTCGGCCTCGAGCGTGCGACGGGTCGTCGACAGGGCGGCGACGACCCGCGTGCGCGCGCCCGGCGCACCGGCATCGTCTTCGAGCCAGACCCACAGCCGGCGTTCCCGCACGTACAGCATCATGAACACGCCGACGATCAGCAGCACCGCGCCGAGGTAGACCAGGTTCTTGCCCGGCGCGCGCGCGACCTGGAACACGCTCGCTTGCACTTGCTTGAAGTCGGTGAGCTGCAGCAGCACTGGCGCGGGGTAGAAGAAGCTGTCGGACAGCGACGTCAGGGCGCGCGCCAAGAAGTCCTGCACCTGCGCGTCGGGCACCAGCGCCGGTTCACCGGCCTTCGCGCGCGCCGTGTTCAGCAGTTCGAACAGGCTGCCGCTGAGGATGCGCAGCAGCACTTCCGAGACGCGCTCGCGCTCGCCCTCGGGCACCGTCGACTCGAGGAAGCGCGCCACCGAGGCCAGCCCGCCGCGCACCGGCGGCGTGTCGGTCATCGCCGCCGTCGCCGCGTCGGCCTGGTCGGCCTGGTCGGCCGGCTCCTGCCCGGCGAACAGCGTCAGCAGCCGCAGCGACGTGACGCGCAGCTGCTCGGCCATCTCGGGGCGGTCGGCGGGCGTCGCGGCGGCCGCGTAGCGCCGCGCGGCGAGGTCGCGCAGCGCCGGGTCGTCGAGTGCGCTGCGCAGCCGCACCCAGGTCTCGATCGAGTCGTCGGCATCGACCGGGATGCGCAGGTAGCGGAAGCTCTCGTTCGGGTTCTCGCGCACGCCGGCGAGCACGACGCGCTGTCCGTCGAGGTCGATCGGCAGCATGTAGTTGTGGAACTCGCGCGCCTGGCCGCTGGCGTCGCGCAGCTTGTAGGTGACCGACGGGCCGACGTTGCGCAGCTGCTTCTGCGTGCGCACCTTGGCGCCCGAGCCGAGGTGGTCCTCGAGCGCGCTCTTCAGGTCGACGCGGCGCACGTCGGCGCCCGAGACCATGCCGTCGGCGCCGAAGTTCTCGACGTTGATCACGCGCAGGCCGGTGAACTCGAGCTGCAGCGTCTCGCCGCCGCGTTGCAGCGTCGTGCTGGTGCCGACGACGCCTTCGACGTCGAACTCGCGCGCGCCGGAATGCAGCGGGATCGCGCGCAGCTTCAGGCTCGAGCCGCCGTCGTCGAAGCTGCTCTGGTAGATCGCGACGCCGCGGTGGAACGCCGGGTGGTTGACCTCGACGCGCGCCTCGCGTGCCTGCCCCGTCTCGTGGTCGTGGATCACGATCTCGCTGGCGAACAGCTTGGGCATGCCGGTCTCGTAGTACTCGACGATGAACTTCTTCAGCTCGACGTCGAACGGCAGGTCCTGCAGCACGACGCCGTCGGGCATCGACAGGATCGCGGTGCCGGCGCGCGCCCCCTCGGGCACGAGCAGATTGGCGCGGTACGTCGGGTTGGTCGGCCCGAGCCGGTGCTGCGGCGGCACCTCGCTGATCAGGCCGCCGCCGCGGTAGACCGACTTGTCCTGGAACCACATCTGCGCGCGCACGACGAGGTCGCCGTCGAACAGCCCGCCCAGGCAGATCAGCACGATGGCGCCGTGCGCCGCGAGGTAGCCCAGCTTGTTGGACGCGCCCTTGCGCGCGGCGATCATCGTGCCGTTCGGGCGCGTCTGCACCTTGGCGCGCCAGCCGCCCGCGCTCAGCGTCGTCGCGATGCGGTCGTAGGCCGCGGCGCGTGACTCGTCGACCGTGCCCTGCGCCTTGTGGTGGAACGCCTGCAGCGACTGCTCGCGCACGTGCTCCTTGTAGGCCTTGAGGTCGGCGACGATCTTCGGCGTGTTGCGCGCGATGCACAGGCTCGTCGACACGACGAGGAACGCCAGGATCAGCAGGAACCACCACGCGCTGTACACCGTGTACAGGTCGGCGGCGGCGAACACGTCGGCCCAGAACGGGCCGAACTGGTTGACGTAGTTGTTGAACGGCTCGTGCTGCTTGACGACAGTGCCGATCACCGACGCGATGCAGATCAGCGTCAGCAGCGAGATCGCGAACCGCATCGACGACAGCAGTTCGATGCCCTCGCGCAGCCAGCGCGAGCGTGCGCTGACTTCGAAACCGGCGGTGGTGACGCTCATGCGCCGATTATCGCGGGGGGGCGGGCGGGGCCCCGCCCTTCGGGGGAATTGCCGGCCGGGGGCCGGCCGGGAGGTTCAGCGCAGGCCGGCCGCGTAGTCGGCCAGCGCCGCGATCTCGCGGTCGCTCAGGTTCGCCGCGATCGACACCATCTGCGCGTTGTTGGCGCGCTCGCCCGAGCGGTAGGCCTTCAGCGACGACGCGATGTACTCGGCGTGCTGGCCGGCCAGACGCGGGTACTGCGCCGGGATGCCGGCGCCGTTGGGGCTGTGGCAGCCGGCGCAGGCCGGCACCTTCTTGCCCGCGATGCCGCCGCGCCAGATGCGCTCGCCCAGCAGCACCAGTTCGGCGTTGCTCGCGCTGCCCTGCACCGGGGGCAGGCTGCCGTAGAACGCGGCCACGTTGACCATGTCCTCGTCGCTCAGCGCGGCGACCATGCCCTGCATGATCGCGTTGACGCGCTTGCCGGCCTTGAACTCTCGCAACTGCTTGGCGAGGTAGTCCGGGTGCTGGCCGGCGAGGATCGGATTGGCCGGCAACCCGCGCGAGCTGTCGACCGCGTGGCACGCGACGCAGGCCTGGTTGGCGATGGTGCGCCCCTTCGCAAGATCGGGCCCCGCCTTGGTTTCGCCGGCGGCGGTGGCCGACAGCGGCGCGAGCAGGGTGGTGGCCAGTACGGCGGCGGCCAGCCGGAAGGCGGAGTGGGCGTTCATCGGAAGGGGGCCTGAAGGAAAAAACTCCGAAATTTTACAATGCTCCATGAACTCGACTGCAGCTGCCCCCGTGTCGCCGGCCCGCGCCGCACTGGCTTGGGCCCATGGTGCGCGCTTTCTGACGACGGCCAGCCGCCTCGACCAGCTGCCGGTCACCGAGTTGCCCGAGATCGCGTTCGTCGGGCGCAGCAACGCCGGCAAGTCGACCGCGATCAACACGCTGGCGCAGCAGCGGCGGCTCGCCTTCGCGTCGAAGACGCCGGGGCGCACGCAGCACATCAACCTGTTCGCGCTCGGACCGCGCGACGCGCCCGACGCGCTGTGGGCCGACTTGCCGGGCTACGGCTACGCCGCGGTCGAGCGCGCGGCCAAGCTGCGGTGGCAGCAGGTGATGGCGGACTATCTGGAACTGCGGCGCAGCCTGTCGGGCGTCGTGCTGCTGGTCGATGCGCGGCTGGGCCTGACCGATCTCGACCGCCGGCTGCTCGAGTTCATCGCGCCGCGCGTGCGCACCGGCCAGGTGCGGCTGCTCGTGCTGCTGACCAAGGCCGACAAGCTGTCGCGCCGCGAGGCCGACGCCGCGCTGCGCAGCGCCTCGGCGGCGCTGGGCGACTTCGCGAGCGAGGCGTCGGACATCGGCGTGGCGCTCTTCTCGGCGCTCGCGCGCACCGGCGTCGACGACGTCGCGCTGACGCTGCACGGCTGGGCGCACCCGAGCGCGACGCCGTGATCGACACGTTCGACGCCGCGCTGCCGCACGGCATCACGCTCGCGTGCCGCCGATCCGGCCGCGCCGGCGCACCGCGCGTGCTGCTGCTGCACGGCTTCCCCGAGGCCGCCTTCGTCTGGGACGACGTGATGCAACGGCTCGCGCCGCACGCGCAGTGCGTCGCGCCCCACCTGCGCGGCTACGCGCCGTCGTCGGCGCCGCCCGACGTCGACGCGTACCGCGCGAAATACCTCGTCGCCGACGTCGCGGCGCTGATCGACCACCTTGGCGGCCACGTCGACGTGCTCGTCGGTCACGACTGGGGTGGCGCCGTCGCGTGGGCACTGGCCGCGCAGCACCCGCAGCGCGTGCGCCGGCTGCTGATCGTCAACGCGCCGCATCCGGCGACCTTCCTGCGCGAACTGCGCGACAACCCGGCGCAGCAGCGCGCGAGCGCCTACATGAACTTCCTCGTGCGTCCCGACGCCGAGCACCTGCTGGCCGAGAACGACTTCGCGCGCCTGTGGCCGTTCTTCACCGCGATGGGGGCCGACGACACCGCGCACCCCGGCGGCGCCTGGCTGACCCCGGCCGTGCGCGACCAGTACCGTGCCGTGTGGCGCCACGGGCTGACGGGGCCGCTGAACTACTACCGCGCCTCGCCGATGCGCCCGGCGGCGACGCCGGTCGACGACGGGTTGGCCGCGCTCGTGCTGCCGCGCGAGGCGGTCACGGTGCGTGTGCCGGCGACGGTGCTGTGGGCCGACGCCGACACGGCGCTGCTGCCGTCGCAGCTCGACGGTCTCGACGCCTACGTGCCCGACCTGCGCGTGGTGCGCGTGCCCGGCGCGACGCACTGGATCGTGCACGAGCAGCCCGCGCGGGTGGCCGACACGATCGCCGGCTTGCTGCCCTGACCCTCACGGGCGGCCGACGAACAACGCCATGCCCAGCGAGCCGCCCGGGGCATAGGTCAGCCCGAAGTGCACCGGACCGACGCCGGTGTCGGTGCCCAGGTACAGGCTGCCGCCGCCGCGCAGGTCCGACAGACTCGCGGTGTCGGTGTCGAGCCACGCGTTGCCGGCCTCGAGCGTCGCGCCGAAGACGAGGTTGCGCGCGAACAGCAGCCGCCCTGTCAGTGGTGTGCGCCAGCCCAGCCGCAGCAGCACGACGGCGTTGCCGTTGAGCTGGTCGGTGCGGTAGCCCGACAGGCGCTGGAAGCCGCCGAGCGTGTAGCGGCCGAACACGTCGAGCCCGTCGGCGTTGGTCGCCTGCAGCAGCGCGAGCGCGTCGAGCGTGTGCGCGCCGAACGTGCCGACCGCCATCGCCTCGACCTCGGCGCGCTGGAAGCGCTGGTCGCGCCCGCGCGCGTCGCGCATGCCGGCCGCGGCGACCGCCTCCAGTCGGTAGCCCTGCGTCGGGAAGAACGCGAAGTCGAGCTGGTCGACGACCAGCCGCGCGCGCAGCGCGCGCTCGACGAAGCGCTGCGACACGAGGTCGAGGCGGCCGACGTCGAAGCTGTCGGGCACGTTGCGGTAGTTCAGCCACGACAGGCCGAGCCGCAGTTCGCCCACGCGCCCCCACGGCCGGCCGAGGTCGACGCCGGCCTGCACGGTGTCGCGCCGGTACTGCGCCAGCTCGAGGCCGAGGTCGCCCGGGTCGTACAGCACGACGCGGCGCCGCTGCACGCTGGCGTAGGGCGCGACGAACCAGTCCGCCTGCAGCGCGCTGCCCAAGCCCAGCGGGCGGTACAGCTCGGTGGCCAGCGTGGGGACCTCGCCGATCTGCAGCAGGTTGCGCCACTCGCTGCCGTCGGGCGTGAGCCAGCGGCGCACGTGCAGCAGGCGGACGTCGAAGCTGCTGTCGCCGCGGAAGTCGGTGGCCATCGTCAGGCCCACGCGCAGGTAGTCGGGCCCCCACGGCTTGTCCTCGAGGTCGAACACCAGCCCTTCGCGGCCTTCGACCTCGGCGATGCGGTAGTCGGTGCGCAGGAAGTCGCCGGTGGCCGCCAGCCGCCGCGCGTCGCGTTCGGCACGCTCGCGGTCGAACGCCGATCCGGGTCGCGACTCGAGCTCGTCGGCGAAGCGCGCCGGATTGGTCGAACGGGTGCCCTCGAACGCGACGAAGCCGAGCACCGGCGCCGGCGCCGCGCCGCGCGTGCGCGCGAGCGTCCAGTCGGCGTAGTCCGCCGCCGGCACCGACAGTGCGCTCAGGCGTGCCAGCGCGGCATCGGCCCCGGCGGCGCCGAGCGCGATCAGCTCGCGCGTTCGCTCGAAGTTGCCTGCCGTCAGCGCGCCGAGCTGCGGCGCCACCAGCACGTCGCGCGGCCCGAGCGTGGACAGGCTGCGCTGCACGTTCTGCTCGGTCAGGATGTTGATCATCTGCGCCGTCACGCCGACGACCGAGCCGAGCGCCTCGCGCGGCGCCAGCGGCGTGCCGATGTTGACGGCGATCACGACGTCGGCGCCCATCGCGCGCGCGACGTCGATCGGCACGTTGTTGACGAGGCCGCCGTCGCCGAGCACGCGCCCGCCGACCTCGGTCGGCGCGAACACGCCGGGCACGCTCATGCTCGAGCGCAGTGCCAGTGCGAGGTCGCCGCGGTCGAGCACGACGGCCTGGCCCGTTTCCATGTCGGTGGCCACCGCCCGGAACGGGATCGGCAGGCGGTCGAACTCGGTGACGCCGCGCACCGGCAGCGTGTAGCGGCGCAGCAGCAGCTCGAGGCCGCGGCTCGAGACCGCGGCCACCGGCGCGCGCAGCTCGCCGTCGCGCACGCCGAACTCGAGGTCGGGGGCGACGTCGAAGTCCTCCTCCTTGCGCCGCTGCGGCAGCTCGCGGCGGTCGACGCGGCTGGCGAACAAGGCGTCCCAGCGCACGCCGAGCAGTTCGCGCTCGAGCTGCTCGGCGCTCATGCCGCTGGCGTACAGCCCGCCGATGATGGCGCCCATCGACGTGCCGGCGATGACGTCGATCGGGATGCGCTCGCGTTCGAGCACCTTGATCACGCCGACGTGCGCCAGGCCGCGCGCGCCACCCCCCGACAGCACGAGGCCGATGCGCGGGCGCGCCGGCGCATCGGCCGCCGGGGCGGTCGCACCGGGCGACTGCGCCTGCGCGTCTGGTGCCGCCACCAGTGCCGCTGCAGCGCCGACCCAGGTCCACGCGACGAGCGCGTGCCGCAGGCGCCGGAACGGGGCGGACATCGACGTCAAGGAGGCGGAGAAGGCGCGCATGATAGCCAGCCGACCCAAGAAAAAAGCCCGCGGCGGGTGCCGCGGGCTTCATCGGGCGGAGACAGGGTCTCGGGCTTACATGTCCATGCCCATGCCGCCCATGCCGCCCATGCCGCCGCCGGCGGGCATCGGGGCCTCTTCCTTCGGCGCCTCGGCGACCATGCACTCCGTCGTGAGCATCAGGCCGGCGACCGACGCGGCGTTCTGCAGCGCGGTGCGCGTGACCTTGGTCGGGTCGAGGATGCCCATCTCGATCATGTCGCCGTACTCGCCGTTGGCGGCGTTGTAGCCGAAGTTGCCCTTGCCCTCGAGCACGCGGTTGATCACGACGCTCGGCTCGTCGCCGGCGTTGGCGACGATCTCGCGCAGCGGCTGCTCGACGGCGCGCATCACGATCTTGATGCCGGCTTCCTGGTCGTGGTTGCTGCCCTTCAGGCCGCTGACGGCCTGGCGGGCGCGCAGCAGCGCGACGCCACCACCGGCGACGATGCCTTCCTCGACGGCAGCACGCGTGGCGTGCAGCGCGTCCTCGACGCGGGCCTTCTTCTCCTTCATCTCGACCTCGGTGGCGGCGCCGACCTTGATCACCGCCACGCCGCCGGCCAGCTTGGCCACGCGCTCCTGCAGCTTCTCGCGGTCGTAGTCGCTGGTGGCTTCCTCGATCTGGATGCGGATCTGCTTGACGCGCGCCTCGATGTCGGCGGCCTTGCCGGCGCCGTCGATGATCGTCGTGTTCTCCTTCGCGATCTCGACGCGCTTGGCCTGGCCGAGGTCGGCCAGCGT
>JBBION010000010.1:0-24770 GCA_037443345.1 Rubrivivax sp. | reverse complement strand
GGCGCTGCCCACGCGCTGCTGCAGCACGCTGCGCGTGCGCGCGTCGATCATCGACGGCGCCGACGGCGTCAGCACGGCCACCACCTCGCCGGCCGCGACGGCGTCACCGACCTTGAGCACGGGCCGCGCGAGCTGGCCCGAGGTCGGCGCGGCGATGACGTAGCGGTTCTTCAGCCGCAGCCGCCCGTCCTCCTCGACCGCCTGCTCGAAGCGGCCGGCGGCGACGGTGGCGACGTCGACGACGAGCGGGCGCGGCTGGAACGCCCACCAGGCGAACGCGGCGAGGGCCGCGACGGCGGCGGCGCCGCCCCAGCGGCGCAGCTTGTGGTTGGGGGTCCGGTTGTTCATTCACGCACCTTGAGGACGGCCACGAGGTCGAGCCGGTCGACCTGGCGGCGCACGAGCAGCGCGCTGACGATGCCGGCGGCCAGCACGATCAGCGCGGCGGCGCCGTAGGTCGACGGCTCGATCACGACGGGAAACTCCATGTTCTCGTGCGACATCAGCCGCATCAGCAGGTGCGCCAGCGCCCAGCCGAGCAGCGCGCCCACCGGCAGTGCCAGCAGCAGCTCGGCGCCGAGCTCGGCCAGCAGCAGCACCGAGACCTCGGCGCGCGTCATGCCGAGCACGCGCAGGCTGGCCAGCTCCCACGCGCGCTCCGACAGCGCGATGCGCGCCGCGTTGTAGATGATGCCCACCGCCATCGCGACCGCGAACAGCGTCTGGATGATGCTGAACACGCCGATGTTGCGCGCCGTGCGCTCGTCGAACGCGGTCATCGACGCCTGCTTGTCGAACACGGCGTTGATGCCCGGCGCGGCCTTGACCGCGGCCCAGAAGTCCGACATCGCGTTCGGGTCGACCTGCAGCGCGGCGTCGCCGGCGCCGTCGCCGTCGCGCGCCAGGCGGTTCATCGCGTCGAGGCTCATGTACAGCTGCTTGCCGAACATCATGTGCACGACGTCGACGACTTCCACCTCGGCGCGCGTGCGGTGCCACAGCCGGAACTCGACCGTCACGCGGTCGCCCACGCGCGCGCCGATCGCGTCGGCCAGCAGCGCCGACATCACGACGCCCTGCGCCGGCATCGCCACCGGGCCGCGCCGCTCGTCGACGACGCGCATCAGCTGCGCGCCGGGGGTGAAGCCGCTCATCACGGTGTCCTCGACGCGCCCGCGCAGATGCACGCGCACCGGCTCGCTGCGGTAGACCTCGGCGTCGATGACGCCGGGCAGGCGCTCGAGGTCGCGCGTGATGGTGACCGGCACCGGGTTGTGGAAATCGAGCAGCACGTCGCCCTGCTGCACCTGCCGGTACTGCACGTCGACGATGTGCGCGATCGCGTCGAGCCAGAAGGCGCCGGCGATCTGCAGCGCCACCGCCAGCGCGATGCCGGTGACGGTGAGCGCCGCGCGCAGCGGCCGGCGCTCGAAGTTGCGGATCACCATCAGCGCGCCGGCACTGACGTGCCGCCCGAACCCCAGGCGCTCGACGAGGGTCGGCTTGTACACCGGCGGCGCCGGCGGCAGCATCGCCTGCGCGGGCTTGAGCCGCACGACGGCGCGGATCGCCGCCCACGCGCCGAGCGCCGCCGTCGACGACGCGATCAGGGCCGCCGCGCCGACCAGCCACGGCGCCGTGTGGTAGGCCAGCCGGTTGAAGCGGAACACCTCGTCGTACAGGCCGAGCATCAGCTGGCCGATCCACACCGACAGTGCCAGCCCGGCGGCCACGCCGAGCCCGGCGATCACGATCGCGAGCTTGACGTAGTGCCACGCGATCTCGCCGTCGCGGTAGCCCAGCGCCTTCAGCGACGCGATCTGGCTGCGCTGCGTCGCGACCTGGCGGCCGAGCACGACGTTGAGGATGAACATCGCCACCGCGAGGAAGATCGACGGCAGCACCGTGCCCAGCACCTTCAGCTGCGACAGCTCGTCGCGCACGATGGCGCTGGACATCTGCTTGTCGCGGCCGACGGCGCCGATCGCGCCGTAGGGGTCGAGCAGGCGGTCGAGCGCGTCGAGCACCGGCGGCACCCGCGCGCCGGCGTGCAGGCGCAGCGAGAGCTGGTTGAACGCGCCTTGCATGTCGAAGGCGTGCGCCATGCGCTCGTCGTCGATCCACCAGATGCCGAAGGTCTCGTCGTCGGGGGCGCCGCCGCGCGTGGCGAACACGTACTCGGGCGTGGCCGCGGTGCCGACGAGGTGCACGCGCTCGCGCCGGCCGTTGAGGATGGCGTGCACGGTGTCGCCGGGCTTGAGGCCGCGCGCGACGGCGAAGCGGTCGCTGACCACCGCCTCGAGCGCGCCATCGGCCTCGGGCCAGCGCCCGCTCTTGAGCGTCAGCGCGTTCAAGCCCTGTCGCCCGGCGTGCACGCGTGCGAGGTCCAGCCCGATGAAGCGCCCGGTCACCGGCGCCTCGGCGCCGGCGACGTCGACCTGCGCGTCGTAGACGACCTCGGTCTTGACCTCGGCCACGCCGTCGATCGCGGCGATGCGCTCGACGAGCGCCAGCGGCGCGCGCCGCACCGACGCGAACACGTCGGCCAGGCGGTTGTCCCGGTAGAACGCGTCGCGCGCCTCGAGCAGCGAGGCGTGCACCGAGAACAGGCCGACGAAGCCCGCGACGCCGATCGCGACGACGACGGCGATCGTCAGCACCTGCGCGCGCAGCCGCCGCAGGTCGCGCCACAGCTTGATGTCGAGGGCCTTCATCGCGCCGTCACCACGTCAGCGTCTCGGCGGCGACCTTGTGGTCGTTGACGTGCACGTCGACGATGCGCCCGTCGGCCAGGCGCAGCACGCGGTCGGCGATGCCGGCGATCGGCGCGTTGTGCGTGATCACGATCGCCGTCGTGCCCAGTTCGCGGTTGACGCGCTCGATGGCCTGCAGCACGACGATGCCGGTGGCGCAGTCGAGCGCGCCGGTGGGTTCGTCGCACAGCAGCACGTCGGGACGCTTGGCGATCGCGCGCGCGATCGCGACGCGCTGCTGCTCGCCGCCCGACAGCTGCGAGACGAAGTGGTCCAGCCGCTCGCCCAGCCCGACGAGGCGCAGCGCGTCGGCGCAGTCCATCGGGTCGTCGGCGAGGTCGGTGACGAGCGCGACGTTCTCGCGCGCGGTCAGGCTGGGGATCAGGTTGTAGAACTGGAACACGAAGCCCACGTGCTCGCGCCGGTAGCGCGTCAACTCGGCGTCGCCGGCCTGGGTCAGGTCGTGGTCGCGCCAGCGCGCGACGCCGCCGGTGGCGTTGTCCAGGCCGCCCAGGATGTTCAGCAGCGTCGACTTGCCGCTGCCCGAGGCACCGAGCAGCACGATGAACTCGCCGGAGTACACGTCGAGGTCGACGCCGCGCAGCGCGTGCACGGCGGTGTCGCCGCTGCCGTAGACCTTGGTCAGGCCGCGGGCGACGAACACCGGCTGGGCGTCGGCACTGGCGGGCATCGCGACTTCAGAGCATCAGGTGGATCTCGCGCGTGCCCTCGCCCGGCACGACCGGCCCGGCGGTGAAGCCCAGCGAGCGCGCCAGGTCGAGCATGCGCGCGTTCTCGACCAGCACGGTGGCCACCAGACGGCGCGTGCCCTGCGCGCGCAGGTAGGCGATCATCTTGTGCATCAGCCGCTCGCCGAGCCCGCCGCCCTTGAGGTCCGAGCGCACGACGATGCCGAACTCGGCGTCGATGTTGTCGGGGTCGGTGATGGCGCGCACGACGCCGAGCGTGTGCTCCTGCCCGTCGGGGCCGGGCGCAGTGGCCACGAACGCCATCTCGCGTGCGTAGTCGATCTGCGTCAGCCGCGCGAGCTCGCTGCGCTCCATGTTGCGGCGCGTGTAGAACACGCGCATGCGGATGTCCTCGGGCGACAGCTGCTCGAGGAAGGCGCGGTGTCGCGCCTCGTCCTCGGGGCGGATCGGGCGCAGCGTCAGCGTGCCGCCGTTCCACGCCATCGTCTCGACGAGCTCGGCCGGGTACGGGCGCACCGCGAAGCGCACCGCGCCGCCGGGTGCCTGTGCGCTGACGCGGATGCGCGCGTCGAGCGCGATCACGCCGCGCTCGTCGGCCAGCAGCGGGTTGACGTCGAGCTCGACGACCTCGCCCAGGTCGGCCACGAGCTGCGAGACGGCCACCAGCGCGCGGTGCAGCGCGTCGCGGTCGACGGCCGGCGTGTCGCGAAAGCCCTGCAGCAGCTTCGCGACGCGCGTGCGCTCGACGAGCGCGCGCGCCAGCGGCACGTTCAGCGGCGGCAGCGCGATCGCGCGGTCGGCGAGCACCTCGACGGCGGTGCCGCCGGCGCCGAACAGGATCGTCGGGCCGAAGACGTCGTCGATGCTGGTGCCCACGATCAGCTCGCGCGCGTGGCCGCGGCGCACCATGGCCTGCACCGTGACGCCGTCGATCGCCGCGTCGGGACGCAGCCGCCGCACGCGCTCGAGCATCGACGCCAGCGCGGTGCGCAGCTCGTCGGCGTTCGCGAGGTTCAGCGCGACGCCGCCGACGTCGCTCTTGTGCGAGATCTGCGCCGACAGGATCTTCAGCGCCACCGGCCAGCCGAGCGCCTGCGCGGCGGCGACGACCGCGTCGGGCTCGGCGGCCACCGCGCGCGTCTCGACGACGGGGATGCGGTACGCCGCGAGCACGGCCTTGGCCTCGGGTTCGCTGAGCATCCCGCGCCCGGCGGCGAGCGCCTGCGCGATCACGGCGCGCGCCGCGGCCGTGTCGGGCGGCGGGTCGTCGGCGGCGGCGATCGGTGGCGCCTCGATCAGCTGCGCCTGGTGGCGGCGGTACTGCACCAGCATCTGCCACGCGCGCACGGCCTCCTCGGGCGTGTCGTAGCTGGGGATCTGCGCGTCCTGGAAGCACTGGCGCGCCTGCGCCACCGCCGTGTCGCCGAGCCAGCAGCTCAGCAGCCGCGCCGGATGCTGCTGCGCCAGCGGCAGCAGCGCGGCGGCGATGTCGGCGGCGGGCACGATGGCGGTGGGCGCGTGCAGGAACAGCACCGGCGCGCCCGCCGGGTCGTCGAGCAGCACCTGCAGCGCGTCGAGGTAGCGCTGTACCGGCGCGTCGCCGATGATGTCCACCGGGTTGCCGTGCGACCAGTTGGCCGGCAGCGCGGCGTCGAGGCGCTGCAGCGTGGCCGGCGCCAGCGGGGCCAGCGACAGGCCGAGCTGCGCCACCGCGTCGGCGGCCATCACGCCGGCGCCGCCGCCGTTGGTCAGGATGAGCAGGCGGGCGAGGTGCTCGTCGGGGTCCGCGGCGAGCACGCGGCCGCGAAAGCGCGCCAGCGTCTCGGCGGCGAGGAAGAGCTCGAGCAGCGTGTCCACGCGCAGCATGCCGGCGCGCGAGACGGCGGCGTCGAACACGAGGTCGGAGCCGGCGAGCGCGCCGGTGTGCGAGTGTGCGGCGGCCTGGCCGGCGCTCGATCGCCCCGCCTTGACGAGGATCACCGGCTTGTTGCGCGCCGCCGCGCGCGCGGCGCTCATGAACTTGCGCGGCGCCTGCACCGACTCGACGTACATCAGGATCGCGCGCGTCTTGGCGTCGGTGGCCAGGTAGTCGAGCATGTCGCCGAAGTCGACGTCGGCGCTCTCGCCGAGCGACGCGAAGTGCGAGAAGCCGATGTGCCGCGCGTGCGCCCAGTCGAGCAGTGCCGTCATCAGCGCGCCCGACTGCGAGACGAACGCGATCTCGCCCGCCGCGGCGCCGATGTGCGCGAAGCTGGCGTTGAGCCCCAGGTGCGGCGACACCAGCCCGATGCAGTTGGGCCCGAGGATGCGCAGCAGGTGCGGCCGCGCGGCGTCGAGCATGGCCTGCTTCTGCGCGGCGTCGAGCCCGGCCGTGATGACGACCGCCGCGCGGGCGCCGCGCGCGCCGAGCTCGGCGATCAGGCCCGGCACGGTGGCCGGCGGCGTGCAGATCACGGCCAGTTCGGGGCGGTGCGGCAGGTCGGCCACGCGCGCGGCCACCGGCACGCCGTCGAGTTCCTGCAGCTTCGGGTTGACCGGATACAGCGCGCCGCGAAAGTGCCCGTGCAGGTTGCGCCAGACGGTGGCGCCGACGCTGCCGGGGCGGTTGGAAGCGCCGACCACCGCCACCGAGGCGGGGTCGAACAGCGAGTCGAGGTTGCGGATGCTCATCGCGGGGGCAGGTCGTGGGTAGCCGGGCGACCATCGTCGCCGGCGTGTCTTTCATCGGCGTGTCGAGGCAGCATGGGATGTTGCAGTGCATCGACGCGCTGGGCTTG
Organism: Rubrivivax sp.; assembly: GCA_037443345.1. Taxonomy (GTDB): domain Bacteria; phylum Pseudomonadota; class Gammaproteobacteria; order Burkholderiales; family Burkholderiaceae_C; genus Calidifontimicrobium. The sequence goes on along the minus strand of JBBION010000010.1, from coordinate 18,530 downwards.
ACATCGGTCAAGCCAAGTCCCGATCGACCACTGCGTTGCGGCACATCGGGGGTTCGCTTGACCTGACGCAAGACCTCCCCCGATGCCCGACGTATGGTTCGAATTGGTTCGGCGCGGCCGTTGGCGCCTGAGCAGTGAACCGGGACCCCGCGAAGAACCCGGTGGGTCGCGCCAGCCGCGACCCGCGAACGGGTCGGGCATCGACGACGACGCCGACTGGAGACCAGCGCATGAGCCACGACCCGGGCCGTTTCGACTACCGCACCCGCGCCGCCTCGGCGCGCGACGACGTGCACGCGCACCTGGCGCAGCAGACGTTCGCCGTCGTGCTCGCCGGCGGGCGCGGCTCGCGCCTGATGCAGCTGACCGACTGGCGCGCCAAGCCGGCGGTGTCCTTCGGCGGCAAGCTGAAGATCATCGACTTCGCGCTGTCGAACTGCGTGAACTCGGGCATCCGCCGCGTCGCGGTGCTGACGCAGTACCGCGCGCAGAGCCTGATCCGCCACATCCAGCGCGGCTGGAGCTTTCTCGAGATCAGCCTCGGCGAGTTCGTCGACGTCGTGCCGGCGCAGCAGAAGGCGGACGAGGGCTGGTACCGCGGCACGGCCGACGCCGTGTTCCAGACCCTCGACCAGATCGCCGAGTCGCGCGCGCGGCACGTGCTCGTGCTCGCCGGCGACCACGTCTACAAGATGGACTACGCGCTGATGGTCGCCGAGCACGTGGCGCGCGGCGCGCAGGCGAGCGTGGCCTGCGTCGAGGTGCCGTGCGCCGAGGCGTGCAGCTACGGCGTGATGAGCGTCGACGCCGACGAGCGCGTCACCGCGTTCGCCGAGAAGCCGAAGCAGCCGCAGCCGCTGGCGCAGCGGCCCACGCACGCGCTGGCGAGCATGGGCATCTACCTGTTCGACGCCGAGCTGCTGGCCAGCGAGCTCGCGCGCGACGCGCGCGACGCGGCCTCGAGCCACGACTTCGGCCACGACGTGATCCCGCGGCTGGTCGAACGCGGCGTCGTGCACGCGCACCGCTTCGAGAAGAGCTGCGTCAACATGGTCGGCGGGCGGCCGTACTGGCGCGACGTCGGCACCGTCGACGCGTACTACGAGGCCAACATGGATCTCACGCGCGTCGTGCCCGAGCTGAACCTGTACGACGACGCGTGGCCGATCCTCAGCCGCCAGTCGCAGCTGCCGCCGGCCAAGTTCGTGTTCGACGACGACGGGCGGCGCGGCGCGGCGGTCGACTCGCTGGTGGCCAGCGGCTGCATCGTCAGCGGCGCGACGGTGCGCCGCTCGATCCTGTTCTCGAAGGTGCGCGTCGGCGAGCACAGCGTGATCGAGGACTCGCTGCTGCTGCCCAACGCCGTCGTCGGCCGCGGCGTGCGCCTGTCGCGCTGCATCGTCGACAAGCACTGCCGGCTGCCCGACGGCTTCACCGCCGGCGTCGACGCCGAGGCCGACCGCGAGCGGTTCCACGTCACGCCGCGCGGTGTCACACTGATCACCCCCGAGATGCTCGGCCAGACGCTGCACTCGCGGTTCTGACCGGCCCGCGTCCACCCCGTTCCGAGGAGCCCTGTCCCGATGAAGATCCTGCTGCCCGTCGACGGCACCCCCACCGCGCTGGAGGCGGTGCACCACGCGCTCGCGCTGGTGCGCGCCGGCCTGAAGGCGAGCTTCGTGCTGGCCAACGTGCAGGACGCGCCGACGCTGTACGAGATCGTCACCGCGCACGACCCCGAGGTCATCGACGAGGTGCGTCGCGGCGCCGCGGCCGACCTGATGGCGCCGGCCGCGGCGCTGCTCGACGGTGCCGGCGTCGAGTACGAGGTCGAGGTGGCCACCGGCGACCCGGCGCACACGCTGGTCGACATCGCCGAGCGCCTGGCGTGCGACGCGATCGTGATCGGCGCCGAGCGGCGCGGCGGCATCGCCGGCGTGCTGATCGGTTCGGTGTCGCAGTCGCTGATCCACGACAGCCCGGTGCCGGTGACCGTCGTGCACCGGCGCGACGAGGGTGAAGGCGGCGAAGGCGAGGGCGCCGACGCCGACGTCGGCGAGGGCGGCGGCTGACCGGCACCGGCGGCGGCGAAGGCGTGGCGGCGATGGCGACGGCGTGGCACCCGGCGCCGGTGTTCGACCCGCTGGCCGCGTCGCGCGCGGTGCTCGACGTGCTGGCCGACGGCGCCGGCACGCGCGACGCGCTGGCGCGGCGCCAGCAAGTGCGGCTGCGGACGCTGCTCGCCGACGCGCGGCGCGACTCGCGCCTGTACGCCGAACTGCACCGCGGCGCCGGCGCCGACACGCCGCTGGCCGAGCTGCCGGTGGTGTCCAAGCGCGTGCTGATGGCGCGCTTCGACGACTGGGTCACCGAGCCGGGGCTCGCGCTGCCCGCCCTGCGTGCGTTCCTCGCCGACCCCGCGTGCATCGCCGACGCGTTCGCCGGGCGCTACGCGGTGTGGGAGAGCTCGGGCAGCAGCGGCGAGCCGGGCGTGTTCGTGCAGGACGCCGGCGCGATGGCGGTCTACGACGCGCTCGAGGCGCTGCGCCGCGCGGCGCGCGGGCCCGGTGGCGCGCTCGACCCCTGGCGGCTCGCGCAGCGCCAGGCGCTGGTGGTGGCCACCGGCGGGCACTTCGCGAGCCAGGTCTCGCTGCAGCGGCTGCGGCGGCTGAACCCGTGGCTGGCGCAGACGCTGCGCAGCCTGTCGATCCTGCAGCCGCTGCCGGCCCTGATGGCCGAACTCGAGGCGTGGCATCCGGCGGTGCTCGCGACCTACCCGACGGCGGCGGCGATGCTCGGCGACGCCGTCGAGCGCGGCGACCTGCGCCTTTCTCTGCGCGAGGTCGACACCGGCGGCGAGACGCTCGACGACGCGACGCGCACGCGACTGTCGCGCCAGTTCGGCTGCCCGGTGCGCAACCACTACGGCGCCAGCGAGTTCCTCGCGATCGGCTGGGAGTGCGCGCAAGGGCGCATGCACGTCAACGCCGACTGGGTGATCCTCGAGCCGGTCGACGCGCGCGGGCGACCGGTGCCGCCGGGCACGCTGTCGCACACCACGTTGCTGACGAACCTCGCCAACCGCGTGCAGCCGCTGGTGCGCTACGACCTCGGTGACCAGGTCGCCTGGCTCCCCGACGACTGCCCTTGCGGCTCGCCGCTGCCCGCGGTGCGCGTGCGCGGCCGGCGCGACGACCCGCTGCACCTGCGTGCCGACGACGGCCGGCGCGTCACGCTGCTGCCGCTGGCGTTGACGATGGTGCTCGAGGACGACGCCGGCGTGTTCGACTTCCAGCTGCGCCAGCGCGACGCGCGCACGCTGTGCCTGCGCCTGGGGCCCGAGGCCGAGCGCGAGCCCGGCGCGCGCGCGCGCTGCCAGCGCGCGCTGCGCGCCTACGCGAAGGCGCAGGGGCTGTCACGACTGGCCATCGTCGACGAGCCCGGCGCGCCGCTGGCGCACGGGCGCAGCGGCAAGGTGCAGCGGGTGGTGGCGGCGTGCTGACACTCGCCGGCGCCGGGCGGGCCGTCGCGGGCCGGGCGCACAATCGCGCCCCATCGGCACTGCCACAAGCCCCTCCATGACCGACCCCGACGCCGTCCTGCGCTGGCTCGACGAGCACCGCATCACCGAGATCGAATGCCTGACGCCCGACATGTCGGGGCAGGCGCGCGGCAAGATCGTGCCGCGCCACCGCTACGACCCCACGGCTGGCCTGCGCCTGCCCGAGGCGGTGCTGACGATGACGGTCACCGGCGACTACCCGGAGAAGGACTTCACCGCGGTGTCCGACCCCGACATGCGGCTGGTGCCCGACGCGGCCTCCGTGCGCCCGGTGCCGTGGGCCAAGGAGCCCACCGCGCAGATCATCCACGACTGCCTGCGCTTCGACGGCACGCCGGTCGGGCTGTCGCCGCGCAACGTGCTGCGGCGCGTGCTCAAGCTGTACGAGGACCGCGGCTGGAAGGCCGTCGTCGCGCCCGAGATGGAGTTCTACCTCGTGCAGATCGAGCCCGACGAGGACATCCCGCTGAAGCCGCCGATGGGGCGCACGCAGCGCACCGAGGCCGGCATGCAGAGCTTCTCGATCGACTCGGTCAGCGAGTACGGCGAGATCTTCGACGTGCTCTACGACTGGTGCGAGGCCGAGGGCATCGCGCTGGACACGCTGATCCACGAGATGGGCACGGCGCAGATGGAGATCAACCTGGACCACGGCGACCCGCTGGCGCTGGCGGACCAGGTGTTCCTGTTCAAGCGCACGGTGCGCGAGGTGGCGATCCGCCACCAGATGTACGCCACGTTCATGGCCAAGCCGATGCAGGGCCAGCCCGGCAGCGCGATGCACCTGCACCAGAGCGTGGTCGACCTCGCCAGCGGCGCCAACGTGTTCAGCCGCCCCGACGGCGAGCCCTCGCCCGAGTTCTTCCACTTCATTGGCGGGCTGCAGACCTACCTGCCGGCGGCGACCGCGTTCTTCGCGCCGTACGTCAACTCGTACCGCCGGCTGTCGCGCTACACGTCGGCGCCGATCAACCTCGGCTGGGGCTACGACAACCGCACCTGCGGGTTGCGCGTGCCGCGCTCGGGGCCCGAGGCGCGGCGCGTCGAGAACCGCCTGGCCGGCGTCGACACCAATCCCTACCTGGTCACCGCCGCGACGCTGGCGTGCGGCTACCTCGGCATGACGCAGCGGCTGCAGCCCAGCGAGCCGCTGACCGGCAGCGCCTACGAGCAGCCGCGCCAGCTGCCGCGCCACCTCGACGACGCCGTCGAGCTGCTGCGCCGCTGCGAGCCGCTGGCCGAGCTGTTCGGGTCGCACTTCATCGAGACCTACGCGGCGATCAAGGAAGCCGAGTACCGCGAGTACTTCGACGTCGTGAGTCCGTGGGAGCGGCGCTTCCTGCTGCTCAACGTCTGACGGCGCCGGTTCAGTGCGCCGCCGCGCCGCCGCGCGTCGGCCAGCGGTGCAGCAGCCCCTGCGCGACGAGGCCGCAGGCGCCGAAGGCGAGCATGACCCACGCCATGTTGGTCGCGCCGTCGTGCGGCACCAGCCCGACGACGTAGCCGCCCAGCGCGCCCATCAGCTGCTGCGCGAGCCCGGCCACCGCGGCGGCCGAGCCGGCCAGCGCCGGCACCACGCCGACCGTGCCCGCGAGCGACGGCGGCATCAGCAGGCCGTGCCCGACGCCGACGAGCACCAGCGGCAGCGCGAGCGCCAGCGGCGTGCGCAGCCCGGCCAGCGCCAGCGCCAGCACGAGCACCAAGCCACCCATCGTCAGCGCCTGACCCAGCCGCATCATCGTGCGCTCGCCGGCGCGGTGCACGAGGTGCGAGGTGAGGTAGTTGCCGACGATGTACGACAGCGGAATCGCCATCACGTAGTAGCCCACGCCGTCGGGGCCGATGCCGTAGCCGCCGAGCACGATCGGCGTGCCGCCGAGGAAGGCGTAGAACGTGGCCGTCGTGCTCGCCAGCACCAGCACGTACAGCACGAACACCGGCTCGCGCGCCAGCCGCGCGTAGGCGCCGGCCATCGCGCGCAGCCAGTGCGACGGCGCCGCGGCGCCGGGCCGGTGGTTCGGCAGGCCGCGCCAGGCGGCCACCCACAGCACGGCGGCGAGCCCCGCGATCAGCACGAAGTTGGCCTGCCAGCCCCAGTGCACGTGGATCTGGCCGCCGACGATCGTCGCGGCGGGCGGGCACAGCCCCATCACCATGCCCACGTAGGCCATCACGCGCGTGCGCTCGGGCCCCTGGAACAGGTCCTGCACCAGCGCGCGGCCGATCACCGTGCCGGCGCCCGCGCCGGCGCCCTGCAGCACCCGTGCGGCGGTGAGCGTCGCGACGTCGGCGGCCAGCGCGGCGACGACCGTGCCGGCACCGGCCAGCGCCAGCCCCGCGAGCAGCACGCGCCTGCGTCCGAGCCGGTCCGACAGCGGCCCGTACAGCAGCTGCACGCCGCCGAAGGCGACGACGTAGCCACTGAAGGTCAGCTGCACGGCAGCCTGCGAGACGCCGAACGTCGCACCCCACTGCTGCATCGACGGAATGCAGATCATCATCGCCAGCAGGCCGAAGGCCAGCTGCGCGAGCAGGTTGGCGACCAGCAGGCCGCGCGACGTGTCGTTGGGCAAGGGCGGGGGGGCGTCGGGCGCACGCGGCGCCGCGCGCGAAGCCGCGAGGGTAGCCGATGCGCGCGGACGGGCCGGTCGGCGGCGCCGGCGCTCGGAGGTTCAGAGGTCGAGCACGAGCCGCTCGGACTTGCAGCCCGAGACGCAGACCATCATCACCTGGTTGGCCGCGCGCTCGGTGGCGGTGAGCACCGAGTCGCGGTGGTCGGGCTCGCCTTCGAGCACGCGCGTCTCGCACGAGCCGCAGATGCCTTCCTCGCAGCTGAACGGCACGCCGGCCTTCAGCTCGACGAGGCGCTGGTGCAGCGTCGTCCCGGGCGTGACCTCGAACGTCCTGCCGCTCTTGCGCAGCTCGACGCTGTAGGCCTGGCGCGCGTCGGCCGACGCCGCGACCTCGACGGCGGCGAAGCGCTCGATGTGCGCATTCGCGTGGCCGAGCGCGGCGCAGGTGATCTCGAAGGCATCGAGCATCACCGCCGGGCCGCAGGCGTAGTAGTGCTCGATGGAGCTTGGCGCGCGGCGCGCCAGCAGCGCGCGCAGGTCGGGCGGGCCGCCGCGCTCGTCGTCGAAGTGCCAGGTCACCGGCACGCCCAGCGCCTCGATCTCGGCCACGAACGCGGCGCTGGCACGCGAGCGCGCGCAGCAGATCACCTCGAACGAGCGCCCGAGGTCCTTGAGCCGGCGCGCCATGCACAGCAGCGGCGTGACGCCGATGCCGCCGGCCAGCAGCACCGAGTGCGATGCGTCCTCGTGCAGCGGGAAGTTGTTGCGCGGCGCGCCGATCGCCATCCGCGTGCCCACGCGCAGCTGCTCGTGCACGCAGCGCGAGCCGCCGCGGCTCTTGCGGTCGCGCAGCACGCCGACGACGTAGCGGTGGCGCTCGGTGCTGGGGTTGACGAGCGAGTAGCTGCGCACCATGCCGTTGGGCAGGTGCAGGTCGATGTGCGAGCCCGCCGCGAAGGCCGGGAAGTCGCCGCCGCCCACCGGGCGCAGCTCGACGCTGATGATGTCGTCGGCCTCGAAGCGCAGCGTGTGGACCCAGGCCTGCAGGGGGGTGGGCTCGCCCATCGTCGCGCTCAGCCGCCGGCCTTGTCGAGCTGGCGCGCGGCCAGGTTGCGCAGGTGGCGGCGCAGGCGCACCAGCCCCATGTCGTGCTGGTACAGGTGCTCGCGCTTGTTGGCCTCGGGCTCCATGTGCTCGACGGCCACGCGGTCCTGCTCGAGCACGCGCCAGTGGCGCTCCTCGAGCCGGTTCTTGTACAGGAAGCGCCACGTGTCGCGCTGCCAGCCGCTGACCTTGCGGCAGCGCCAGTGGAACACGCCCGACGCGCGGCTCGTGATCGGCGTGTAGCTGCCGATGATCGTGAAGTTGCCGCCGGGGCCGCCCGTCTTCGGGTACGGGATCTCCAGGCGCATCAGGTGGATGCCGGTGTCGATCCACTCGGTCCAGTCGAAGTTGACGTCGCGCTGGTGCTTCTTCTCGAAGACGAAGCCGGTGTCGGTGTCGCGGATCTGGAACTCGGCCGTGATCTCGCCTTCGCTCATCGTGTGCGACTGCTTGTGCAGGTACACGCCGTGCATCGGGTCCATCACGTTGTCGATCACGTAGCGGTAGTCGCAGCCCCATTCCGTGTAGCACAGGAACGACGACCACTCGGGCGACGTCAGCTGCTCGGGCAGGCGCAGCGGCGGCGCCTCGTCGAGCGCGGGGTTGCTCGCGTTGTAGAGGAAGATGGCGCCGTTCGATTCGGCGGTGACGAAGCGCCGCGTCGGGCGCGAGCCCTCGAGCTTGCAGCCCGGGCTGCCGGGCACGCGCGTGACGGTGCCGTCGCAGCGCACCTCGACGCCGTGGTACGGGCACGCGATGCGGTCGCCGAGGATCACGCCGAGCGACAGCGGCGCACCGCGGTGCGGGCAGTGGTCTTCGAGCGCGTGCACCTTGCCGGTGGCGTCGCGCCACAGCGCGATCTTGTAGCCCAGGCGGCGCAGCGAGATCGGGCTTTCCTTGACGAAGCCCGACGGGCAGACCGGGTACCACAGATCCTTCAGGCCGACTTCGAGCGCGGCGTCGACGGGGTCGAGCTGGACGTTGACGGTGGCGGTGTTCATCGCGGTTCTCCTTCGCGTGCGGGTCGTTCGCGTCGCGGCGTCAGGCGCCCAGGCGGGCCATCTCGCGGCAGTAGGTCTCGGGCGTCCACGGCTGACCGTTGGGGCCCGACGGGCCGGCGTCGTTCAGGTAGGCCACCAGGCCCTCGAGGTCGTGGATGCCGGCGGCGTAGGCGCGCTCGATGCTGTCGCCGAGCAGGCTCTCGTAGGCGGTGGGCGGCGCGCTGCGGTGTTGGTGCGTTTCGTTGTACAGCTCGGGCGTGCGCATGGCGGTCTCCTGGGCGGCGGGCGCGCCGCGGTGGGTTCGGCGGCCGTTCAGGCCTTGGGCTTGTCGGTCATGAAGCGCCCGCTGGGCGCCTCGGCGTTCACCTGGCGGCGCGTGTGGCCGTCGATGCCGCCCTTGATCGCCCACTCGGCGAACACGGTCGGCCCGGGGGTGAACTCGCGCGGCGTCCACTCGGCGGTCAGTTCGTCCTCGTCGGTGTAGTACTCGACGAGCGCGCCGGCAGGGTTCTCGAAGTACCAGAACAGCGCCGACGAGATCGGGTGGCGGCCGGGGCCGAGCTCTGTGGTCCAGCCGCAGCGCGACATGTGCATGCCGCCGCCGATCACTTCGTGCAGGTCGCGCACCGTGAAGGCGACGTGGTTCAGGCCCCGGCGCGGGTTCGGCGGCGCGAGCAGGAACAGGTCGTGGTGGCCGCCCTCGGGAGCGCAGCGCATGAAGTGGCCGCGCCCGGGGTAGCGGTCGGAGACGACGAAGCCCAGGCACTGCTCGTAGAACGCGGTGGTGGCGGCCAGGTCGAGCACGAAGAACACGACGTGGCCGACCTCGACCGGCGTGGCGCGCTCGTAGGCCGGCGCCGGCTGGTTCACGCGCGGGCGCTCGCTCCAGGTGTTGGTGCGCGCGCACTCGATCTGTACGGGGCGCTTGCGCGTGACCTGCACGCGCACCGCCAGCCCGTTGGGGTCGGTGCAGCCGACGCGCTGGCCGTCGTCGACGTAGCCCGGCTGGCCGCGCAGGCGCTCGCGGCACACGTCGAGCTCGGCCGCGCTGCCCACGGCCCAGACCACTTCGCGCAGCGTCGGGTCGGGCTCGAGGCCGGGCGGCAGCCCGGGCTGGTCGCTGTGCGCGATGCGCACGCGGCCACCGTTGAGCGTCTCGAACACCAGTACCTGCGGCTGCTCGTCGACGAGCGCGAGGCCCCAGTCGGTGAAGAAGCGCCGGCAGGTGGCCAAGTCGGCCGCGCCGAACGTGATCTCGTCGATGCCCAGGATGCGCATGGCGGGTGCCTTCGCGCCTCAGCGCTCGATCTTGGCCAGCGGGTGCGACGGCGGGTAGGTCGGCGTGACCGGCTTCGGGCTGCCGACGATGACGCACATCAGCGCCTCCTCGTCGCCGATGTTGACGACGCCGCGGTACACGCCCACCGGCCACGAGATCAGGTCGCGCTCGCCGGCTTCCATCTCCCAGGTCTCGCCGTTGAGCTCGGCGATCAGCTTGACGCGCCCGCGCAGCACGAAGAACACCTCCTCGGCGTCGGTGTGGATGTGCAGCGGGCCCTCGGCGCCGGCGGGCAGGATCATCGTCGAGAAGGTGAAGTGCTCGGCCGGCACCGTGTTCTCGTCGTGCGCGACGCCGGTGGCGCCGGTGCCGACGTAGCGCATCTGCGCGCGGCGGTACTTCGGGTCGACCTTCGTCTGGAACGCCAGCGCGTCCCAGTCGTAGCGGCGCGTGGCGCGGGTGGCCATGCGCGTTTTCATCCACTGCGCCAGATTCATGCCCGGCGGGCACTCGTAGCGCGCGGGGGACGCGGTGAGGGCAGTGGCAGCACTCATGGACTCTCCGTGGTTTCAGATATAAAATGCAGTTTCCGTATCGAAACGGCGCCCATGGTAGGGGTCCTGCGATCGCTGGGTCAAGCCTAATCCGACTGAATTCGTGCGTCACCGGCCATCGCCACTGGTCAGCCCGTGTCGGCCCGCGGGGTCGAGGTCCGTGTCCGCACCCCACCTGCGCCGCCAGACCCGGGGGCGTGATAGCCGACTTTTTCGCTCGGCTAAGGCGTGCGAGCGGGGCGTGCAGGGGCTACGATTGATTCTGTAATGAATCGATGTTTCTTTTGAGAAACGCAGGAGCCTCCCGATGACTTCGCTTCCCGGCACCTCGATCGACCGCGCCGCCCACGCCCGGGCGCCCGCGATCGAGTTCATCGGCGTCGACAAGCGCTTTCCGCCGCGCGGCAACTCGGGCGAAGTACTCGCCGCGCGCAACGTCACGTTCTCGATCGCCGAGGGCGAGGTCGTCTCGATCATCGGCCCGTCGGGCTGCGGCAAGAGCACGCTGCTGAACATGGGCGCCGGGCTGTCCAAGCCGTCGGCCGGCATCGTCAAGGTCGGCGGCGAGGTCGTCTCGGGCCCCAACGACCACGTGGCCTTCATGCTGCAGAAGGACCTGCTGATGCCGTGGCGCACGATCGCGCAGAACGTCGAGTTCGGACTCGAGTTGCGCGGCGTCAAGGCCGCGCAGCGGCGCGAGGTCGCGCACCGCCTGCTCGCGCAGTGCCACCTCAAGGGCTTCGAGCAGCACTACCCGAACCAGCTGTCGGGCGGCATGCGCCAGCGCGCCGCGCTCGCGCGCACGCTCGCGGTCGACCCGCTGGTGCTGCTGATGGACGAGCCGTTCTCGGCCCTGGACGCGCAGACCAAGATGATCCTGCAGCAGGACCTGGCGCAGATGGTGCAGGCACAGCGCAAGACGGTGCTGTTCATCACGCACGATCTCGCCGAGGGCGTCGCGCTGTCGGACCGCATCCTCGTGATGAGCGAGCGCCCGGGCACCATCGTCGAGGAGATCGTCGTCGAGATCCCCGGCCGCGACAACCCGATGCAGCGCCGCAAGCACCACGAGGTGGCCGACTACGTCGCGCACCTGATGGACCTGCTCAAGCTCGACGCCAACGCGGAAGTGCACTGAGCCCACCACCCCCGACCGCCATCTTTCGCACGGAGCCCGCGATGACCCTGCCCCAGATCCCCCGCCGCGCCTGCCTCGCCCTCGTCGCTGCTGCCGCCCTCGGCGCGCCGCTGGCCGCCCACGCCCAGCTGCAGGAGGTGACCTACCTGCTGCCCGCGCCGGGCACGCTGCCCGCGTTCGGCCCGTGGATGGTGGCGCAGGCCAAGGGCTACTACGAGCAGGAAGGCCTGAAGGTCACCTTCGTCAGCGGCCGCGGCGGCGTCGACGTGGCCAAGCAGATCGGCGCCGGCAACGCCGTCGTCGGCGGCGCCATCGGCGACACGCCGATCATCGCGCGCGCGCAGGGCATCCCCGTCAAGGCGGTGGCCGTGCTCGGCCAGGGATCGCTGATGGCGCTGGTCAGCCACAAGGGCGAGCGCATCGAGAGCCCGCGCGAGCTCAAGGGCAAGACGGTGACGACGATCTCGTACACCGACACCACCTACTACGCGCTGCTGGGCATGCTCAGCAAGGTCGGGCTGACGAAGAACGACGTCAACATCCAGGCCGCCGGCCCCGCGGGCGTGTGGCAGCAGTTCGCCGCCAACAAGGCCGCCGCGATGGCCGCCGTGCCCGACTGGACGGTGGCCGCGATGGATGCCGGCGCGCAGGTCGACATCCTGCCGGCGGACATCTACTTCAAGAGCATGGCGCAGGCCATCCTCGCCGCCGACGAGACGATCCAGAAGAACCCGCAGCTGATCCAGAAGCTCGTGCGCGCCACACTCAAGGGCATGAAGGACATCATGGCCGACCCGAAGGCGGCCACCGCCGTCTACGTCAAGCACGTGCCGGTGCACCAGGGCAAGGAAGCCAGCGTGCAGAAGACGTTCGAGCTGTACAACCGGTACGTCTACGCCGCGCAGAAGGTGCCCGGCACGATGGACGAGGCGCGCCTGGGCGAACTGCAGAAGTTCTACGTCGGCAACGGCATCGTGTCCAAGGAGGTGCCGCTGAAGGACCTCTACACCAACCAGTTCGTGGCGGCCAAGTGAACACGCTCGCCGTCAAGCGCAGCAAGGCCCCCGCCGCCGCACCCGCGCCGATGAACGCCGACCGCGAGCGCCTCGTCACTGCCGGCTGGAGCCTCGCGGTGCTCGTCGCGTTCCTGCTCGCGTGGGAATTCGTCCCCGGCTGGCTCGGCGTGCCGGCCTTCGTGCTGCCGCCGGTCAGCGCCGTCGTCGCCGAGTTCGGCCGCATCTGGGGCGCCGAGCGGCTGCTGTGGCACGCCGGCATCACGGCGCTCGAGGTGGTGGTCGGCTTCGCGCTGGGCTCGCTGCTCGGCGCGCTGATCGGCTACGCGCTGGGCGTGGCGCCGCGCGTCGAGGCGGTGCTGTCGCCGTACCTGCTCGCGCTGCAGATCGCGCCCAAGGTGGCGTTCGCGCCGCTGTTCGTGATGTGGCTGGGCTACACGGTCTACCCGAAGATCCTGGTCGCGGTGCTGATCGTGTTCTTCCCGGTGCTGATCAACGTGCTGTCGGCGATGCGCGCGATGGACCACGACCTGATCAACCTCGCACGCTCGTTCTCGGCCACGCGGTTCCAGGTGTTTCGCATGGTCGAGTTCCCGACCACGCTGCCGCCGCTGTTCTCGGGCCTGCGCATCGCGAGCACGCTGGCCGTGATCGGCGTCGTCGTCGGCGAGCTGGTGGGCGGCAACATGGGGCTGGGCTACCTGCTCGTGTTCTTCGAGGGGCAGGGCAACACCGCCGGCGTGTTCGTCGTCATCGGCGCGCTGACGGTGATCGGCATCGTCGCCTACTACGCCGTCGTGTTCGCCGAGCGGCGCGTGCTGCACTACCTGCCGAGCACGCAGCGCATCGGGGCATGAAATGACCCACCCCCGAAGCGCCTTCGGCGCTCCCCCTCGAGGGGGCGCCGCCAGCGGACCGGCGAAGCCGGATCCGCGGCGGCCGCTTGAAGCGTTGCGCTTCATGGATCGTGGGTGCCGTCGGCATGGCATGGACAACTGACATGACGACCAACCACGACCCCGAGATCCGGCTCGACGGCCGCCGCGTGCTCGTCACCGGCGCCGCGCGCGGGCTGGGCGAGAGCTTCGCGCGCGCGCTGGTCGCCGCCGGCGCGCGCGTGGCGATCAGCGACGTGCTTCACGAGCGCGGCCGTGCGCTGGCGGCCGAACTGGGCGACGCGGCGCACTACGTGCCGCTGGACCTGCTGGATCGCGACAGCATCCGCGCCGGCGTGGCAAGCGCCGCGCAGGCGCTCGGCGGGCTCGACGGCCTGATCAACAACGCCGCGATCACCAACTCGGGCGGCAAGACGATGGACGAGCTCGACGTTGACACCTGGGACCGCGTGATGGACGTCAACGTGCGCGGCACCTGGCTCGTCACGGTGGCGGCGCGGCCGCATCTGGCGGCCAGCGGCAGCGGGCGCGTCGTCAACATCGCTTCCGACACGGCGTTGTGGGGTGCGCCGAAGCTGCTGGCCTACGTCGCGAGCAAGGGCGCCGTGGTCGCGATGACGCGCTCGCTGGCGCGCGAGATGGGGGCCGACGGCATCACCGTCAACGCCATCGCCCCGGGCCTGACGCTGGTCGAGGCCACCGCGTACGTGCCCCAGGCGCGGCACGAGTACTACCTGCAGGGCCGCGCGATCACGCGCGCCCAGATCCCCGCCGACGTCGACGCCGCCGCGCTGTTCCTGCTCTCGCGCGGCGCCGGCTTCGTCACCGGACAGCTGCTGCCGGTCAACGGCGGCTTCGTGATGCATTGACATGAGCCACCCCCGCAGCGCCTGCGGCGCTCCCCCTCGAGGGGGCACCGCCAGCGGACCGGCAAGGCCGGATCCGCGGCGGCCGCTTGAAGCCTCGCGGTTCTTCGGCCGTGGATGCTTGGAACACGGCATGAGCCACTGAAAGGAGTCCACCGAGATGAACGCCCCCCTGCCCACCGCCGCGCTGGCGGCCAACGAACCCGTCTTCAACGAGCGCGGCCTGCTCGATGCGCAGATCCCGCCCGAGGCCGAGATCCAGGCCAGCCTGATGCAGCAGCCCGGCCAGAGCTTCGCCGAGTGGATGGACTCGCGCGTCGCGCGCCGCTCGACGCGCCGCTACGACTGGGACGCGCTGGCGTTCCAGACGCAGGTCGACCCGCGCTACCGCCGCGCGCAGATGCGCTACGTCGGCACCGGCGGCACGGGTGTGGCCAAGGACGGCAACACGGTGCCCGCGGCGCACTTCACGTTCTCGACGATGGTCATCCCGGCCGGCCACATCGGCCCGTCGCACATCCACTACGACGTCGAGGAGATCTTCTTCGTGATGCGCGGCACGATGAAGGTGATCTGCGAGAAGGACGGCCAGCGCTGGGAGGCGGTGATCGGCGAGCGCGACCTGATCTCGGTGCCGCCGGGCGTGTACCGCGAGGAGCACAACATCGGCGAGGAAGACGCGCTGATGTGCGTGATGCTCGGCAGCCCCAAGCCCGTGACGCCCACCTATCCGCCCGGATCGCCGCTGGCGAAGATCAAGCGCTGAACGGCGCGACGCCCGATCCCGCCCGAGCCCCGATGACGCCGCAGCAGATCCTCGAGCAGCATCCCCTGCACACGGTGCAGGTGGGTGACGCGCGCGTGTCGTACCGCGACGCCGGTGCCGGCGTTGCCGTCACGCACGTGCTGCTGCACGGCATCGGCTCGGCCTCGGCCAGCTGGGCGTGTCAGCTGCATGCCGCGCGAGGCCGCGCCGACCTGCGCGTGCTCGCGTGGGACGCACCCGGCTACGGCGAAAGCAGCGCCCTGGCGGGCGCCGCGCCCGACGCCGGCGCGTACGCACGGCGGCTGTGGGACTGGCTCGACGGAGTGGGCGCCATCGCGCCGCTCGTGCTGGTGGGCCACTCGCTCGGCGCCGTGATGGCCACGCGCGCGGCCCGGCTGCAGCCGCCACGCGTGCATCGGCTCGTGCTGCTGTCGCCGGCGCGCGGCTACGGCAGCGCGCCCGACGCCGAGCGGCGCAAGAAGCTCGACGACCGCCTGAGCCTGCTCGAGCGGCTGGGCCCGCAGGGCCTGGCGCGGGAGCGCGCCGCCGCGATGCTCTCGCCGCACGCCCGCCCCGAGCTGGTCGACGCGGTGCGCGCGACGATGGCGCGCATCGACCCGGCCGGCTACACGCAGGCGGCGCGCCTGCTCGACCAGGCCGACCTGCTGGGCGACCTCGCACAGGTGCGCTGCCCGGTCGACGTGGCCAGCGGCAGCGCCGACGCGATCACGCCGCCGGCGGCGTGCCAGGCCGTCGCGGCGGCTGCGGGGCAGCCTTGGCGCGACCTCGGCCCCGTCGGCCACGCGTGCGCGCTCGAAGCCGCCGACGCCGTCGACGAACTGATTGGACTGACTCCCGGCGGGAGACCCGCATGAACGACAAGACGCAACTCGACGACCGCTACACCGTGCCCGCGCTGCAGCGCGGGCTGCAGCTGCTGATGCAGTTCAGCCGCGAGGACCGCGAGCTCACCGGCGCCGAGCTGTCGCGCCGGCTGCAGCTGCCGCGCGCCTCCGTCTTCCGCATGCTGCACACGCTCGAGCAGATGGGCTTCGTCGAGCGCGCCGGCGATGGCAACAGCTACAAGCTCGGGCTCGCGGTGCTGCGCCTGGGCTTCGAGCTGCTCGCGTCGATGGAGCTGACCGAGCACGGCCGCCCCGTCATCGAGGCGCTGCGTGACCGCTGCGGCTACGCGGCGCACCTGGTGGTGCGCGACGGGCGCGAGGTCGTCTTCATCGCCAAGGCCGCCGGCCACAACGCGCTGTTCCAGTCGGTCCAGGTCGGCGCGCGGCTGCCGGCGCACGCCACCGTGCTCGGCCGCCTGCTGCTGTCGGACCTGGACCTCGTCGCGCTGCGCCAGCTCTACCCCGACGAGCCGCTGAAGGCCTACACGCCGCGCACGCCGACGACCGTCGAGCAGCTCAAGGCGCTGATCGACGCCGACCGCGCCAACGGCTACGGTATCAGCCAGGGGGGTTTCGAGACGGGCATCTCGACGATCGCCGCGCCGGTGTTCAACGACCGCGGCGAGGTCGCCGCGGTGGTCAGCATCACGGTGCCGGGCCAGCGCATCGACGAGCAGCGCCTGCCCGCGCTGGTCGACGACGTCAGGACGGCTGCCGCGCAACTGACCGAACGCATCAGCCACCTGCCGAACCGCGGCGCGTGGGCTCCGAAGAGCTCCGACAGGAAGGCCGCATGACCGCCTCCACCCGCATCACCGTCGGCGAACTCGCCGCGCGCTTCCTCGAGGCGTGCGGCGTGCGCGCGGCCTTCGGCGTGATCTCGATCCACAACATGCCCATCCTCGACGCGTTCCACACGCGCGGCAAGATCCGCTTCGTCTCGGCGCGCGGCGAGGCCGGTGCCTGCAACATGGCCGACGCCTATGCGCGCGTCAGCGGCACGCTGGGCGTGTGCGTGACCAGCACCGGCACCGGCTGCGGCAACGCCGCCGGCGCGATGGTCGAGGCGCTGACCGCCGGCACGCCGCTGCTGCACCTGACGGGCCAGATCGAGTCGCCGTACCTCGACCGCGACCTCGGCTACATCCACGAGCACCCGGCGCAGCTGGCGATGCTCAAGGCGGTGGGCAAGGAGGCCTTCCGGGTGCGCAACCCCGAGACGGCGCTGGCGACGCTGCGCGAGGCGGTGCGCCTGGCGCACACGCCGCCCTGCGGGCCGGTCAGCGTCGAGATCCCGATCGACGTGCAGAAGATGACGCTGGACCTGCCGCCCGACCTCGCGCCGCTCGCGGTGCCGCCGGTGGTGCCGAGTGCCGCCGCGGTCGACGCGCTGGCCGAGCGGCTCGTGTCGGCGAAGCGCCCGCTGCTGTGGCTCGGCGGCGGCGCGCGCGGCGCGGGCGCCGCGGTGCGCCGGCTGGTCGACATGGGCTTTGCCGTCGTGACCTCGGTGCAGGGGCGCGGCATCGTGCCCGAGGACCATCCACAAACGCTCGCCGCCTACAACCTGCACAAGGCTGCCGAACACTTCTACGAGACGGTCGACGCGATGCTGGTGGTCGGCTCGCGCCTGCGCAGCAACGAGACGCTGACCTACAAGCTCAGGCTGCCGCGGCGGCGCCTGCGCATCGACGCCAATGCGCTGGCCGACCAGCGCGGCTACGACAGCGAGTTCTTCGTGCACGGCGACGCGCAGCTCACGCTCGACGCGCTCGCCGACCGCCTCGAGGGCCGGCTGAAGGTCGACCCGCGACTGGCCGACGACGTGCAGCGCGCGCGCGCGCAGGCGGCCTACGACGTCGACGCCACGCTGGGCCCCTATGTCGAGCTGAAGAACGCGATCGGCGACGTCGTCGGCCGCAAGCTCTGGTGGGTGCGCGACATCACGCTGTCCAACAGCATGTGGGGCAACCGCGCGCCGGTGCTCGACCACCCGCGCGCCGGCGTGCACGCCTTGGGCGGCGGCATCGGCCAGGGGCTGGCGATGGGCGTCGGCGCGGCGGTGGCCAACGTGGAGCACGCGCTCGGCTGCAAGACGGTCGCGCTGTGCGGCGACGGCGGCTTCATGCTCAACGTCGGCGAGCTCGCCTGCGCCGCGCAGGAGAAGGCCGACGTGCTGTTCGTCGTGATGAACGACCGCCGCTACGGCGTCATCAAGAACATCCAGGACGACATCTACGGCGGGCGCCACGCCTACGTGGAACTGCACACGCCCGACTTCGCGCAGCTGTGCGCGAGCCTGCAGGTGGGCCACCACTGCATGGAGCGCCCGGGCACCGCGAAGGCCACGCTCGAGCGCGCGCTGGCCGCGCCGGGGCCGGTCGTCGTCGAGGTCGACATGGCGGCGTGGGGCCCGTTCGCGGCCAAGTTCGCCGGCCCGCCGAAGCGGGCGCAGTGAGGGCTCGGAGAAGAGCGAGGCGGCGATGCTCGACGTGACGCTGATCGGTTTCGGCGCGGTGGGGCGCACGCTGTTCGCGCGCGTCGCGGCGCAGGCCGGCGTGCGCGTGACGCACGTCGTCGTGCACGAGACGCGGCTCGACGACACGCGCCGCGCGGTCGGCGACGCGGCGCAGGCCGTCACGCAGGTGCCCGCCGAGGCGCGGCTGGTCGTCGAGTGCGCCGGGGCTTACGGCTTTGTGATGGGCTCGAACTACAACTCCAAGCAGCTGGCCGCCGAGGTCCTCATCCAGGACGGCACACCTCACCTCGTGCGCCGCCGCCAGACCTTTGAGGACCTAGTGCGCGGCGAGTCGATTCCGGCAAAGGCAACCGTCTAGCCGGCTGGTAGCCGAAGTCGCCAGACTTCGGGATTGGCC